>JAEUKJ010000780.1 GCA_016792665.1 Deltaproteobacteria bacterium | reverse complement strand
CGCAGGCGACCCCGCACGGGCCCCAGACGCCGTCACTGGCACCGAGAGCCAGCGCGACGCAGGCCGAGCCCAGGGTCGTCTGGCCGATCGGGCCGGGCAGGGTGGCGCACACCGGGGCGCCCGAAGGGACGCAGCTCGTCGGGACGTCTGCGCAGGCGCACGCGAGGCAGCTCTCGCCGCCCGCCACCGGACGCAGGCCAAAGGCGCAGTCGAGGGTGCACGCGGCCGGCGCGGCGCGACATCCGTCGGTGCAGGCGGCCGCGTAGAGGACCTTCGCCCCGGCGCAGCGCGCGCGGCAGGCGTTCGGGTAGGTCACCCCGTCGGACCCGCAGACCGGTGCCTCGTCCAGCGGACAGGCCGCGCAAGAGGCGGCCTCGGCGGCGAAACGTGAACCACATTCGCATGTCGGACAGCCATCGCTGCCGAGGGTCCGCAGGCCAAGACACGGCGCCTCGCACGCGGCGAGGGCCGGGCACGCGATCTCACATGGACCGGCCTTGGCGACCGGGACGGCCGCACACGCCGCGGCGCACGGAGAGGGCCAGGTCTGTCCGTCGGCGCCGCAGACCGCCTCGGCCGGGGCGTCGGCGCAGTCGCACGCGGGCAGGACGCAGCTTCCGCCTGGGCCTGCCGCGCGCTCGGGGCTGCACAGGGCGCCGGCGGCGCACTCGCAGGTGAGACAACCCGCGGCGTCGCGCGTGAGCTCGCCATCGCAGCGGGTCGCCCCGCAGCCGCGCTCGGCGAGGGTGGGGCAGCGCGCCGCGGCCGTGTCGCAGCCGTCCTCACAGGTGGCGCGGACGGTGTACTCCAGGGCGTCGCCGCCGGGCAGGCTCCCGACGAGGACGATCCACTCGCCATCGGCGTCGGCCTTCAGCGTGAGGCCCGCAGCCTGCCCCGAGGTGATCCCGCCGCAGAAGGGGAGCCCTCCGAAGGCATCGCGAGGACCGTAGGCGACGAGCTCGAGCTCGGCCCCAAAGGTCTTGGTGACGGCCCGGACCTTGACCTCTTCGCCCTTGCGCAGCCAGACGGCGTGCGCGCTCAGCGCGGCGGCGGCGGCCTGTCCCGTCACGAGGCCGGCGCTGTCGGCGGCGTCGGCGGCCACGGGGGTGAGGCTGCCACCCTGGCCGAAGAGCGTCAGGGCGCCGGGTGCCAAGAGCGGACATGCGAGCGTGCGGCCGTCTTCGCCGCAGGCCGCGAGGCTCGCCACGACGCCCAGAGCCGCGAGGCCTGCGCCGCGCCACGTCGCAGAGAGGCGCGACATCCTACTCGCCGAACTCGGCCACGAGGCGCTGACGGAGCCGCGTCTCGACCTTGGCCTTGAAGGCGCGGACCAACAGGTTGAGATCGATGTCGATGACGATCTCCGTGTCGGTCACGCGGAAGCGGCCTTCGAAGCCGCGCCCGTGGGCGACGGCGTTCGAGTCGTCGACCCAGTCGATCGACTTCACGAGCTCTTTCTTCTCCTCCGCGAAGAGGGCGAGCAGGCCCCTGGTGCGGGTCCGCGCGTCCGCCGCGGTGGTCTTGTGTCGATGTCGGATTTCGATCGTGGCCATCGGAGGTCCGCGGGATCATTGGGCTGAAAGGAAGCGCGCGGGCCTGCCCGGCGTTCGCGGCGTTGGCTTCCGTGCCGCGCGACGGCATAAGACTCGGGTCGCCCTCTCTTGTAAAGGCAAAGCCTCGCCATGCTGGAATCCGCTTCCGTCGCCCGCCGCCCCCGCGCCAGCCTCGCCCTGGTCCTGTGCGTCGCCGTCTTCGCGGCCGACCCGTCGAACGCCGCCGCGCCGGCCCCGGTCGAGGGCAAGCGCGCCGTCCTGGCCTCGGCGCATCCGCTTGCCACCGAGGCGGGCCGCGAGATCCTCGCCGCGGGTGGCAACGCGGTCGACGCCGCGGTCGCCGTGAGCTTCGCGCTGAGCGTCGTCGAGCCGTGGAGCTCGGGGCTCGGCGGCGGGGCCTTCGCGGTCGTCCACATGGGCGGCGAGACGCGCACCTTCGACATGCGTGAGATGGCGCCCGCGGCCGCGACGCGCGACATGTTCGCCGACCCCGCCAAGCCCGGTGCGCCGATCCCCGGGGCCAGCACGAGCACGGCCAAGGCCGCGGGGATCCCCGGGCTCGTGCGCGGCATGGCCGGACTTCATGCGAGCTACGGCCGGCTGCCCTTCGAGGCGGTGGTCGCGCCGGCGCTGCGCCTGGCCCACGACGGCTTCCCGGTGAGTCGCCGCCTGCGCGACGCCATCGCTCAGGTCGGCCCGCAGATGAATGCCGACGCCCAGCGGGTCTTCATGCCGCGCGGTGTCGTCCCCGCAGTCGGCGAGCGACTCGTGCAGGCCGACCTCGCGGCGACCCTCGAGCGCATCGCCAAGACCCGGGGCGAGGACTTCTACCTCGGCGAGACCGCGAGTGAGCTCGTGCGCAGCGTGACGGCGGCCGGCGGGATCTGGACGGCCAAGGACCTGGCCGGCTACTTCTGGAAAGAGCGCGAGCCCGTGCGCGGTGCCTTTCGCGGCTTCGACGTCGTCAGCATGGGGCCGCCCAGCTCGGGCGGGCTTCTCCTGGTGCAGATGCTGGGCGTGGTCGAGCGCATGGACAGCGGGCGCAAGGCGACCGAGGGATGGAACGGAGCCGACCGCCTCCACCGCCTGGCCGAGACCATGAAACGCGCCTTCGCGATGCGGGCCATCGGGCTCGCGGACCCGGATTACGTCCCGGTGGACCATGAGCGCTTCATCGGCAAGGCGGCCATGGACGGGCTCGCGAAGGCCGTCGGCGCGGCGCGGAGGGCGACGCCGGCCGCCGCGATCTCGAAGCTGAAGGTGACCGGCGGGGAGCGTACGCACACGACCCACTTCGAGATCGTGACCGCCGAGGGCGACGGCGTCGCGGTGACCCAGACGGTGAACCTCTGGTTTGGCAATGCGCAGGTCGCGGGCCGGACCGGCGTCGTCCTGAACAACGAGATGGACGACTTCGCGACCCTGCCCGGCGTGCCCAACGCGTTCGGCCTGGTGGGTGACGAGGGCAACGCCGTGGCCGCGGGCAAGCGGCCCTTGTCGAGCATGACGCCGACCCTGGTGCTGAAGGACGGCAAGGTCGTCGGGGCCTTCGGAAGCCCAGGCGGCTCGCGCATCATATCGACGACCTTCCAGGTCCTCCTGCACGTCATCGTGGACGGCATGGACCCGAGCGAGGCGCTGGCGGCGCCGCGCATCCATCACCAGTGGATGCCCGATGTGCTCGAGGTCGAGCGCTTCCTGTTGTCACCCGAGACCCGGCGAGAGCTCGAAAAGCGCGGGCACCACATCGAAGAGCGCGGCCGCATGGGCAATGCCATGGCCATCTGGCGCCGCGATGATGGACAGGGTGGGGTGCTCGAGGGGGCGGCCGACCCGCGTGGTGAGGGCAGCGCGCTCGGCCTCTGACACATCTTGTGCCACTTGCCGTCTCGGGCCATGGTGTCCACGGTCACGAGCACACGCGGGGCCGCGAGCGGGGAGACCCCGGTCGAATCATCGAGCCGGGCTCGCTTTCGGCCGCATTGGGAGTGCAGACAAGCCATGTCGAAGGATTATTACAAGCTGCTCGGCGTCGCGAAAGACGCGAACGCCGACGAGATCAAGAAGGCGTTCCGCAAGCTCGCCATGCAGTTTCACCCGGACCGCAATCCCACGCCCGAGGCCGAGGAGAAGTTCAAGGAGATCAACGAGGCCTACGCGGTGCTCTCGGATCCCGAGAAACGCAAGCAGTACGACATGTTCGGGGCCGATGGCTTCGGCGAGAAGTACTCGAGCGATGACATCTTCCAGAACTTCGACTTTCGAAAAATCTTCGAAGACATGGGGCTCGGTGGCCAGGGCGGCCAGGCCGGTGGCCGCGGCTTCGACTTCGGGTCGATATTCGGTGGCGGTGGGCGTGGCGGCGGCGCCCGTGCGCGCGGTTTCAACCCGTTTGCGGGTGGCCAGCATGCGCAGGCCGCGGGCAGCGATGCCGAGGCCGAGGTCACGGTCACCTTCCACGAGGCGTTCCACGGCGGCGAGCGCGAGGTCGTGGTCGGCGGTCAGGAGGTGCGCGTGCGCGTGCCGCCCGGAGCGCGCGATGGGACGCGGCTGCGCGTGCGCGGCAAGGGCCATCCCGGCCAGGGCGGCGGGCCCGCGGGAGATCTTCTGATCAAAGTGCATATCGGCGCGCACCCGCTCTATCGATTTCACGGCGACGACCTCGAGTGTGATATTCCGGTTCAGGTCAGTGACCTGGCACTCGGCGGCACGGCCGAGGTCGAGACGCCCGACGGACAGAAGCAGGTCCTCAAGGTGCCCGCGGGGACCTCGCCGGGGCAGAAGCTGCGCCTGCGCGGCAAGGGTTTCCCCAACAAGGACGGAACCTTCGGCGATCTGCTGGCGCGTGTCGTCCTGAAGACCCCGAAGGCCCTGAGCGATGAGCAGCGCAAGGCCTTCGAGGTGCTGAGAGAGCTCGGGCTGTGAGCGACGCGCTCCACGCTGGAGCCTCTCAGCGGCTCGGCTCCGCCAGTGCGGAACACTACGACGAGCTGCCCTATCCGAACCTCGTGCACGGGCGCTCACACCCGCGCACCACCGGGGCGATGGCGGTGCTCTATGGGCTCGACGCGCCCCCGGTCGAGACGGCGCGCGTGCTGGATCTCGGCACCGCCGCAGGTGCGAATCTCATCGCGATGGCGGCCGAGCTGCCGAAGGCGCGCTTCGTCGGGGTCGATGTGTCGCCGCGGCAGATCGAGGCGGGGCGCCAGATGGCACGCGATCTCGGGCTGGACAACCTGAACCTCGTCTGTGCCAGCTTCGAGGAGCTGCCCGAGGTCGAGGCCCTCGGCGGCCCCTTCGATTATGTCATATGCCACGGGGTTTTTTCGTGGGTGCCGCCCGCCCTGAGGAAGGTCATCCTCGACCTCGTGACCCGCGTCCTGAGCCCGCGCGGTGTGGCCTATATCAGCTACAACACGTATCCCGGCTGGCATTTTGGCAATATCGTGCGCGAGCTCATGCTGCGCGAGACCGACCCGCAGATGCCCGCCCTGGAACGCGTCCTGGCCGCACGGCGTGCGCTCGAGAGGCACGTCGAGGCGTCCGAGGACAAGAGCTTGAGGCGCGCGCTGCTGGTCGCCGAGCGCGAGCTCCTGAGTGACCACACCGACAGCTACCTGTTCCACGAATATCTCACCCCCGACCACCACCCGCTGTGGTTCTCGGACTTCGTCGCGGCCGCGGCCGAGGCGGGCCTGAGCTATGTGACCGACGCCCTCCCGGGTATCGTCCTCGGGGCGACGCAGGCCGCGAACCTGGCCGAGGTGCTGCGTGATGTGCACGACCCCATCGCGGTCCAGAGTGCCATCGATCAGCACCTGAACAACCGCTTTCGGCGCTCGCTGCTGGTGCGCGCCGGGGCCCACCCCGCCCTGACCTTGTCGCCAGCGACGCTCTCGCGCCTGCACGTGCGGATCCCGCGCGATCACTTCCTGGTGCGGGACGGCGGGCGTCGCACGGCCGACGCCGAGGGGCCCGACGCGGACTTCGGTGAGATGCGCGTGAAGAACCGGCGCGGCGCGCTCGTGCCGCTGGCCCCGCCGATGGTGCCGGTGCTCGAGAGGCTGCGCACGGCCTCACCCGGGACGTTGCCCTGGTCCGAGCTCGTCGACTTCGCCGATGCGGACGCGCGCTTCGTCTCGGGCAGCCTCGTGGGCCTGGTCTTCGGTGAAGTGCTCGAGGTCTCGCTGACCCCGGTGACCTGCGCCACCCACCTGCCGGAGCGCCCGAACGTACCCGCCCTGAACCGCTATCAGGCGCGACACGGAGATCCAATTGCCTCGCGCCTCTTCGCGAGCGAGGGGGTCGGCGACGTCGGTGCGGCGATCCTCGCGCTGTGCGATGGCACGCGCTCGCCAGGCGAAATCCGCGACGCCGTCGTCGTGGCCCGCGGGGTCACGCCCGAGCGGGTCGAGCAGCTCATGCGGGTGTTCGTCGAGCGCGGGATCTTCCTCGCCGAGTAGCGCGCGGGCTCGGAATCGGGCGGTGCCTGCTGGCGTCGCCAGGTGAAGTTCGGCCAGGTGAGCGGGGACGAGGGCACCCGCGGCGCCAAGCCGTGGTCGCGCCTCTGGTCGCGTCGCGGGCGAAGTGCTATGTCCTTCGACACAGGGAAGACAAAGGGGAGCCCCATGAAGGTCGCTCGCAGGGCTGGGTATCGCATCGA
>JAEUKJ010000748.1 GCA_016792665.1 Deltaproteobacteria bacterium | reverse complement strand
TTGCGGAGCACGAGCTGGTCGTCCGAGCCGCGGACCCAGATGGCATAGCTCGAGCCGCCCGGGTTGGGGTTGTTGCCGGAGAGCACGTCGAAGCCGTCGAAGACCGTGCGGGAACCGACGATGCCGTCGGCGACCACCGCGCGGATCCCGGTCGTGCCCGCATCATTGGACACGATGCTGCGGTGCAGCCCGAGGTCGCGGACCCAGCGCCCGTCGTTCGAGTAGCCGCCGAAGACCGAGACGCCCGCAGCCAGGCGCAGCTCGCCGGGGTAGGTGCCGGAGGCGACGTAGACGTGCGGGCGGCCGAGCTCGCGCGCCTTGGCGATGCCGTCGGAGATGTTGTTGATGGGGTCGTAGGGGGCCCCCGAGGCGCCGCGGCCGCCGGTCGCGGACACGAAGACGGCCGAGGCGTAGCTGCCGTCGATGCCGTCGCAGTCCTGGTCGCAGGCGGAGCCGGTGCAGTCGGTCTCGGGTTCGTCGGGGATCGCCGCCTCGCCGCTGACCGGGGTGCAGGCGTACTCGCAGCCATCGGACTCGTCGCGGTTCAGGTTGATGAAGCCCGTAAGGCAGTCGCCCATGCGGCAGGCCGACTCAGAGCAGCCCGCAGAGGCACCGACGAACGAACATTCGTTGCCACAATAGCCGCAGTTCGCGGGGTCATTCGCGTAGTCGGTGTCCTCGGGGCAGACGCACGAGCCGGCGTTGGGCAGGCACTGGTAGCCGGTGATCTGTCCGAAGTCGTTTTTGACCTCGCCGCAGGCGAAGCCGTTGGGGCACGCGTCCGGGGCGCCCTGGCAGTCGCGCCCGCAGAAGCTGCCGTCGATGAACGCGACGCACTTGGCGCCGATCTCCTTGCAGTCCGCGTCCTTGGTGCAGGCGGCACACAGCGTGTCGATGGGCGGCAGGCACAGGAAGACCGGGTCGCCCGCACCCGCGACGCCGCGGCACTCCCAGCCGTTGTCGCACTCGTCCTGGCAGGTGCGCGAGCAGCGCATGGCGACCTCGTCCTCGTCGACCGGGACGCACCAGCCGCTGTCGCACTGGTTGTTGCGCGTGCAGGGACAGAGGTACGTGAACGGCGGGGCGCCGCAGCCCTGGACCGTGTCGGGGCTCGGAGCGGTGTCGCCATCGGCGGTGTCGGCGACGGCGGTGTCGGGCTCGAGGAGGTCCAGCGGCTCCGTGTCGGGCGCGGTCGTGTCGAACACTTCGGAGGTGTCGGGAGCGGTGTCGGCGTCCTCGACGGTGCCGGGAGCGGAGTCGCCCCCGCATGCGACGACGAAGAGCGAGGCGAGGACGAAGGCGAAGCGCGGTGACGACATGGCATGAGGTTCTAGCGGAGGTCGCGGGTCGCTTCAACGCGCGGCGGGCCGAGGTCGCAAATCGTCGGCGGCGTCCCGTCGGGGTGGAGGGCGTCCGCGCGCGGGCGCGGCGGGCCTTCTGCGGGGTTGACCTCGGCACGGCGTCGCGCCACAACGTCGCCCATGTCGCAGCCGCTCATCGCCGTGAGCCCGAACCACCTGGCGGCCGAGGATCGGCGCCTCTACAAGGGAAAGGCCCTCGAGTACGGCGAGGCCGAGCTCGCGGGCGCGATCGCCAGGGCGGGCGGGATCCCGGTGATGGTGTACCGCGCCGATCCGGCGCACGCCGACGATGATGCCGACGCGGCCACGGCGCAGGCGCGCACGGCGCGAGCGCTGGCGGCGTGGGCCGAGACCGTGATGGCGCGCTGCGATGGGCTCGTGCTCTCGGGCGGGGCCGACATCGCCCCCGAGGTCTACGGCGAGACGGCGCGCGAGGCCGCGTGGCGCGGGGATCATGCGCGCGACGCTCTGGAGGTCGCGCTCTATCGCAGCGCTGTCGCGGCCGGCAAGCCGGTACTCGGGGTCTGCCGGGGCGCCCAGCTCATCGGCGTCGCCGAGGGCGGGAGCCTCTGGCAGGACCTGCCGTCGATGCGCGAGGGCTCGCTCGAGCATCGCTCCCAGGCGCTCTACGACGCGCTCGACCACGGCCTCGAGATCGATGCCGGGGCGGGGTTCCTGGCGTCGATCTTCGACGGCGAAGCGGCGCGCGTGAACTCGGTGCACCACCAGGGCCTGCGTATGGAGCCGGCGTCTCTGCGGGTGCTGGCGCGCGCGCCCGACGGTCTGGCGGAGAGCTTCGTGCGCGACGACGCGTGGGTGCTCGCGGTGCAGTGGCACCCCGAGTGGATGCAGGCGCGTCCGAGCCAGAGGCGCCTCTTCGAGCGCTTCGTCGCGGCCGCGCGCCGCCCGGGAGAGCTCCCTTGGTCATGACGACGGTGCGGGTGCTGGTGGCGCTTTCGGTCGGGCTGAGCCTGGCGGCCTCCGCGTGCGGCAAGGAGGTCACGCCGCCCGAGCCGATCCCGGCCGAGGGGCTGCCGCCGTCGGTCGAGGAGATGTTCTTCGGGAGCTCGCGCGGCTGCCGCGACGGGCTCGATTGTGCGTCCGGGGCGTGCTCGTTCGGGGCGTGTCGCGGGCTCGTGTCGATCGACGAGCCGTGGCGCGTCGAGACGATCGCTGAGAAGCTGCGCGAGCGCATCACGCAGGAGGCAGCGCTCGCGCCGCGCGTGGTGGCCACCCTGTCGGCCATCGCGCACAACGACGAAGAGCGCGTCGCCATCCGCGGTCGCGCAGTCGCCGCGCTGGGCGTGGTGGGGCAGGTCGCGACGCTGCGCGAGGCCGTGGTGGCCGACCTGAAGGACCTCTTGCCCAAGGCGCCGGCCGCGGTCGGCGAGGTCGTGGCGGGGTCGCTCGCGCGCCTCGGAGACGCGAGCGGCGTCGAGCTGCTGGTGATGTTGGCCGGGTCGGAGCGGTTGCCGGTGGCGCTCGACGCGATGCGCGCACTCGGGGCGCTGGGCCGCGCACCAGGCCGTCCGTCGCTGTCCGACGAGGTGCTCGTGACGCTGCTCTCGGCGGTCTCGGTCGACCTCGACCTCGAGATCCAGCGCGCCGCCATCGAGGCGCTCGGCGACCTCGGCGACGCGCGTGCGATGATCCCGTTGGCGCGCCACCTCACCGCGGGGCCAGAGTCCCTGGCCGAGGTCGAGGCCATCGCGCTGGCCAAGCTCGCGCCCAAGCTCGGAGCAGGTGTGACCGCCCCGGGCGGGACCGACCCGCTGCGCTGGGACGCGTGGATCGCCGCCAACCGACCGCCGGCGCCGCCAGCCTACACCCCGCGGGGACACGACAGCGTCGACGACATCGAGCTGCCGACCCCCTGATCTCTCGAACCTCGAGGTAGTTGCCATGACTTCGACTCCCACCCGCTTCGAGGACTTCGACGCGATCGGCCTCGCGACCCTGGTCAAGGAAAAGCAGGTCTCGCCGCTCGAGCTCGTGGACGACGCCATCGCCCGCATCGA
>JAEUKJ010000719.1 GCA_016792665.1 Deltaproteobacteria bacterium | reverse complement strand
CGGATGAACGAGCACATGGACGAAGAGCCCGAGGTCGAGGCGCCCAGTGAGCGCCCGCTCGTGACGCAGTTCACCGACTTCCGCGCCTATCTCAAGGCGATGATCGCCTTCCTCAAGGCGACCCGCCGCGGCTTCTCCTACCGGTCCTTCGCGCTGAAGGCCGGGTTCTCCTCACCGAGCTTCTTGAAGCTCGTGTCCGAGGGGCAGCGCAACCTGTCGACCGACTCCATCGAGCGTGTCGCCGACGGGCTCGGGCTGGACCGCCGCGAGACGGAGGCCTTCGAGGCCCTGGTCGAGCTCGGCCAGGCCGAGTCGGACGCCCGCAAGAATCGCGCGTACGCCAAGATCGCCAAGCTCGCGCAGCGCGACCCGGTCAAGCGCATCGAGGTCGACCAGTACGAGGCCTACTCGAAGTGGTACACGATGGTGCTGCGCGAGATGGCGCAGCTCCCCGGCTTCGACGAAGACCCCGAGAAGCTCGCGCGCCGCCTGCGCTTCAAGACGCGCCCCGACGACGTGAAGCGCGGCCTGGACAACCTCGAGCGGCTCGGCCTGCTCGTGCGCGGTGACGATGGCAAGCTCGCCTCGGCCGAAAAGAACCTGAGCTCTGGCCCCGAGGTCCGGAGCCTCTCCATCCGCAACTTCCATCGGCAGATGCTCGAGAAAGCGATCACCGCGCTCGACACGATCCCCATCGGTCAGCGCAACATCAGCGGCGTCACGGTCGCGCTGAACCGCCGCCAATACGCCCGCGTCATCGAGCTCATCCAGGTCTTGCGCCGCGAGATCCTGGCCGTCGCCGAGGACGTCCAGCCCGATGACGAACCCCAGCAAGTCCACCAGCTCAGCTTCGCGTTGATCCCGCTCACTCAGGAGCCCAAATGAACCGCGTCCTCCGCCTCGTCACGCTTGCCGCGCTCACGACCCCGGCCCCGCTCATGACTGCATGCGCTGGTCTCGACACCGGCAATGCCGAGGTCTCCACCGTGCAGCTCGCGCTCTCGGCCGCGCCCTCGCCCATCCTCGACGCGAGCGGCGCGACCTTCGGCGTCACCGCGGCGCGCGCGACCGTCCGGCACGTCGACCTCTACCTGCCCGCGGGCACCGACTGCACCGCGGTCCCCGGCCTCGTGACCGGCGGCGCCGACTACACGGTGGCCTGCGACGGCGACAAGATCCGCGCGCGCGGGCCCTGGACCATCGACCTCCTGACCGGCGTCGCCACGCCCGCGCTGCCCACGGTTCCGGTCGTCGCCGGCACTTACCGCCGCGTCGACGTGCGCTTCGACCCGGGCGCCGACGACCTGACCCTCGTCATCGAGGGGGCCACGACGGTCTCGGGCGCGAGCACGCCGTACCGCCTGGCCCTCGACTTCACGGACGAGATCCGCTTCGAGGGGACGACCTTCGTCGCGAGCCCCGACGTCGTCGCCAAGGCCCTCCTCGTGCTCGACCCGGCCACCTGGTTCGCCCAGATCCCGCTCACCCAGTGCGCGGCCGACGGGGACCTCGAGCGCGAGGACGGGGTCCTCCTCATCGAGGACGGCAAGGGCGCGTGCGACAAGATCGAAGACCAGATCGTCGGGGCCATCGGCGGCTCGGGCCGCCTCGAAGACGAGCACGACGACGACTGAGCGCAATCATCCAATGTCACTGTCGGTCGGCGCGGACCGAACCTCCGCGCCGACGTCGTGAGATTGCCAACAAGGTGAGCCCCAGCGCGCCGAGCATCGGACCGGCGTGAGTCGCCGAGCAACCCGAATCGTCGGGCTTCGGCATGAGCCACGGCGGCAGCGGCAGGTCGAAGTTCTCGTAGATATCGGTCTCGCACGCCAACGGGTCGAATTGGCGGTCAGCCAGGAACGACATCAGGTTCGCGACCGGCAATTCGTGGTCGCAATATTCAGATCTGGGATAACCGTTTGCGGCTTCCTCGGCGTCTCCCACGAAGCCAATCGTCTCCTCGAATGCTTGGATGTAGTAATGTCCTTTGGAGTTGAAAAAGACGATTGCTCGAGGCCCACGTCCGTGGATGAAAATATCGATGCTCCTCATGTCGACGACGAACCCGGGGAGAGGTGCCGACGCTCCGAACGTCTCATCCGCAGTGAATCGAATGATACTCGGATACACGTACTCCAGCGGTCCAATCGCGGCGTAGTCGATGCTCTTGGCGCGTAGCGCAAAGAAGCCGCAAAAACATGTCGAGAGAGCCGGTGGTTGGCTGGGGATGTAGGTCGCGGCGGCCTTTCTTCCGATGAAAGGAAGCAGAGAGCCGACGATGAGAGCGCACCACTTCATGTTTGTCCCCCTCTATGGAATCGACATGATGCCTACTCCGGTCTCTCGGGGGAGTCACGCTTCGCCGGTCATCGTCGGCTCGGGCCGCGTCACTTGAAGGCGTCGGTCACGTCGTCGCGATCGGCCTTCTTGGCGTCGATGGCGGCCTTGATGCCGCCGGCCACGGCCACGATCAGCGCCACGCGCAGGAACATTCCGGACGGCTGGATGCGCCCGCCGCCCTGCGCCGCGATCGTCAGCGACACGACCGTGTCGATCACCATGAGCGCGGTCGCCGTGATGAAGGCCCAGGGCGC
The DNA here is from genome assembly GCA_016792665.1 of Deltaproteobacteria bacterium. Taxonomy (GTDB): domain Bacteria; phylum Myxococcota_A; class UBA9042; order PHBI01; family PHBI01; genus WYBB01. Next base: position 2,867 of record JAEUKJ010000719.1, on the reverse strand, counting down.
GCGCTTCTTGAAGCCGACGAAGGCGAGTCCGGCCAGGATGACGCCGGCCGCGAGGCTCGGCCAGCCAAAGCCGATCATCTGCAGGAACTTCACGCCGCTCATGGCGAGGATGCCGACCAGGGCGGACAGGCCGGCGACGAAGTAGAGGACGCCGGTCGCGAGCTTGAGACGCGAGCGGGGATCGGTGTCGCTGCCGGGCAGCGGGCGCCCGTCGATCAGGACCTCGAGCCCCTGCGCGCCGAAGACCTGCTGCTTGAACTGCACCGAGAGGCTCTGGCCATTGGGCAGGGTGAAGGTGCGGCCCTGCTTGAGCTCCTTCATGGTGGGGATCGGCTCGCCGATGCGCTGCCCGTCGAACAGGACCTCGGTGTTCTTCCAGATGCCCGTCCACTGGATCGTCAGGTTCTTGGGGCCGCCTTTTTCGAGGCTGTACTTGCGGTTGCGTGCCATGGGGAGCTCCGGGCGAAGGGGGTGCTGCGTGTGCGGGTGTCGCGTCCGTGCGGAAGACCGACGTCAGAGTTCGGGTAAACCTGACACGCAAGGATCGCAAGTGCGGCGCGGCGCTGGCATGATGGCGCCATGGAACGTCTCGCCATCGCGAAGGCCCTCCGCGACATCGGCACGCTGCTCGAGCTCCGCGGGGACCCGCCGTTCCGGGCGCAGGCCTATGCCAAGGGGGCCACGGCGCTCGAGGCGACCAATGACTTCGATCGCCTGCTCGCGGAGAAACGCCTGACGAGCCTGCCCGGGGTGGGGCAGGGGCTCGCTGCGGCGATCGACGAGCTCGCGCGCTCGGGTTCGTGCAAGGTCCTGGACGAGCTCCGGGCCGAGCTCCCTCCGGGTGCTCTCGAGCTGGCGGCCGTCCTGACCTTGGATCGCATGCGACGGCTGCACGCGGCCCTCGGCATCGACTCGCTGGACGCGCTCGAGGCGGCATGTGCGGCCGGCAAGGTGCGCGACGTGTCGGGCTTCGGGGTGGCGACCGAGGCGAAGCTCTTGGACAAGATCCGTTCGCACCGGTCGCGCGGCGCGGAGCTCCTCTTGAGTGACGCCCTGGTCCTCGCCGAGTCCCTGGCCGAGCACGTGCGCGGCGCGCTGCCGTGGCTCGACGACGTGGTCATCGTCGGGCAGGTGCGGCGCCGCCTCGAGGTCATCGACACCGTCCACCTGCTCGCGGTCGGGTCCGGTCCTTGGTCCCCGTCTCAGCCCGGGCTGCCGACGGAGGTCGTCGAGGGCCTGGCCCGCTACCCGCGGGTCGCCAGCGTCGTGCCGCATCCAAGCGATCGATCGGCCGAGGCCCGGCTCGTCGACGGGACGCGGGTCGTCCTCGGCCTGGTCGAGCCCGACGCGCTCGGCCCTGCGCTGGTCCGACTCACCGGACCGAGCGAGCACGCCGACGATCTCCTGAGCCGCCCGCTGCCACCCGGCGCCAGCGAGGCCACGATCTACGAGGCCGCGTCGATGGCCTTCGTGCCGCCCGAGCTGCGCGACGACGGCTCGACCCTGGCGCGCGCCAAGCGCGGCGTGCTCGCCCCACTCGTCACGGCCGCCGACATCCAGGGCTTCGTCCACTGCCACACGACCTGGTCGGACGGGCGCGGGTCCATCGCCGAGATGGCCGCCGCCGCCGCGTCCCTGGGCGTGCGCTACCTGACGATCACTGACCACTCAGGCACGGCGAGCTACGCCAACGGCCTCGACATCGATCGCATCCGGGCCCAGTGGGACGAGATCGACCGCGTCCAGGCCACGACGTCCGTGCGCCTCTTGAAGGGCGTCGAGTCCGACATCCTGGCCGATGGCGCGCTCGACTATCCGGACGAGATCTTGCGCGGCATGGACCTCGTCATCGCCTCCATCCACGAGCGCCACGCCCAGTCCGAAGAGGCCATGACCCAGCGCGTCCTGGCCGCCATGCGGCATCCAATCCGCAAGATCTGGGGCCACCCGCTGGGGCGCCTCCTCCTCAAGCGCCCCGCCATCGCGTGCCGCATCGACGAGATCTTGCACGCGGCGGCCGAGACCGGGACCATCCTCGAGCTCAACGGCGACCCCCATCGCATGGACTTGCCGCCGGAAATTGCGCGCAAGGCCAAGGCGCTGGGGATCTCCTTCGTCTGCTCGGTGGACGCCCACGCCCCCGGCCACTTCGCCTACCTGGACGGCGCCGTGACGCTCGCGCGCCGCGCCGGCCTCGGCCCCGAAGACATCCTCAACACGCGCAGTGTCGAGGATTTTCGCGCGGCTGTCGCGCCGACGCGCGCGTGAGCAAGCACTACCCGACACGGTCCCACCACATTGGGTCGCTGGTGACAGCGCGATCGTGCTCGGCTATCTCTCGGGCCCCTCGGACCGCGGTAGTGAGGTGGTCATGAACGATCCGACGCTGCGCCCCGTGCTAGGTGTGGACCCTTTCCTCTTCGACCACGAGCGCTTGCAGGCGCTCGCGAGTGAACCCGTGCTGCGCCGCGGGATGGCCTATTTCCGCGAGAACCGGGTCTTGTCGCTCGGCTGGGATAAGAGTCGGCTCTGGGCCGAGGTCGAGGGGTCCGTAAAGGACCAGCCGTATCTGGTCGATGTGGCGCTCGACGAGGACCGCGAGCCGCTCGTGTGTTGCACGTGCCCTTTCGACTACGAGCCTGCCTGAAAACACGTGGTCGCGGCGCTGCTCGCGTATTCGGCGCAGGTCGTCGAGGTCGCACACGACACGGCCGCGGAGGAGGCCATCGCGCTCAGGCAGGAGCGCGCACGGACCGAGGTCGTTGTCGCGCACGTCTCGGGGGATCCGACGTTTGGCACCTGGAGCGCTCACACCGTGAGCGACGCCGGCGCGAGGCTCCGCCCGTATCGCGTCCACATCCGGTCCA
>JAEUKJ010000701.1 GCA_016792665.1 Deltaproteobacteria bacterium | reverse complement strand
CGTGGTCCTCGCCATGAAGCTGCTCTACGCCAAGGGGCCGGAGATCGACTCCGGTCGCGCCAAGGACATCCTGGCGAACCTCGGCGTCAGCGAGCTGCCCAAGCGTCAGGGCGGCGGGACGGCGACGGCGGGTGGCGACGGCACGACGACCGCGCCCCAGGAAGAGGCCGGCCGCAAGACCTTCGCGCCGCCGGCCCCGGACAAGGGCGCCATCAAGAAGGCCGATGGCTTCCTCAAGGCGGGCTACAAGGTCGCCGCCAAGGACCCGGCCAAGGCGCTGGTCCAGTACCTGAAGGCCGTCGACGCGGCGCCCGGGTACCCGACCGGGCACTACAACGCGGCGTGCATCTACGCGATCCAGAAGGACGAGAAGAACATGGCGAAGTACCTCTTGAACCTGAGGGACCTTGCGACGGCGGGCAATGCGACCGCGGCCGAGCAGCTCAAGAAGAGCCGCACCGACCCGGACTTCGACGGCATGCGCGACAGCTCGAACGAGTACAAGCGCATCACGGGCTACGCGAAGATGCGCGTCATCAACAAGCTCGGCGAGAAGGGCGAGGAGAACGTCGACAACCTGGTGAGCTCGATGAAGAAGCTCGGCTACGTCGCCGACAGCATCGAGAAGGACGCGGACAAGAAGCAGAAGGCCCCGATTCTCTACTACATCGAGGCCGCGCGAACCCAGGCGTACATCGTGAAGCAGCTCATCAAGCACCCGGGTCTCGAGGTGCAACTGGCCGAGAAGCTCTGCAGCACGGAGGACGACAAGTGCTTCGACGTGGTCGTCCAGTGGAGTGACGAGGTGAAGGGCGAGCCGAAGAAGTTCGTGTCCGACCCGAAGGACGCCGAGAAAGAGATCGTGAAGCTCGAGAAGAAGCAGGACGAGCTTCTCGCCAAGCCCAACGACGCCATCGACGAAGTCGACGAGGCGCTCGGCAAGCCCGAGGAGGTGCAGAAGAAGATCGAGGACACGCTGCAGAAGCCAGGCAAGGCGATCGAGAAGACCAAGAAGGTGTTGGACAAGGCCGAGGGCCTGTTCTGAGCCCTCGGGACCGACGACCCAACCTAACGGTTGACGCGCTCATCGAGGCGCGCCAGATTCCCGCCGCGTCAGCACGACCCACCCCGGGTGAGAGTGGAGGTCGCTGACACTAGATGCTCGATGACCCGCTGGGTGCAAGCGGCGGCCGCTCGGTTCGGCCTCGCGTGAACCCCCCGAGCGACGAGCGCGACCGACCCCTCGAGGTCGCGTCGCTCACGAGGCTCCGACCATGAATCAGACTCAGAGCGTGCTCCAGGCGATCTTCGGTGGGCTCGGCGTGACCGAGCTCGTGCTGATTCTCCTCATTGTGCTGCTCGTCTTCGGCGCTGGGAAGTTGCCGCAGATCGGCGAGGCCCTGGGCAAGAGCATCAAGAACTTCAAGTCTGCGACCAAGAAGGGCGAGGCGGAAGACGCGGTGGACGTCACGCCCAAGGCGATCGAGGACAAGGGCGGGGCGCGCACCGTCGAAGTGCAGGCTTCCGAGAAGAACAAGGCCTGAGCCGACCTCGGCGCGCGTCGCGACCCGAGCGGCCATGCCGGAAGAGAACCCTCTTCCCGCTCGCGGCCAGCCGCGCCGACCTTGCACCGCAACCTTGCGATAGTCGCCCTGGACCCGGATACTCTCGATTTATGAGCTTTTCGCTCGCCCCGGGCCTCCTCATCGCGATGCCGAGCCTGGCCGACCCGAACTTCTTTCGGGCGGTCATCCTGCTCTGTGCCCACACGCGCGAAGGGGCCTTCGGCCTGGTCATCAATCACCCGCTTGACCTCCCGGTGCGCGCGATCTGCGACGAGGCCAAGGTCCCCTGGCGCGGGGACGCCTCGCAGAAGGCGCTCTGCGGCGGGCCGGTCGAGAGGCAGCGCGGTTGGCTCCTCCACCCGTCGACCAAGCGCTTCGAAGGGACGCAGGTCATCGATGAGGGCGTCGCGCTGACCCCCTCGCTCGAGGGACTCCAGGCCTATGGACGCGATCCCGAAGGGCCCTATCGGCTCTTGCTCGGATACGCGGGCTGGGGGGGTGGGCAGCTCGACCGCGAGGTACTCCAGGGGTCGTGGCTCACCGCACCGATCACGCCGCAGCTCGTGCTCGACACGCCGCGGACGATGATCTGGCAGAAGGCCCTGGAGAGCGTCGGCGTCCACCCTGCCCACCTCGTCGAAGGCTCGACGCACATCCATTGATCAAGGTCACCCGCCATCGGCTCACGTGCCGCTGCGACGACTGCGTGGAGATGTTCCCGCCCGATCGCTACGAGGCCGCGTGGACGCTTCCGGCCCCCAAGGTGCTGCGCGACGGCGCCGAGCCTCCGCGCCGCGTGGTGGGCCGCGTCCCGCTCGGGGCGGCGAACGCGACCTGGCCGTTCGTCGTGTGGGTCGATGCCGACGACCGGCTGGTGACCGACTGGCCGGGATTCCCGGGGACGCACGGGGCCAAGGTCGACATCGACTGGCGCGCCCCGGAGGGACCCGAGATCGTTGGCACCCGTGACCCCGCGCTGGCCGCGCTGGCCGAGCCCGTGCCCTTGCGGCGCATCGCCGTCGAGCGCTTGAACGCACGCTGCATGGTGGACTTCGGCCTGGCCGGCGACGACACCGCGGACTACATCGCCTGCCCCGAGCACGGGCGCGGGCTGCCAGCATTGGCGTGCCGCTGCGTGGTGGCGAGCGAGACCCCGCTGGACGCGGTCGTGCTCTACGGAGTCGACGGGGACTACCCCGACCTCTTGTGCACGGCGTGCTTGCCGCGCTACCTGGCCCAGGATCTCGAGGTGGTCGTGACGGTGTGCAGCGTGTGCCAGCAGCGCCACCTGTACCGACATCGCCTGGTCGCGCGCACCTGGTACGGGGCGCCTCCGCAGCAGTAGCGGCGCGGCCTACCCGAGGAGGGCGCGCACGCGCTCCCAGGCGGCGTCGAGGGTCGGGAGCACGAGATCGGGCTCGGCGGCCGCGAGGACGTCCTGCGAGTCCCCGCCGGTGGCGACCGCGACGACCTCCGCGCCGATGGCGCGCGCGGCCTCGATGTCGCGCAGCGTGTCGCCGATGACCAGGACGCGGCAGGCCTCGGGCGCCGCGCCGATGTGGCTCGCACCGCGCTGCAGGCCCACGCGCAGGAGCTCGCCGCGGTCCTCGTGATCCGAGCCGAAGCCGCCGAAGCGGAAGCGTCCCCCGAGCCCGACGGCGTCGACCTTCATCCA
>JAEUKJ010000596.1 GCA_016792665.1 Deltaproteobacteria bacterium | reverse complement strand
GATCACAGCGCGCGGCTTCGTCGGGGCGGTGGGTCGCGACGACGAGGGTCGACGGGGCGCGCGGCGACTCGAGGCGGCGCCAGAAGCGATCGAAGGCGTCGAGATCGAGGCCCGAGGTCGGCTCGTCCAGGAGCAGGACGTCGGGCTCGGCGATGAGGGCGCGCGCGAGATCGAGGCGACGGCGCATGCCGCCCGAGAAGGTCTTGACGCGGCGCTCGGCGTGCTCGGTGAGGTCGACGTCGACGAGCAGCGCGGTGGCGGCGGCGCGGGCCTCGGCACCCGGGAGGGCGGCGATGCGCGCGGCGAGATGGAGGTTCTCACGCGCGGTGAGCTGGCCGTCGAGGGCGGGGTGCTGGAAGACGACGCCTAGCCGCGCGCGGACCTCGGGGGAGGTCGGCTCGAAGGAACGGCCGTCGAAGGTCCAGGTCACCGTGCCGCGGTTGGGACGGGCGAGGCCGGCGAGGAGGGTCAGGAGCGTCGACTTGCCGGAGCCGTTGGGGCCGAGGAGGGCCACGCGCTCGCCCTCGTGGAGGTCGAGGGTGATGCCGCTGAGGACCAGGCTGGCCGCGTTACGCGCGCGGCGGGCCCAGGCGAAGTCCACGTCGGCCAAGCGCGCGAGCACGGGCTTCAAAGCAGCACATCGATCGCCAGGCCGGTGATGAGGACCGGCAGGTAGATGATGGACGCCACGAAGAGGCGCTGGCCCCATCGATTGTCGGCGATGCCGCGCTTGAAGCCCGAGGCGGTCATGGCGAGGAAGGCCAGGCCCGCGACGAGGGCGAAGGTGCCGTAGAGCCAGCCGCTGACGCCGGTCCACACGAGTGCGAGCGAGGTCGGAGTGAGGAGCAGGGCCCAGGCCAGGGCCTGCCAGCGGGCGACGACCATGCCGCGGAGGCCCGGGACGGTGCGGATGCCGGCGGCGTCATAGTCGCGGCGGCGCACCACCGAAATGGCGATGAAGTGCGGCATCTGCCAGACGAAGAGGACCGCGAACAGGACGAGGCCCGGCAGGTCGAAGTGGCCGGTCACCGCGGTCCAGCCCATGAGCGGCGGGACGGCACCGGGGATGGCGCCGACGACCAGCGCGAGGGGGTGCACGTACTTCAGCGGGGTGTAGATCGCGACGTAGCTGACGATCGCGAAGAGGCCGGTGAGCGTGGTGGCGAGGTTGGTCGAGATCGCCAGCACCAGGACGGAGACCAGGCCCAGCGCCAGGCCGAAGTAGAAGGCGCCGGAGGCCGAGATGCGACCCTCGGCGAGGGGGCGTTCCTTGGTGCGGCGCATCAGGCGATCGGTGTCGCGCTCGAGCCACATGTTGAGGGCGTTCGCGCTCGCGACCGCGAGTGCGGTGCCGAGCAGCGCCAGGAGCGCCGAGCCGACCGGGAGCGGGAAGGCGCCGTCGGCCGCGCGCGGGGCGAGGAACATGCCGCCGGCCGTCATCAGCAGACACATGCGGTTGATGGCGGGCTTGGTGAGCTCGACGTAGTCGCGCACGACCGAGATCGGGCTGCGCTTGCGTCGGAGGTCGCGCGGGCCGAGGTCTTCCAGCGAGTTCGAGCCGGTGGACTCGAGGGAGAGGCTCATGCGCGAGCCCCTTTCGCGGGGGCCGCGGCGCGGGTCTGGTCGCCGAGCGGGCCGAAGCCGGTGCGGAGGGCGACGAGGTTCGCGAGGAGGAGTCCGCCGAAGGCCGTGTGGAACGCGACGACGATGACCTCGCGCGTCATGACCGTCAGCAGACCGAGGCCGACCTGTGCCAGCACGAGAGCGATCGGGAGGAGGGCGAGTGCGGCGATTGGGGTGCGACCGGCGGCGAGCGCGGAGCGACGCGCGCGCCACGCGAAGACGAGGACCAGCACGGCGACGAGGTAGCCCAGGAGGCGGTGGGCCATGTGCAGCTTGCCGAGGCCTAGCGCCGGCCAGAGGCCCTGGCCCGAACAGCCGATCGGATCGGCGCCGCAGGCGAAGCCGGCCCCGAAGTGGCGGATGACGCCGCCAAGGACGATCTGCCCGAGGGCCAGGAGCGTCAGCGCGGTGAGGGTGCCGCGGGGGAGGGTGGTGCCGAGCGTCGGGGTGGCGCGGCGGGACGGGGCGAGGCGCCAGGTGAGGACGACCATCGTCGCGAGGAAGGAGTAGCCGACGACGAGATGGCCGGTCGAGACGTAGGGGTTCAGGCCGAGCACCACCGTGAGGCCGCCGAGCGCGCCCTGGGCCAGCACGAGGAAGAAGGCGCCGAGCGCCATCCAGCGGGTGTTGGGGGCGATGTCCCTGCCGGCCCATGCACCGATCAGCGTGGCGGTCGTGAAGATGCCGACGAGCCAGCCCCAGAGGCGGTGGCCGTGCTCGAACAGGACGCCGCCCTTCATCTCTGGAAAGGCGGCCCCGTTGCAGGTCGGGAAGAGGAGGTCGCTGGGCGACCAGTCGCAGGCGAGTGAGCTGCCGGTCGGGTTCACGGTGCCGCCGATGAGCAGCATGATCCAGGTCGCGATGGTCGCGGCGAGGGCCATCCCGAAGACCCCCCGCGGGGTCAGCGCGCGCGCGACCAGGTCGCGCAACGAGGACGACCCGGCCCGGTCCCCCGGGAGCGTCGAGGTGCTCATAGAGCGACCCCCTTCTGGCCGGACTTGCAGTACGAATCGAGCGCCCTCCAGGCCTGGGTGCACGACTCTTTCAAGGGGCGCTTCGAGCTGCGGTCGATGCCGCGCTCTTTGCAGTGTTCGTAGGCCCACTGCGATGGCTTCATCGCGTTGCCGAGGCGCACGCACGCGTCGGTGCGATCCTTGGCGGCGAGGCACTCACCGACCAGGCGCGGCACGGCGTCGATGCACATCTTGCCCGGCGCATCACACGAGGTCTGGTACCAGTCGAGGCTCGCTCCGACGCAGGCCTCGGCCTCGAGGTTCACGCCCTGGGCGCGGATCGCTTTGAGCTCCTGGCCGATCTCGAGGCTTCCGGCCGAGGCGCGGAAGTAGACCAGGGCTCCGAGCCCGGCGCCCAACACCATCGTCGAGATGATGATGATCCAGGCCATGCGCGCGCTGCGCGTCTCAGGCTGGGGCGTAGGACCCGAGGGGCGACCGCCACCTGGCACGCCGCCGCCCGGAGCCTGCTGAGGCGCCCCGTTGGCAGTGTGCTCACCGGCACTATGGACCGCTTCGTTGCTCATCCCGGGGGCGCTTCTAGTACCTCGGTCCGGGGAAAGCAACGGTTGCGATCGCGGTATGCCGTTGGTTATCGGTCCTTGCCGGGAGCGTGGGGCCTCGCACACGGTGGGCGTGCATGTGTGCACGGTCATGGCAACCCGGAGTGGCGCGATGTGGCGGGGCGATCGCGCCAGGGCCGCGTGGTTGCAAGGTGCCGTTCTCGGCGTTTCGCGGTCACGGTCCTTTTCGGCGCCGCGGGAGGCTGCTATCTGGCCGCGCGTGGTCACCGAGGTGAAGGTCGAATCGGCACGGTCGGACGCGAGCGCTGGGCCAAGCACCCCGCGCGTCGATGTCGACGAGGCGGTGCGCCTCCTGCGTGAGGGCGGGGTGGTCGCCCTGCCGACCGAGACGGTCTATGGGCTCGGCGCCTCGGCTCTCGATCCGCGGGCCGTGGCGCGCGTGTTCCGCGTGAAGGGCCGGCCCGAACATCACCCGCTGATCGTGCACCTGGCGAGCGCGGATCTGCTGCCGGGATGGGCCGTGACCGACGAGCGGGCGCGACGGCTGGCGGAGCGCTTCTGGCCCGGGCCGTTGACGATCGTGTTGCCGCGCGGGCCGCTGGCGCTGGACGCGGTGACGGGGGGCCTCGAGACCGTCGGTGTGCGCGTCCCGGATCACCCGCTGACCCTGGCGGTGCTCGCGCGCCTCGGCAGTGGCGTCGCGGCTCCGTCGGCGAACCGGTTCGGGCGCATCTCGCCGACGCGGGCCGAGCATGTCGCGAGCGATCTGGGGGCCGACATCGACGGGGTCCTGGACGGCGGGCCCTGCCTCGTCGGGATCGAGTCGACGATCGTCGATCTCACCCGGGCGCGGCCTGCGATCCTGCGCCTCG
>JAEUKJ010000497.1 GCA_016792665.1 Deltaproteobacteria bacterium | reverse complement strand
ATCTGCGGCGTCATCGGGTCCTATCAGGCGGTCGAGACGCTGAAGGTCCTGCTCGGCTTCGGTGACTCCCTGAGCGGCCGCATCCTGTCGGTCGATCTCCTCCACCAGCACGTGCGCGAGCTCAAGATCCGCCGCGACCCGACCTGCCTCGTCTGCAGCGAACACCCGCAGATCACCGAGCTCATCGACTACGAGCAGTTCTGTGCCGTGACCATGTGAGCAATCGGTCGAGCCTCGCCTCAACATCGAGGAAAGCCTCAGGTCGAGCTCGCCTCAACATCGAGGAAGCCCGAGGTCGAGCCTCGCCTCAACATCGAGGAAAGCCTCAGGTCGAGCCTCGCCGACGACCGCAGAGCATGGCGCAACCAAGCTCGAGGGACGCCTGAGGTCGGGATGACGCGACGACCTCGAGCCCCGCTCAATCGCCCAAACCATCCACAGCAGCCCCACGGGCTCGGGGAGGAGCGGCGCCCGACCCAGGCGGACCGTGCCCGGAGAAGCGCCCGACCCAGGCGGACCGTGCCCAGAAGAGCGGCGCCCAAGTCCAACCACAAGGACCGTACCCAGAGAAGCGGCGCGCTGGACTAGCTACGTCCTGCACGTGGAGCAAGAGACCTCCACCGCGGCGTCCGAGAACGAGCATCGGAGTGCATGCCGTATCGCAGTCACGCGGCACGGACGGTGCACTGAGCACGTGCATGTCGACCCGAGAGCACCGTCACCGCTGGCTCGGCTTCGCGCCCCCTGGTTCGAAGCACACCTCCCTCACCGACGCGCTCGGCGCGCTCGCCACCGCGCTGAAGCCATTGAAGTACGCGTTGAAGCTCGCGATCTTGAGACGCGTGCCACGCCTCTATTGGGCCGCGCGACGCGCGTTGAAGGGCCCGCTGGAGCCCGAGATGCTGCTGGTCGCGGCCTTTGCCGATCGCACCCGGGTGGCCCTCGATATCGGCGCCAACTTCGGCGCGTGGACCACGCAGCTCGCGACCCAGTTTGCTGCCGTCCACGCCTTCGAGCCGCAGGGGCGCCTCGCCGCGGCGCTGGCCGAAGGGGCCCCGCCCAACGTGTTCGTGCATGCCGTCGCGGTCTCGGACCACCCATGCCTGACGGCCTTCCGTGTGCCGCGCAAAGATCTCGGCCGGAGCACCATCGAGGTCGACAACCCGCTGCCCGACCTCGACAGTGGCGCTGCCGAGATCGATCACCGCGAGGTCTTGACCGCGCGCCTCGACGACCTTGGCTTCGCCGGCTCGGTGGCCTTCATCAAGATCGACGTCGAGGGACACGAGGTCTCGGTGCTCCGCGGTGCCGCGACGCTGCTCGCCGAGAGTCGCCCCATCGTGCTCATCGAGTCCGAGTCACGCCACCGCCACGACGCGCCCAGCGACGTCCGCGCCTTGATGCACGCGGCCGGCTACCTCGAGCTGTCCCTCGACCCACGCGGTCGGAACCTGCTGTTCGTGCCGTCGGGCAGACAGGGTCCGCCACGAGATTGAGCCCGTGAGGCCTCGCAGCGGTGTCGTAGCGATCTGATGCCGCGACCCGCGAGTCTCGCCGTCGATCGCAAACCCGACGCCGCGCGCCAAGGGACGTGCCTCAGGAGAGGCGGCGGCGACACAGGAAGAGGAGTCCGAGCGCGCCGAGCCAGAGCGGGGAGGGGGCCGAGGTACAGCCACCACCGCCACCGCCGGCCGCATAGTCCGAGGCCGGTCCGGCGCCGCCCTTCTGCACGGAGGGCAGGGGGGCGTTCTCGGCGGTCTCGACCGGGGTCGAGTCGTCGACCTCGTCGCCGTCCTGACCGGGCTCGACCGGGACCTCGGTACCGTTGCCAGCGAGCCCTGCGGTCGCCACACAGTCGTTGTCGAGGACCCCGTCGACCAACACCGACTTGCAGGTCGTGCCGGCCGGGCACTCGAGCTCCTGCACGCTGTTGTTGGCGCAGTAGAGCAGCGTCTGGCCGGCGCAGAGCCCTTCCTCGGGGACGAGGCCGCAGCCCGCGTAGCGCGTGCCGAGGCAGCCCGCGGCACCCCCGAAGCGATCGTTGTTGGTGCAGAGCTCGCCGGCTGGGCAGCGCATCGTCTCGAGCTCGCCACCGTCGCAGAACACGAGGGTCTTGGCGTCTCGGCAGAGGCCCTTGTCGGTGATGTTGCCGCAGTCGTCTGCGCGCGCCGACCCGGAGAGGGCCGCGAGCGACGAGAGGGAGATCAGGGTGAGGAGGCGTCCGCGCACCGTTCGAAAGTACTGAAAGCGAGTCATCGGATCAAAGCCGCGTGTGCTGTCGACGCCTCGAACGAGGGCGTCGGTTACATCAGATACGGGCGCCGGGACCGCACAGGACAAGGGCGAGCCGAGGACTGTGCGTTGCGAGCCCGGGCTTCGTACTCAGCGCGACAGGCGCAAGACCGTGCCCAGATCGCCGACCACCACGACCTGCTGCTTGCCGTCCCCATGGATGGCATAGAGCGTCGCGATGCTGGTCGTCGGGACCTTCTCCCACGCCTCGCCGTTCCAGTGGAGGACGTGCCCGGTCGTGCCGACCGCCCACACGTCATTGTCCGCAAGCCCGTAGATCCCGCGCAACGCGGTCTTCCAGTCGGTCTCGACGATGTTCCACTGGAGGCCGTCCCAGCGCAGGATCCGGCCGTTGTCGCCGACGGCCCAGCCGTCTTTGTCCGAGGCCATCCAGACCGCGAGCAGCTCGTCCTTGATGGGGTCGGTGCCGCCGTCGGCGTTGGGGATCCCCTCGACCTTCACCTTGCCCCAGCCAAGCCCGTTGTAGTGCAGGATCGTGCCATTGGCGCCCACCGTCCACACGTCGGTCCCCGAGCGTCCGAAGACGGCGCGCAGGTTCTCGGTCGTGCCCGACGCGACACTCGCCCAGGCCTCGCCGTTCCACGTGAGCAGGGCCCCCGCGCTGCCAGCCGCGTAGTAGCGGTTGGCCGCGTCACCCCACACGGTCGTGAGCGGCGAGGTCACCGGCGTCACGACGCGCTTCCACAGCGTGCCGTCCCAGCGCAACGCGAGCCCGCTGCGACCCACGGCCCAGACGTCCGTCGGCGACGTGCCCCACACGCCCGAGAGCGCCTGCGACGTGATGGACGTCATCGGCGACCAGACCCCGGCCACGCGCTGGACGAGCTTGCCCTGGGTCCCGGCCGCAACCATGAACGAACCGTCCGGCATGCCCCAGACCTTGGTCAGCTCGCCGCCCTGGTTGAGCATCGCGACCTCGGTGAAGCCCAGGTCCTTGTCGCCCTCGAAGATCTTTCCGTCCTGCCCGACGATCGTCACCTTGCCCGCCGTGTCGACCCAGACCCCCAACAGGTTGGCCGAGGTCGGGCTCGTCAGGAGGCGCCACGCACTGCCGTTCCAGTGCACGATGGTGCCCTGGTAGCCGACCGCATAGACATCGTCGGCACGCACGCCATGCACCGCACGCATGCTCACCGCGAGGCCGAGGTCGGCCAGCGTCCAGGCCACCCCGGTGCCCTGCAAGAGGGTCCCGAGGTCGCCCACGGCGAAGAACTGGATGCCGTCTGGGGTGAAGACCGACTGGAGGTTGTTGCTCGTGCCGGTGTTGACCGTCTCGATCCCGGCCCCGCGCGCGACGATGGCCTGGCCGTTGTTGCCGACCAGCGACAGCGTCGTGCCAAAGCCACTCATGCCGTTCCACACCGCGCTCTCGTCGGCGCCCTTGCTCGGCGCCCAGGTGCTGCCGTCGAACTGCAGGATGGCCCCGCCGCGGCCGACCGCGAACGCGAGGTTCTTCGAGAGGCCATAGACCCCCCAGAGGGTCGGCCCGTTGAGCAAGGACCCAGTCCCGCCCGCGACGCACGCGGTCTCGACGCGGAGGTCGTCGATATAGGGACCCTCGAAGTCGTTGACGGTCTCGTCGATCGAGTCGAAGCGCACGCGCAGCTGGATGACCTTGCCGCGCCACGGCGTGAGGTTGACCTCGACCGGGACGAAGCCGTTGGTCGGGACCTTCGAGAGGTTGCGCTTGTGCCACACCTCGGTGCGCTCGACCCCGCTCTGCACGCTGATCTCCAGGATGTCGAAGCTCGTGTCGGGCTCGGCATCGAGGTACACGTTGAACTTCAGGGTCGCGGTGCCGGTCGGCGGCAGGCGGATGTTCGGGCTCTGGATGGTGGCCGCCAACGGCACGCCGCCCCCATAGGTCCCGAGGTTGGGGTTGCCGAACCAGAGCGCAAACGACCCGCTGGTGCTGCGGTTCGGCCGCGAGACGACCTGCCAGCCCCAAGGGCCGATCTGCTGGGCCGCCTGGTTCACCCACGACTGCAGCGTGCCGGTGTCGAAGTTCCACGAGCCGGGCGTCCACCCGCAGCAGCCCGAGCTCTGCGTGGACTCGGCCACGCACACGTTGTCGACGCAGCGATCGACCGTGCAGGAGTCGCCGTCCTGGCAGTCGCCATCGACCTGGCAAGCCCCTGATTCACCGAAGGAATCGACCGTCCCACGCAAGATCGCGCCGGCACGTCCGACCGCCCACAGGTTCTGTCCGTCGAAGCCGTGCGCCGCGTTCAAGAGGTCGGCGCCCTCGGCCCGCGCGAGGACGCGCCACGACCCATCGAGCTCCTGCGTGGCCACGATGCCATCGTTGCCGACCGCGACCACGCGGCCCGTCTCGCCCGCCCACACGGACTTGAAGACGTACTCCTGCGGCAGGTTCGCCTCGCCGACCGTGAAGGTCCCAGGCTCGGTGAGATCCGGGGCGTCAGGGTCGATTGTATCGACGGTGTCCGCGCTGTCCGGGCCCGTGTCCTCGACGTCGGCGCTGTCTACCTCGTCCGGGGCAGTCGTGTCGACGTCCTCGACCTCGTCGGTATCGTCGACCAGGTCGGTGTCGGGCGCGCCCGTGTCGGTATCGACCGAGGTGTCGTCGCTCGGCTTGGCGTCCTCGGGGCAGCCGCCCCCTCCGACGGCGAGCACGACGAGAGACGTGAGAGCGAGGAGTCTCATGGGGCCTCCACCGGCGTGAGGCGCGTCTCGACGTGCGAGACGCGATAGATGCCACCCGCGATGGCGACGCTGCCGTCGGCCGCGAGATAGACCGCCTCGAAGGTGGCGCCCGTTTCCGTCGGGACGTCCGCGACCCAGCCGCTGGCGGTCTTGCGCAAGAGCGCCCCACCCGAGCCGACGGCCACCGCGCGCCCATTCGCACCCGTCGCCACGGCGTAGAGGAAGCGGCCCGGAGACTCGGCCTCGACCGTCACGTTGGTCGCGGTCGCGCGCAGGATGGTGCCGTTGTCGCCGACCGCGTAGACGCCGTCGGACGACGCGGCGAGGTCGTTCAGCGAGCCACCGATGCCGCTGGCGATCGCCTCGACCACGCCACCGACATCGGCGGGCAGGCGGAGGAGGGCGCCGAACGAGCCCGAGATCCAGATGCGGCCATCACCGCCCTTGGTGATCGCCTTGAGGTCGGCCGTCGTGCCCGAGGCCTGCACCACCACGCCTGCCTCGGTCACCGCGAGGAGGGTACCGCCGCGACCGCACGCGACCGCACCCTCGCCGACCGCGACGACCCCGTAGAGGTCCAACGGGATGGGCGTCGTGACGAGCACCGGCTTCTCACCCGGGGCCACGCGCAGGACCGTGCCCTTGGCCCCGACGACCCACGCGATCCCCCCGGCCGTGACATCGACCGAGTGCAGGTCGTTGGTGGTCGGCACCGGGACGCTGCTCCATCCGGAGGCATCGTGACGCGCGAGGAAGCCGCGCGAGCCGGTCGCCCAGATCGCGCCTGAGGCACCCGCGGCGAAGTCGGTGATGGTCGCCTCGGGCGAGGTCGCGAGCGAGGCCCAGGTGGTGCCGTCGAAGCGCACGCCACCGCCGTCCTTGCCGAGCGCCATGACCAGCGGGCCGGTCGGCGAGGCGTCAGCCACCGCGAAGTCCTTGAGACCCGCGGCCACCGAGGCGCCCGTCGCCAGGTTCCAGACCACGCCGGACTGAGCCAGCACGAGGCCCGCGGACCCGAACGCGCGCACGACACCGTCGGCGCCGAGGGCGAGCCCGGCCACGTCGCGCTTGCGCTCGTCGGCCGTGGTCTGCCCCTTCCAGGTCGGGTCGTTCGGGCCCTTGGCCGTGATGGTGTGCTCGTTGCCGACGGCGATGAGGGTGCCGTTGGGGAGTCCGAGGATGTCGGTGAGGATGACGGTGTTGGCGGCGATCTGCGTCGCGCGCCACGCATCGCCGACCTTGGCCACGAGCTGCCCACCCGAGCCGACCGAGTAGACCCCGTCGTCGCCCGTCGAGCCCGCGCGCAGGTACATGGCGCGCAGGTTGATGAGGTTGCTGGTGAACCTGGTGGACCACGCCGCGCCGTCCCAGTGCGCGACCGTCGCCTTGTCACCTGCGACAAAGATGTCGTCTTTCGTGCGGAAGACCACCGCGCGCAGGTGCACCTCGGGGGCGCCGCCGATCGCGGTCCACGCCTCGCTGCCATCGGCCGGACGCGTCGCCACGCGCCCCCCGTCACCGACCGCGACGACCAGGTCGCTCGTGCCGTAGACGCCGCGTACGTCGGTGTCGAAGGGGTCGCCGAACGCCGACCAGAGGCGACCATCCCAGCGCAGGACGCGCCCGCCGCTGGCCGCGAAGCCGAGGGTGTCGCTGACGAGCTGGAGCGCATCGACGCGACCTTCGTCGCCCAGCGAGACCGTCTCCCACTCGGGCGGTGGGGCCGTGTCGACCTCGGGCGTCGTGTCGCGCGTGTCCGCCTCGACCGTGTCGGCGTCGGCCGTGTCGGGCGAGGAGTCCCCGCTCGAATCGACCGTGTCGACGGTGTCGGTGTCCTGCACGTCGGTGTCCGAGACCTCGACCGTGTCGGTCGTGTCGACGGTGTCCGTCGCGAAGGCCCCTTCGAGCTCGCTGCCGCAAGCGGTGAGACCCGCTAGCGCCGCGGTCGCGGAGAGGATCGTCAGAGCTTGGAGAAAATGACCTGATTGACGGACCAAGAGCGCCACCCGAACTGGTTGATGTCGGTATTGGAGTAGTTGTCGATATCGAAGCCCTCTTTGTAGATCCGGTAGATCGTGAGGTACTTCGTGCCCGGGTCGATACCCGGGGTGCCCTCGATGCTCGGGAAGTCCGGCAAGAGGATCGACTGCACATCGTAGTCGTTGATCATCGTCCACTCGGCCACGGGTCCGAACAGCGTCGGAATCGCGACCTCGACGTAGCTGAAGTGGGGGTCGGTGCCCGGCTGGGCCTGCCACGAGATGCGGTAGTCGTTGCCCATGAGGGCCCCGTTGCCGGGGCTCATCTTCTCGGGGACCGCGAGGATGGGGCCGAGGACGAGCTCGTGCGAGCCGGTCATGACCGTCGTGCCGGTGCCGGTCGCGGGGCCACCGATGGCGAAGAAGTCGATGTTGGTCGCCGACGCGCCGAGCGGGATCTTCGCCCACACCGCGCCGTTCCACTTGAAGGCGGTCGAGCGCCGCCCGACGACGGTGATGTCCGAGGCGCTCTTGCCCCAGATCGCGGTGAGCGTCTGGGTCGTGTCGATCGAGACCTTCTTCACCTCGACCCCGTTCCAGCGCAGCACGATGCCGCCCTCGCCGACGAACCACA
The DNA here is from genome assembly GCA_016792665.1 of Deltaproteobacteria bacterium. Taxonomy (GTDB): domain Bacteria; phylum Myxococcota_A; class UBA9042; order PHBI01; family PHBI01; genus WYBB01. The sequence goes on along the minus strand of JAEUKJ010000497.1, from coordinate 60,469 downwards.
CGTCATCGGGGGCCGCACCCCAGACCGCGCGCAGGCCGAGGTTCGTGCCCGACGCGATGCTGTTCCACGCGATGCCGTCCCAGCGCAGGATCGTGCCCGAGGCGCCGACCGCCCAGACATCGTTGGCCGCGAAGCCCCAGACGCCGAAGAGGTTGCGCACCGCGGCCGCGCCCGGGAACGCGGTCCAGGTGCCGTTCTGGAGGTGCAGGGTCGCGTAGGCGCCGACAGCCCATCCTTCGGTCGGCGAGGCGAGCCAGACGCTGCGGAGATCGGACACGGTCGGCGAGGCGATGGGCTGCCAGCGGAAGCCGTCCCAGCGGGTCATGTTGCCGAGGTCACCGACCGCGACGATCTCGCTGCCCGCGCCGTGCACCGCGCGGAGGTCTTCGCGCACACCCGACTCCTGCGAGGCCCAGGCGTCGCCGACCGAGCGCACGATGAGCCCCTTGGACCCGACCCCGACGAGGTTCTCGCCGCCCCAGAAGAGGCCGTTGACGTTCTTCGTGACGCCCGTCCGCTGCGCCTTCCAGGTCCCGGTGGCGTCGAGGTAGTACATCGTGTCGTCGTCGAGGCGCGTGAGGTTCTGGTGCAGGGTCAGGGTGTAGGGCAGGTTCGTGTCGGTGAAGCTGAACGAGCCGCCGAGGAACGTGAACGAGGCGTCGTAGAGATCGCCCGTCAGACCCGAGAGGAAGTGCTCGAGGATGAACGGCTCGCCGTCGACGAACCCGGCCTGGGTCGGGAGGAAGATGACGCCGTCGCTGCCGAGGTCGACGTAGGGGAAGATGTAGTTGAAGTTCGGACCCTCGGGGCCGCGCGGCACCGGATCGAGTGTGACGTACTGGGTGCGACCGAGGGGATGGTCGAGCTCGATCTCGACTTCGATCTCGTCACCGGGCAGCACCAGGAGGTGGCGCTCGACGCCCATGACGAGCGGCGTGAACTCGCCGAAGGTCGCGTCGTAGACGCCGCCCGTGCAGTAGACCGCGACCTCGCCGAAGCGGCCCGGGTCCATCTCGAAGCGGGCCTCGGAGTCGACGCGGATGCCGGGGTCGGCCACCACGTCGTCGCTGAAGATCGACTCGTTGGTGATGTCGCAGAACGCCGTGATGACGCCGGCCTTGGGCGCGCACTGCTGGGCCTGGCCCGCGACGAGCGGCACGCACATGAAGTCGCTCGGGCACTGCGCGTTGCTGGTGCAGTCGGTCGTGCAGAAGCGTCCTGACTCGCCGCCGGGGAACTGGTCGGGGAGCTCCGAGCAATGCCCGGCGCCGCAGTCGGTGTCGCTCGTGCACGTGCGGCACAGCGGCGACGGCGCGCCGAACTTGTTCGAGCACTTGCCGAACGGGATCGGCAGGGCCTTGTCCAGGTTGGTCACGATGCCGCGGATGACCGCCGGCTCGATGGTCGGCGGATTGCCGGGCGAGGGCGGGGTGGTCGGGTTCAGGTAGAGGGTCACGTTGGTCGCGTTGTACTCGACCACCGAGGCGCGCGAGAACCCGGGCTTCGAGGCCGAGACCATCTGCTCACCCGCGAGGTCCACGCCCGAGAAGGTGATCTGTCCGCGCTCGTTGGTGAAGCCCTGGTACGGGGTGCGGGGGTCGGTCCACAGCATGACGAAGGCGTCGGGGATCGGGGCACCACCGCCCGAGCTGAGCACCGTCACGTTCACATCGTTGTCGATGCTCCCGCCCCAGGTCCCGCCATAGGCGCTGGTCGGGTCGTAGTAGGTGAACGAATCGGCCAGCGAGGTCTGCCCCGCGGTGGTCGACGCGAGGGACACCGAGACCGTGCCGAGGTCGCCCGGCGGGCTCTTGCACAGGATGAGGGTCGGCGAGACGACCTGCACGTGGGTCGCCTGACGCGACCCGAAGCTCACCTTGGCGTCGGCCGGGAAGCCCGCGCCGATGAGCGAGACCTGCGTGCCGCCCGCCTGCGCGCCGAGCGGCGGGTCGACGGCCCAGAGCGCATACGGGGCATCGTAGGTGAAGGCGTCGGGCTTCTTCGTGACGCGACCCGACTGGATGACCACCACGTCGCTGAGACCCGGGGCCCCGGGCGGCGTGACGGCCTTGATGATCTGCGAGCCCATGACCTGCACCGAGGCCGCCGAGAGGGCACCGATGCGCAGCTCGAGCCCGGGCAGGAAGCCCTCGCCGGTGATCTCGATGGCCGTGCCGCCCGCGACCGGACCGCGCGCCGGGGTGACCTGGCCGATCTCGATACGCGAGAGATACGTGAAGGCCGAGGTGAGGGTCTGGGTCTGGCCGTTGGGCAGGGTCACGGTCACGTTGACCGCACCAGGGGCGGCTCCGGCCGGGGTCTGACCGGTGATGACGAGGCCGTTCGGGTTGACGTTGACGCTGGTCGCGGCCGCGCCACCGAAGGTGACCGTGGCACCCGCGGTGAGGCCCTTGGCCACGATGGTGAACGACTCGCCCCCCGTGACGACGCCCGTCACCGGCGAGAGGGAGAGGACCTCGAGGGCGTTGCCCGGGCTGAGGTCGGTGACGTAGGTGAAGCCGCGGGCGCGCGCGCCGGTGCCGTACGGGGTCGACAAGATCACGTCGACCGGCCCCTGGGCCGTGCCGGCCGGGACGGTGCCGGTGATGCGCGTCTCGGAGACGAGCTTCGGGTTCTCGAGCGGCTTGCCGCCGATGAGCACCGTGAAGGGCTCGTAGAAGCTCTGGCCGCGGACCTCGACCGGCGTGCCACCGGCGACCGGACCGACCGGCGGGATGACGGTGTCGATGCGCGGCACGTCCACGTAGACCAGGCCATCATCGAGGAGGCCGACACCCTGGGCGTTCGAGACGCGCACGTCGACCGGGCCGGACTTCTCGCCCGCAGGCGCCAGGGCCGTGATGGTGTTGTTGTCGAGGACCTGGGTCTGGATGGCCGAGCGTCGCCCGATGAGCAGCACCGAGCCGGGCACGAAGCCGTTGCCGCGCACGGTGATGCGCTCGCCGCCGAGGATGTGGGTGGTCTCGGGCTCGATCGAGGTGATGGCGATGGGCGAGTAGTAGAGGAAGCCCGCCTCGAGGAGGGCCGAGGCTCCGCTGTCGGGGTCGGCGACGCGCACATCGACCAGGCCTGGGCCGCGCGGCGGCGTGAGCACGATGAGGCGCTTCGAGTTCAGGACGAACACGTCCTGGGCCAGGCTCTCGCCGAAGGTGACCTGGATCCCCTGGAAGAAGCCCGTGCCGACGAGCTCGACCTGCTCGAGACCGATGGTCAGGCCCTTGCCCGGGAGCACCTGGGTGAGGGTCAGCGCTTCGGCCGCCGTGTCCCCCGGGTCCGTGTCGACCGGGCCCGCCGTGTCTTCGGGGACCGAGGTGTCACCATCGGGCGACGTATCGCCCTCGGTCGTGTCGGGTGGGCTGGTGTCAGGGACATCGGGGCTGACCTCGCTGCCCGTGTCGGTGTCGCCCGCGCCGACGTCGTCGGTGCAGCCTGCGACGAGAGACAGCGCGAAGAGGGACGCGAAAGCCAGGGCTGCGTCGCGGCGGGTCGTGCTCAGATGTCGATGCATGCCTCGTCTCCTCAGTTGCCGGGCGTCAGCGGGTTCTCGGTGCGGATTTCCTGCAGATCGGTCCCACCGGTATAGGCATAGGACACGTACTGGTCCCACCCGTACACGATGACTCCGGCCCGCTCGCTCGAACGGATCGTGTGGGTCCCCGGCACGATGAGCTGGCGGTAGACGCTATACTCTCCCGACCCGATGAGCGTGAAGAAGCCGGGCGGAATATCCTCGCCATCGACCTGGACGCTCGCGCCCGTGGGCACCGTGACGTTGATGTAGTTCGCGGCGTACTCGGCCGGGGCCAGCACCACGAAGTCGGTGCGGTACTGCTCGAGCGGGATGAGGAGCATGAAGGCCGGGTCGCCGGTGCCCGCATCACCCGCCGTGCCGACGCCGCCGACGTTGGGGTCGGGGGCGTCCTGGGCCGCCAGGAACTGCCCGACGAGGATGGGCTTTTTGTCCTGGGCCCGCACCTCGAAGTTGCCCGAGCTCTCGAACTCGAAGAAGCCGCCGCGCTGCAGGATGGGGACGACCACGTTCGGCTGCGGCGGCACGAGCACGATGCGCGTGTTGTCGGCGCCCGCGATGATGCGATAGATGTCCTTCGACAGCCCGCGGTCCCAGGATTTCGAGGCGATGTAGCTCGAGCCCCAGGTCTTCAGCGGGAACATCTGCTGCTCGAGGTGGTCGGCGCAGCAGGTGTTGAAGCCGGCGTTCACGCAGTCGAGGAGCGTCCTGCAGGTGGTCTTCTTGTCCCACTCGCAGACGCCCTGGCTGGTCACCGGATCGATGTTGATGCAGCGGGCGGTGTTCGGCGCGTTGGCCGCCTCGGACCCGCCGAAGACCGCGACGCGCTTGTCGGCGACGACGCGCGTGCCGGTCAGATCTGCGCCGGGTCGGTCGGTCTCGAGGTTGAGCACGTCGTACTGGTTGATCTTGAAGATCTTGGTCTCGCCCGGGTTCATGTGCGGCATCGCGGCCTGGCGGTTCGGGTCGCCTTCGTAGGCGATGCCGGGCTGGGTCGGGCCGGCCACGGTGACCGCCACGGTGGTCTCGCCCTCGAGGATGCCGACCACAGTGATGTAGCTGCGCAGCTCGTTGAAGGTCTGCTCGCGCGTCATGACGATGTACTCTTGGCCGAGCAGCGCGGCGGGCAGGAGCAGGCTCGCGTCGTTCGAGAACACGTTCTCGTTCTCGAGCGGGTTGAACTGGTAGGCGATGATCGGGACGTTGGCGCTGACCTTGTAGGCCAGGGGACCGATGGTGGTGCCGTTCACGTCGCGGCGCGGGAGCTTCAGCGTACGAAGCTCACCCGGCATGAGCGGCTCGGTCGGCAGCGGGTTGCCCTTGCTGTCGAAGAGGACCTTTTCGACCACGCCACCTTCCAGCTGGTTGACCTCGACGATGGCCGGCAGGGTCGCGTCCGGCGGGTTGGCGACGACCACCGCGAACTGCGCGCCGGCCGCGTCGAAGAAGCCCTCGTTGCCGCCTGGGACGAAGGCGTTGTCGAGGTCGACCGCGAAGTAGTCGCAGCCGATGTAGCTGTTGAACTTGATGTTGCGCTCGCACAGCTCTTCGCAGAACTGGCCGGTGCAGATCTGCGAGCTGCCGTTGCAGCGCGAGAAGACCTCGTAGTCCGAGCCATCGGGCTTGCAGACGAGGACCGTCTGCTCGTCGCCGCACTTCTTGACGCCCGGGAAGCACGTGGTGCAGGCCTTGTCCCGGCACTGCGAGTCGAGCCCGTCGTCGCCCTTGCAGATCTGCGGCACGAAGGCGGTGCGCGACTGGTTGCAGATCAGCGCTTCCTTGCCGCCCTCGGCCACGCAGGCCTGGACCTCACCCGGGAGGCAGATGCCGCCGTTGATGTCGACGTTGATGCACTTGTCCTGGAAGCAGATGCCGTCCTCGCCCGGGCACTTGTCGACAAAGGTCGAGACCCCATCGGCCGCGCAGAAGCGCGCGTTCGGGGTGCGCTCCTCGATGCAGGCGACGACGGTGCCCGCCTCGCACTGCTGACCGTCGGGCAGCGGGTCGGTCGTGTCGACCGTGTCCGTGCCAGGCTGCGTGTCGTCGGGGCAGCCGCTGAGCAGCGTCAGGCCCGGCGCGACCACCAGGAGCTGGATCACCAGGAGGGACGGGGTCGAAAACCGGGCTGCGCGCATCATGTCCTCGGGAGCATCGGGAACGGCGTCGGGTCGGCGCCCAGGAGGGGAGGGGACCCAGGGCCCGGCGCCGCGGGGGCGGCGTCGAGCGGCCCGATGATGCAGGATCGTAGGGGACCGGAGTCAAGTGCGGAGGGCCGACTGAATGGCTTTCAGACTCCGCACCCTGAAAACGAACCGGCGGCCCATCCCTGAGGACGGCCGCCGGTCGACGAAGGACTCGCCCGCAGCCCGGCAAGCCAGGCCTTGTGCGAACGACGACGAATGGGCTCCCTCGCGGGAGCCGCTAGCGACTCACCAGTTGTAGCGCACGCCGGCGTTCAACGCGAACGGACCGGTCGCGTTGCCCGTGAGCACGTGCGGGCCGTTGTTGAAGAAGGTCGGGTTCAGCGAGAAGTCGATGGCGAGGTTCGACTCGGCCACCGGCAGGTTCAGGCCGAAGCCCCACGCGAACGAGGTGATGACGTCCGAGGTCGCGACGGTCGCCGTGACGCCGCCCGAGGTCTGCGACTGGCGCAACATGTTGACGTACTGGTTGGCGCCAAAGCGCATGCGGAACCAGTCGGTCAGCTTGAGGTCCACGCCGAGGCCGTAGAACGGCAGCGAGAGGAGGCGGTCGGCGTCGCGGTCGATGACGTTGGGGCCTTCGACGGTCTGCTGCGAGATGAGGAAGCCCAAGCCCGGGCTGACGATGACGTCCTGGAAGGGCTCGATGCGGAGGTCGGCGCCGAGGGCGAACGAGAGGCCGCTGTACGAGCCGCTCTCGGCCGGGATCGCGGCCGTGTTGATCTTGTCGATGCTCTGGCTGCCGAGCATGAACTGGGTGTAGGCGACGATCTTGGTCTGGTCGAAGAAGTCGAAGGTCCAGCGGCCGTTCAGGCGGAGGCCGAAGTGGCTGCCCGACCAGTGCTCGAGGAGGTCACCCGGGACGCCCGAGATGGCGTCCGCCTCGTCGCGGAAGTCCTCGAGGATGCCGAACTCGACGCCGGCCGAGAGCTCGAGCTCGCTGCCGTCGAGGTCGACGCCGAGGCCCAGCGCGATGTCGAACAGCAGTGCGCCCTGGTCGACCTGCGACACGTTGGGCGACTCGATGTCGGCGTTGTCGCCGGCCACGTTGAAGCTCAGGCCGAAGCGGGTCTTCGCGCCGAGCTGGGTCGCAAAGAGGATGCCGTAGCGCTGGTCGACGTAGCCGAGCGCGTCCGCGCCGACCGTGCCGTCACCGACGTCGCCGCCGACGTCGGAGGCGAGGCTCGCCTGGAAGGCGACCGAGAAGGCCTGGCCACCGGTGAAGGCGTTGCCGGTCGGGACGAAGCCCGAGCCGACGGGACGCGTCACCGAGTTGGTGTGCGAGCCGACGAAGGCGATGACCGTGTCGTCCGACAGGTTGTAGTGGAAGCCGAAGCGGCCGTTCGGGAAGAGCTCGCCGCCCTCGGTCCCGGGGTGGAGGTTGTCGATGTAGACGCGGTTGCCCCAGCGGACGAGCAGCGACGGGTAGTCGAAGATGTTCGACTCGTCCTCGATCGTCCAGAGCTTCACGCCGCCACCCATCGAGTCGATACGAGCCTCGGTCGCGTGTGACGCGGAGGTCGACATGACCAGCGGCAGGGCGAGGGCCGCGAGGGATCCAGTCTTGAGCTTCATTCGGGGTGTCTCCTCTTGCAAATCTCTATGGCTTCGGGGTCGCGGCGCCGCCTACCGCGAGGGTGCGGGAGCTGTCAACCCCGAATGGCCCCGGAATCGGAGCCTGGGTTCGAGCGTCTCGCGCGGCTTGTACCGCGACCTGGCGGGCGTCCCGTTACGACCGGACGGGTCGTGGCCGCTAGGACCCGTTGCCGGCTCGCGGTCAACCAAACCTGCGCTCAGGTGGATGGCGACGCTCGACGCTTTTCGACCGCTTCGCCGTTCGGTGATAAGGAGCCCTCGTGATTCAGATCTACCGGCTGACCATGCGGTTCCCGAGCGGGATCGAGGCGCTTCGCGACGTGTCGCTGCGCGTGCACGAGGGCGAGCTCGTCTTCCTCTCGGGGCGCTCCGGCGCGGGCAAGACCACCCTCTTCGACCTCGTCACGGCCGAGCTGCGACCGACCGAGGGGCAGATCCTCGTCGCGGGCCGAAACCTCGCGACCCTGAAGACCGCCCAGGTCCCGTTCTTGAGGCGCGGCATCGGGCGTCTGTGGGAGGACATCCGCCTCCTCCCGGATCGCAGCGTTCACAATAACATATCGGTTTCATTGGAGATTTCAGGGGTCGATGCGCGCCAGGCGAAGCGTCGGGTCGACCAGGTGCTGGAGCTCGTCGGGATGGAGAAGCACGCGGCGAGCTACCCGAGCTGGCTCTCGAGCGCCGAGCAACAGCGCGTGGCCCTGGCGCGCGCCATCGTGCACGAGCCGTCGCTGGTCCTGGCCGACGAGCCGACCGGCCACCTCGACCCGGACGCGGCCCACGCCATCTTGCAGATGCTGCGCGACCTGAAGAGCCGGGGCACGACCGTGGTCATCGCGACTCGGGATGCGCGTCTGCCGGCGCGCTTCGAGGAGCGGGTCATCGTCTTGAACAAGGGCTTCCTGATCGAAGACGACGGTGAGACGACCAGCGCGGGAGGCGTCTGATGCGTCACCTGGCGGTCCATGTGCGCGATGCCCTGGCGATGTTCTTCGCGCGGCCCATCGCGAGTGTCCTGACGGCGCTCGCCCTGGCGGCGGGCTTGGTCTTGGCGGCGCTGGCGATGTGGCTCTCGGGGCGGGTGGACGCGACGGTGTCGGCGCTCGAGGCCGATCTGGTCCTGCGCGCGAGCCTCGATCCGGCGCTCGACGAGGCCCAGACCAAGGACGTCCTGACGCGCGTCGCGGCCGTCCCGGGCGTGAGGTCGGTCGAGTGGGTGGGACCCAAGGCCCAGCGCGGGGAGCTCGCGTCGGTGCTCGGCGAGGAGCTCTTGGAAGGGCTCGATGACCAGGTCTTCCCGATGGGTGGGCTGGCCAAGGTGACCGTCGAGCGCGGGCCGCTCGCGTCCGAGGCCGAGCTCGACACGCTGGTCGCCAAGGTGAAGAGCATCGCCGAGGTCCAGGGTGTCCTGGACGTGCCCTTCGACGTGCGGCACCTGCGCTTCGTGTTCGCGGCGGGGGAGGCGGGGCGGCTCGTCGGGATCTTGCTCGCGGCGATGGCGCTGCTGGTCGGCGTCCTCGCGATCTACCTCCTGGTGAGCGCGGCGGTGTTGGCCCGCCGTGACGAGCTCGACCTCTATCTGGCGCTGGGCGCGACGCCGCGCTGGCTGTTCGCGCGCCATGTGATCTACGCGGCGCTCATCGGCCTCATGGCGGCGGCCGCGGCCATCGCGGTCGGCCTGTATGTCGAGGGCCCTCTCGGGCGGCTGGCGACCCTGTTGCCTGGGGCCGGTGGGGCAGGGCCGCTCGGGCCTCCCTACATTGCGTGGGCCGTCGTGGGCGGCGTCGGGCTGGCGTTGCTGGGCGGGCTGCGCGGGCTCGAGCGGCGTGGGCTGCGACCCCGGGGAAAGCCGGCCGAGGCCAACGCGAAGGGTGCTCGCGATGCGCGCTGAGGTCGGCGTGATGCCACCCAAGGCCTGGCGGAGCCACGCACTGATCAGCCGAGGGCAGCCTGGCTCTGCCAGGCCTTCGGCATTGATCCGCGGTCTTGCGCTGGTGGCACTGGTCACCGTGGGCAGTGGGGGTGCCAGGGCCAAGCCCGAGGAGCCCGACCTCGAGACCTTGGTCGTGCCCGAGCCGGCGGCCCTGGTGACGCGCACGCCAAGCGCCGACATCCGCCGTCTCTTGAGGCCCGAGGCGTCGATCCTCGCGGCGCGCGACCGCCTGGACCAAGACCTCCATCGGCGCGAGGAAGAGCTCACGTCGTTGACCCGACTCGAGCAACGCCTGGACCTGGACCTCGCGGCGACGACGACGCGCTTCGAGGCGCGCACGGCCGGCCTCGAGCACGACCGCAACCTCACGCGTACGCGGCTCGCGCTGCTCGGTCGCAGCCTGAGCGCTCCCGCGCTGGGCGATCTGCTCACGGATGCGACCGGCTTCCTCACCTTCGAGGCGCGGCGCTCGGCGCGGGCTCTTCTGGCCGAGGCCGATCGCGCGCGCATCCGTCGCTATGCAGAGACACTCGACGCGTGGAGGAAGGCCAAGGCCGACCTCGAGCGACGAACGACCAACCTCGCGCGGACGCGTGAGACGATGAAGCGGCTGCGCCAGCAGATCGCGTGGGACCAGGAAGAGCAGGCCGCGGTCAAGACCGCCGTCGTCAACGAGCCCGAGTTCTACGCGGCGTTCGCGGCCGAGATGGAGAAGCTCGACGAGACGCTGGCGGCCAAGGTGAAGGAGCTCAGCGCGGCGGCCCCGACCGATCGCAAGCGCATGTACTTCGAGGAGACGCGCGGTGGGCTGGCCGTGCCGATCCTGAACCCCGACCTGGTCGGTGGCTACGGCACGCGCAACTACAAGGGCATTCGCTCGATGTGGCGCGGCATCCACCTGGTCCCGGCGCGGACCCCGAAGGACGGCAAGGTCCCCGTGCGCGCCATCTATTGGGGATGGGTCGCGTGGACCGGGTGGATCCAGGGCCTCGGCCGCGTGGTCATCCTCGACCACACGATGGGCTACACGTCGATCTACGCGCACCTGGCCGAGATCTCGGTCGAGGTCGGCGCGAAGGTGAAGACCGGCGAGACCCTCGGCATCATGGGCGAGAGCGAGAGCTTCTTCGGCCCTCGCCTCTACCATGAGCTGCGGAAGGATGGCGTCGCCATGGACCCAATGTCCTGGTTCCGCTAGGAGGCCGCGGGCGAGGGCTCATCCGCGGCGTCACGCGCTCGCTCCCTCCTGCGGCGCACCTGAGTGCGCCTCGTCGCTCGCTTCGCTCGTTCCTTGCGGCTGAACCCTCGCGAGCGGCCTCCCACGGCGCCTCGCGAAGGTTCATCCCCGGCGTCACTCGCCCGAGTGGTCGTCCTGGACCGACGTGTTGTCGGTGGCCTCGGCGCTCTTCGGGATGATGCAGACGCGGCGGAAGACGCCCTCGCCCTCGGAGCGGGTCACGACGCCGGCGTACTCGCGGAGCGTGAGGTGAACCACGCGACGGGCGCGGGGATCGAGCGGGCCGAGCTTGAAGACGCGCTGGTCGGCGATGGCGCGGTCCGCCATCTCGCGGGCCGAGTGCGCGAGGTCGAGGTCGGCCTTGGCGCGGAAGCCGTTCGAGTCGAGGTGGACCTTCTTCTTCGGCGCGCCCTCGGGGAGGTTGCCGTGTCCGATGGCGACCTTCTCGACGAGGTGCTCGAGGGCGTCCAGCAGCTCGAGCTCCTTGGCGAGGAGCACGTCGTGGTAGACCCCGCTGACGAGGTCGACCTGCACTTCGTCGGCGCCCTCGAGGAAGACCAGCTTCATGCCGAAGCCCATCTTCTCGAGCGTGGCGACGAGCACGTCGCGGACCTTCTCGCCGAACGCGGTGAGCGGTCCCTCGGCGGCCACCTCGAAGGTGACGGCGGTCGGGCCGTCCTGCGGCACCGGCAAGAGCTCGTCGCGGTCATCGCGACGACGCGGGCCACGATCACCACCGCGCTCGGGGCGAGGGCCGCGATCGCCGCGGTCACCACGGTCGGGACGCGGGCCACGGTCGCCGCTGCGCTCGGGGCGCGGGCCGCGATCACCACCGCGGTCGCCGCTGCGCTCGGGGCGCGGGCCACGATCGCCACCACGGTCGCGATCACGCGGCGGACGGTCGCCACGATCACCACGGTCGCCGCGATCGGCACGCGCGGGAGCAGCCGCGTTCGGGTCGCCGGAGAGGCTCTCGACCAGGGGTCCGGTCGGGACCGCAGCGGCCTGACCGATCACCTTGATGAGCGCATAGCCCCCGGTCTTGCCGGCGAGGATTTCGTACTTGATCGCCTCGGGGGCGAGCCCCGTGGCCTGCGACGCCTTCTGCAGCGCCGTCTCGAGATTCTTGCCGGTGAACGTGGTGGGAGCGGTCATGCGCGGGCCTCCATGCGGCGTTTGATGAGGAGGTTTTGGACGATCGTGAGGATCGTGTTGAAGAGGATGTAGAGGACGAGGGCAGACGGCAGGAACAGCATGAAGACCGTGAACATGATGGGCATGCCATACTTCATGATCTTGGCCTGCGTCTCGTCGGTCGCGGTCTGCGGCGTGAGCAGCGTCTGGACGAACATGAGGATGCCGAGGAGGATCGGCATGATGAAGTAGGGGTCGGACGACGAGAGGTCCGGCACCCAGAGCCCGAGCGGCTCGTGATAGAGCTCGACCGAGCCGAGGATGGCCCCGTAGAGACCGACCCAGATCGGGAACTGGAGCAGCATCGGCAGGCACCCCGCGAACGGGTTCACACCCTCGCGCTTCATGAGCGCCATCTGCTCCTGCGAGAACTTCGCGCGGTCGTTGCCGAACTTGCGCTTGAGCTCGTCGAGCTTGGGCCGGATGTTCTTCATCTTCTGCATCGACATGTAGCTCTTCTGCGAGAGCGGCCACGTGATGAGCTTGAGCCCCAGCGTCAGCAGGATGATGGCGAGCGGCCAGCTCCCGAGGCCCTCGTGGAACCACACGAGCACCTTGTGCATCGGGGCGCCGACAAACGACATCCACCCGAACTGCACCGCGCGCTTCAGCTCGGGGTGCGACTCGGGCAGGAACGCCGTGTCCTTCGGGCCGTTGTAGAGGTTGTAGCGCCACGTCGCCTGGCGACGCTCGGTCAGCAACTGATAGGCCTGGTCCACTGCGGCGAGATCACCGCCAGCCGCGCGCGCCTTCTCCCAGGCCTGCTTCACCTCGTCGATGCTCGAGGCCGAGGTCACGCCCAGCTTGTCGAGCGACGCCTTGCAGCGCGGCAGCCCGGTCACGCCAGCCGCGCTCTCGGGCAGCCAGTCCGCGACGCAGCCCTGACCGCGCTTGGGGATCTCCACGATGTTGGACGCCATGAACTGCGACCACATCACCCACGCACCGGGCACCGTGGGGTTGAAGTCCTTCAACCCGAGCTGGCACTGCCCACCGGCCGCATTGATCGGCATCGGCACGGCGGCCTGGATGAAGTAGTTGGTGTCGGCGGCGACCCACTGCGTGCCCGACGGGAACGCCTTGAACCCGACCGCCTCCTGGTGCTGCTCGTACTTCTCGATGGCGGCCTCGCGCAGCGACGCGAAGGGCGCGTGCTCGAGCCCGTCGGCCGCGAGGCAGCTCGCCTGGAGCACCGGGGTCGGCCCACCGAAGAGCCCGGGCGACCCCGTCTCGGGATGCTGCCAGGCACCGATGCGGATACCGGTCTGGACCTGCAGGAGCTCGGTCCCGACGTTGTGCACCGTCACCGAGAGCTTGAGCTCGAAGGGGTGCTGGCCCGCGTCGAAGCGGCGCTCGATGAAGACCGGCGAGCTGTCGAAGGCCGGGTTCGGCCACACGTAGACGAGCGGCAGGCCCGGGGTCGCCGACACGCGCACGAAGGTGCGGTCGTCGTCGTAGAGCGCCTCGATCGAGCCGGTGCGCTTCACCTCGTAGGTGACTCCGGTCGCCGCCTTGGCCGCGAACTCCTTCACCGGGGTCAGCGCGCCGCCGCTGCCGACCGAGGCGATCTTGTACTCGCCCGCGACGTTGGCCGGCGCAGTCACGACGAGCAGGTCGTCGGCCTTGATCGGTCGGTCGACCGCCAGCTTGGCGCGGTCCGCCGGGGGCTTCAGGACGCCACCCTCGATGATCCCATCGCTCGCCTTGCGGAGCACGAGCGTCACCTGGCCAGGGTAGGACAGCTTGCCGAAGGTGGTCCCGAAGGGCAGCCACTTCGGACCCCAGGTCGAGACGAGGTCGATCTGCCCCGCCAGCAGCTTCTCGGGCGGGACGTTGGGGATGAGGTTGCGCGCGGCGTGCGTGAAGCGCGGATCCTGGAGGATCGCCTTCGACATCGTGCCGCCGCGATTCGTGAAGGTGTAGACGACCGCCGGCTTGTCGACCGGGAAGCCCACGATCACGCGCTCTTCACGCTCGGGTTGCTGCTTCGATTGCTCGCCGAAGTAGTCCGAGGTCTCGACCTTGCCGGGCACGCTCGGCCCCTGGGTGGACGGGCCCGTAGAGGCCTGCCCGACATTGCCACCGACCCCACCGTCTTGAGCCAGGGCCGCGCCCGAGGAAGCGATGAGCGCGCCGCACGCGATGAGCCAACGAAGCATGATGATCTAGTTTCCTTCGCGATCTTCGACGGGCTCGGAGCCTGTCGAGCCCGGGGAGCCGGGCACCGGGTCGAAGCCACCGCGCGAAAAGGGGTGGCATCGACAGAGCCGCCACGCCATGAGCGGGGCGCCGTAGGAGAGTCCGTGTCGCGTGAGGGCCTCGTTCGCATAGGCCGAGCACGAGGGATAGAAGCGACACGCGGGAGGCAGGGCCGGCGAGATGAGCTTGCGATAGACGAAGATCAGCGCGAGCAGCGGCCACGCCAGGGCGCGATCAATCGCGCGCAGGGCCCGGACGATTCGACTTCGCGGGCGCGCGCTGGCCGCCCCCTCGGGCCCCCGATCGATCGCCGCCAGTGGGCTCTGCCCGAGGTCCCTTGCCATCCCGTCCACCGGCTCTCCGTCGATCGAAGCGACCGTCGAGATAGCGTCCGAGGACGTCGACGACCTCGGCGTGCAGGACGGCGAAGCCGAAGTCCTCGATGTCACGCTTGGCGGTGATGACGAGGTCGTAGGCTTTCGAAGGCTGCCCGCGCGTGGGTCGGTCGGGTCGCAGCTCGGGATGGCGTCGGAAGGCCTCGCGGAGCCAACGCTTGATCCGATTGCGGACGACCGCGTTGCCGACCTTCTTCGAGACCGTGAGGCCGAGCCGCGATCGCGGCGTCCGGCCAGGGAGGAACTGGAAGATGAGGCGCGCCCCGTGGATGCGGTGACCCTGCCCCTGGATCCGGAGGAACTCGGATCGATGCAGGATTCTGCATTCCTTGGGGAAAGACTCGCTGACCCGGGGAGAGACGAGGCTCCCCCCGGCCACGACGACGTCGGCCGCGACACGGGCCAGGGCGTCGAGTCGATCGCCACGACCCGCAACGGGCTGAGCGCTCGTCTCATCGCGGTCCGTCGGCTCTGACATCCCTGCTTGGGCCGGTTCGCTCATGCTCGCCGCCTTCGCGGGATGTGACGACATCGTCGACTCCATCGACGCTGTCTGGGCTCACCTCGTGGGGGAGCACGATCGTCACTTCTTGGGCGTCGCCACGGTCAGGCGCTTGCGCCCCTTCTTGCGGCGGGCGTTGATGACCTTGCGGCCACCGTGGGACGACATGCGCTCGCGGAAACCATGGGTGTTCTTCCGCTTGCGATTATGGGGCTGGTACGTGCGCTTGGTCACGGAAACGTCTCCCGACGAAGTGGCTCTCGCGGCTCAGGGGCCGCAAAAGCGAGGCGCGTATCAATCATCGCGCGCCTGGTGCTGTCAAGGGTTTAGAAGCCTGCCCCCGAAGTGGAAGCAGGTCAGGTGGTTCGAGCCGCGGCGCGTACGCCCCGGGCTCAGGCGCCGTCGCGCACCATGCGGCGCAGGCGATCGAGCTGGGTGCGGACCTCGGGGTTGGCGTCACGCATCGCCTCGACCCGCTTCAGCGAGTTGATGACCGTCGAGTGATCGCGGCCCCCGAAGAGCTGCCCGATCTGCGGCAGGGACACGTCGGTCAGCTCGCGGATGAGGTACATCGCGATCTGCCGCGGCACGGTGATGTTGCGGTGGCGGCGCGGTCCCTTGAGGTCGGTGAGGCTCACCTTGAACTCGGCGACCACCGCCTTCAGGATCGCGTCCGGCATGATGCGGGTCAGCGTCTCGCCGAGCATCGCGCCGAGCGCCTGGTGCGCCATGTCGAGATCGATCGGGCGGTGCATGAGCTTTTGCGAGGCGACGAGCTTCAAGAGCGCGCCTTCCAGCTGCCGCACGTTCTGCGTGATGTGGCGCGCGACCAGCATCGCGACGTCGTCGGCGAGGTCGATGCCCTCGAGGTCGGCCTTCGCCTTGAGGATCGCGACGCGCGTCTCGAAGCCCGGCGGCTTGATGTCGGCGGTGAGACCCCACGTGAGCCGCGAGCGCAGACGATCTTCCATGTCGGGGATCGACTGGGGCAGCTGATCGCAGGTCATCACGATCTGCTTGGCCGACGAGTGGAGCGTGTTGAAGAGGTGGAAGAACTCCTCCTGCGTACGATCCTTGCCGGCGATGAACTGGATGTCGTCGATGAGGAGGACGTCGCAGCGGTCGCGATAGCGCTGGCGGAAGCCCTGCATCTTGTCGCTGCGGATGGCCTGGATCAGGTCGTTGACGAACTGCTCGCTGGTCACGTAGCGCACCCGTGCACGCGGGTTCTTCTCGCGCACGGCGTGACCGATCGCGTGCAGGAGGTGGGTCTTGCCGAGGCCCACACCGCCGAAGATGAAGAGCGGGTTGTAGCGCGTGCCCGGGTGGTCGGCGACCGCGCGCGCGGCGCTCATCGCGAACTGGTTGGTCGGCCCGTCGACGAAGCTCTCGAAGCGGTAGCGTTCGTTCAGGTTCGGCGGCTCGATCGGCTCGAGCACTTCGATGGCAGGCATCGCCGGCGAGGACGCGAGCGCACGGGCCGGCTCCTCGGGAGCGGTCATGGCGAGGAGAGGGCCCTGCCGGTTCTCATAGGTGGTGTAGCGGATGCGGAGCTCGGACCCACCGAGGCGCGAGAGCTCCTTGCGGATGTACGAAGCGAAGTGTTCCTCGAGCCACTGACCATGGGACTCGTCCGGCACCGCGAGCACGATCTCACCGCGGGCCTCGTCGACGACATCGCAGACCACCGGCTTGATCCAGTGCGCGAAGTCCCACGGCTCGACCTGGGCTTGAATGCCCGTGAGGGCTTTGTTCCAAAGATCCAAGGATGAGAGCTCCCCTCGGTGCGCGCCCGACCCCGTGCGCTCACCGTTCTTTCATCGATCCGCGCGCTGTCGGCGCGGCCGCTCATGCTTTGAAGACAATCGTTCGCTGCGACGCTTGCGCGCCTCTCGCGATCCGCGCGTCGGCGGATCGGTTTGGACCCTATCCGCGCTGGCGTGCGCGCGTGTCGCGGGTCCTCGGATGACGTTCTGTCGCTCGGGCGACAGGGGCACCGAGGAACGCATCCGCGTCATCGGTGACAGGCACTTGGGGCGGGCACATGGCCCTCGTGAACTGTGCTGCGAGCTAACACCCCCTCGCCGACGATCGCAAGCATGCGATGCGCGGTTACAGGTAGCGATCGAGGCAAGCGCCACGGTCAGAACGAGTTCCCGAGCATCGTCTCTCCGACCGGTCCTCGGACATTGTCATCGTCATCTTCGCGCTCGCCGATCACGCGCGCTGTGGAGGTCATGGGGATAACCCTGTGGGAGCCCCGGGGATCCCCACGTGGGTCGTCGGGGATCCGTGTGGAGATCGCGCCGAGGCCTTCGCGACTCCACCGCCGTCCACACCCTCGCACACGATCTCTTGCGCCCTCGATCCACGATCTCGCCCTCCCGTTTACGTTTTGATTCCAGCGTATTGAGAGGTTGTCCCCAAGATCCCCAGCCCCTAGTGATCCTGTTGCTCTGCCCTCTCTTCTGTTCTGGGATCTCGTCCTCATGATCAGGCGATGGCCCGAACCGCCGATCGCGCAAGAAATCGATCACGACCCGCGGTCCCACCCTCGTGACCCTCGTGACGCTCGATCGCCCACCCCAGGGGATCGCTTGAGTACCATCCAAAAGACGGGTAAGCAGGGGCCTCGCCGAGCGGGTCGGGTGAGGGAGGGTGCTCCTTCCGAGCTCGACCTCCGACGCAGCGCACGGCAAGACGAGGGACCATGGCCACGTTGGAGCTCAGACTCGATCGCACCACCTTTCTCGGGGCGGTCTACAAGACCCAGGGTGTCGTCGACAGGAAGTCGACGAGCAACGTCCTTGCCCATGTCCTGGTCGAGAGCCTGCCCGACGGCACCGCGCGCCTCGTCAGCACCGACTACGACGTGACCATCATGGCCGAGATCCCGGCCGAGGTGATCGTCCCCGGCTCCGCCTGCATCAACGGCAAGAGCCTCTTCGACGTGGTGAAGAACCTCGACGAGACGCCGCTGCATCTGCGCGCGCTGCCCAACGACTGGAGCGAGCTCTCGGCCGGTCGTGCCTACTTCAAGCTGGCCGGTGTGACGCCTGCCGACTTCCCGGAGATGAAGATCCCGGAAGACGCGAAGTGGCTGCGCATTCCGAAGTCGGCGCTGCGTGATCTCTTCGAGAAGACCGCGTTCTCGATGTCCTCGGACGAGACGCGCATGAACCTGAACGGCGTCTTCTTCAAGGTGACCGCCGGGTCGGCCGACGGGCTCGCCAAGCTCACGATGGTCTCGACCGACGGCCATCGCCTCTCGAAGGTCGAGCTCGAGGCCGAGGTCGCCGGCATCGGCAAGAAGGACCAGTACTCGGCCATCATCCACAAGAAGGGTGTGACCGAGGTGAAGCGCCTCTTCGAGAGCGACGCCGACGCGCTCGAGGTCGGCTTCGCGCAGGGGGTCATCCTCTTCCGCGCGGGCAAGACCGCGACCGGTGGCACGGTGTTCTCGGTGCGTCAGATCGAGGACAACTACCCCGACTACTCGCGGGTCATCCCGCAGAGCTCGCCGGTGAAGGTGGTCGTCCCGCGTGAGCGTCTCGCCCGCGCCATCCGCAAGAACGCGATCCTCACCTCGAACAAGACCTACATCATCAAGCTCGAGCTCACGCCGGGCAAGCTCGCCGTCACGGCGTCGAACCCCGACTACGGCGAGGGGCGCGACGAGCTCGACGTCGACTACCGCGGCGAGGGCATGGTGGTCGGCTTCAACTACAACTACCTCCTCGACGTCCTCGGCGTCGTGAAGGGCGAGTCGGTCGTCTTCGAGATGACCGACGAGTTCTCGCCGACGGTCCTGACCTCTCCGTCGGAGCCGGGTGCGGTGTTCGTCGTCATGCCCATGCGCGTCTAGCAGGCTGCTGAAAAACGGCCATCTGCGGCGTCGCTCGGAAGGAGTCGTCGTTGCGGCGGGCCCCAAGCCCGCCTCACTCCTTGTCTTTCCGGCTCCTTGCATCTGGCCATTTTTGAGCAGCCTGAATCCCTAGGGTTCCTCATGCATGTCGGTCTAGAGGTCCTGGCCGCCCAGGACTTCCGTAACCTCGAGACCTTTCGTATCGAGCCGGGGCCGCGATTCAACCTCTTCGAAGGGCGCAACGGCCAGGGCAAGACGAACCTCCTCGAGGCCGTCTATCTGCTCTCGGCGTTCCGCAGTCCGCGTGACGCGAAGCAGGGCGAGCTCGTGCGCTTCGGGGCCGAGCGCGCGGTGGTCTATGGCGAGATCGTCAGGCGCGAGGTCAAGCGCACAGTCGAGATCCAGCTCGCCAAGGAGGGCAAGAAGGTCCTCCTGGACGGCAAGGTCATCACGCGCATGCCGAGCTCGTTCTCGCACATGGCGGCGGTGCTCTTCGGGCCGGACGACCTCGAGCTCACCAAGGCCGGGCCCGAGGTGCGTCGTCGCTTCCTCGACCGCGCGACCTTCGCGGTGTGGCCCGAGCACCTCCTCGAGCTGCGCGCCTATCACGAGGCGCTCAAGCACCGGAACCGCCTCCTCCGCGACGCCAAGGTGCGCGGGGTGGCCCTCGATCCCCACGTCCTCGACGCCTTCGAAGGCGAGCTCGCGCGACGCGGCGCGAGTGTCTTGATGCGGCGCCACCTCTTCCTCGAGCGCTTCGTCGTGCACTTCGCCGAGGCCTTCCGGCAGATCACCGACGGCGAGCTCACGGCGACCCTCACGCACAAGGCCTCGGGCTTCGATCACGCCGACTCGCACAAGGCCTCGGGAAGCGAGGCTGCCGGGCGCGACTTCGGCGTGGCGGCGATGCCGTCGGTCGCGCTCGAGCTCGCCGCGGCGCTGTCGCGGGCGCGCGCGTCGGATGCGAAGCTCGGGTGGACGCGTCTCGGTCCGCATGCGGACGAGCTCGACTTGATGATCGATGGCCGGCCGGTGCGGGCGTTTGCGAGCCAGGGCCAGCATCGGGCCTTCGTGTTGGCGCTGAAGATCGCCGAGCTGCATCGCATCCACGAGGCGCACGGGGTCTACCCGGTGTTCCTCCTCGATGACGTCTCGAGCGAGCTCGACGAGCGGCGCAATGCGCTGCTGATGGAGACCTTGCAGCGCGGTGGGGGACAGGTCTTCGTCACGACCACCGACCGTCGTTGGATTCGGGTCGGTGACGACGCGATGCGTCGCTGGAAGGTCGAGGCCGGGGTGCTCTCGGCCGAATGAGTCGGGGTCATCGTCCGTTGCAGATGCGGCCCGCGGCGAGGTGCGAAGCGGGCTTCAGGAAAAGATCGACGACGCGGATCGGCACGGTTAGCATGCGCCCCTCGACAGGCGCAGCCGAACAGGTGCCGCGCCTCTCGACAGGCGCAGCATGCCGACAGGGTGTTGCGTCCGGCGGCCGTCGCGCGTCGGTTGGGTTCACCACGGAGGTCAGGGCATGGAGCGATTCGTCATCGAGGGGGGCAAGCCACTGTCCGGCACGGTCACGCCGAGCGGGTCGAAGAACGAGGCGCTGCCGGTCATCGCCGCCTGCCTCCTGACGGCCGAGCCGGTCGTGCTCCGCAATGTCCCCGACATCGCCGACGTGCGCGTCATGTACGAGGTCCTGGAAGCGCTCGGGGCCAAGGTCGAGCGGCTCGCCGAGGACACGGTGCGGGTCACGGCGGCGACGCTGCACGATGGCAAGGTCGATGCGGATCTGGCGCGCCGCGTGCGCGCGTCCATCCTCTTCGCGGGCCCGATCCTGGCGCGCATGGGCTACGTCGTCCTGCCGCCTCCGGGTGGTGACGTCATCGGCCGCCGCCGCCTGGACACGCACTTCTTCGGCCTGCAGGCGCTGGGCGCGAGCTTCTCGGCCAATGGCTCGTACGAGCTCGCGATCCCGGACGGCAAGCGCCTCACTGGTACCGAGATCTTCCTCGACGAGGCCTCGGTCACCGCGACCGAGAACATCATCATGGCCGCGGTCCTGGCCGAGGGGCAGACCGTGCTCATGAACGCGGCCTGCGAGCCGCACGTGCAGGGCCTCTGCCGCATGCTCGTGTCGATGGGCGCCGAGATCTCGGGCATCGGCACCGGCACGCTGCGCATCTCGGGCTCGAAGAAGCTGCACGGCACGACCCACACGATCGGGCCCGACTACCTCGAGATCGGGAGCTGGATCGGGCTCGCCGCGGTCACCCAGAGCGACATCTCGATCCAGGGTTGCCGCCCCGACGAGCTGCGCATGATCCTGCACGTCTTCGGCAAGCTCGGCGTGCATCCGGAGGTCGAGCCGGCGCCCGCTTCGTCGCCAGGACAGGGGGCGACCCTGCGCGTGCGTCCGGGGCAGCCGCTGTCCATCCGCAAGGACCTCCACGGCGCCATCCCGCGCATCGATGACGCGCCGTGGCCGGCCTTCCCGACCGACCTCATGTCGATCGCCATCACGACCGCGACGCAGTGCCAGGGCACGGTGCTGTTCTTCGAGAAGATGTTCGAGGGTCGGATGTTCTTTACCGACTCGCTCATCGCGATGGGCGCGTCGATCATCCTGTGCGACCCGCATCGCATCGTGGTCGTCGGGGCCTCGCAGCTCTATGCGGCGCGGCTCGAGAGCCCGGACGTGCGCGCCGGCATGGCGCTCCTCATCGCGGCGCTGGCGGCCAAGGGGACCTCGACCATCTACAACATCCGCCAGATCGATCGCGGCTACATGCGCATCGACGACAAGCTGCGCGCGCTCGGCGCCTCAATCGTTCGCGACGATGGCTGACGCCGACCTATCGAGCGCGGCTTCCAGCTGGAAGCGCTATTACGGGGCCGGGGGCAGCGTGGGCTTCGCGCGGCGCGTGGTCCTGAAGGTCGGCAGCTCGACCTTGCAAGGTGTCATGGCCGATGGCTCGAGCTACCTCGACGCCTTCGTCGACGCCGTCAGTGCGATGCGCGAGCGCGGGCACGAGGTCGCCATCGTGACCTCGGGTGCGGTCGCGTGCGGCATGCAGCGGCTCGGGTTCTCGGAGCGTCCGAAGGAGCTCGCGCGGGTGCAAGCGCTGGCGGCCGTGGGGCAGGCCGATCTCATGGGTCGCTATGGGCAGAGCTTTCTGCGCCACAAGATCCAGAGCGCGCAGATCCTGCTCACCCACGAGGACATCGCGCGCCGTCACCACTTCTTGAGCTTGAGGCACACGCTGGGCGAGCTGGTCGACCTCGGCGTCATCCCGATCGTCAACGAGAACGACACGGTCGCCACCGAGGAGCTGCGCTTCGGCGACAACGATCGGCTCGCGGCCGCGTTCGCGACGGTCTTCGAGGCCGACCTGGTGATCCTGCTCTCGGACATCCCGTGTCTCTACGACCGCGACCCGCGCGTGGACGCGAACGCGCAGCCGGTGCGCGAGGTCGCCAAGATCGACCTCGAGGTGCGGCAAATGGCCGGCGTCGCGGGCACCGGGGTCGGCACCGGTGGCATGGTGTCGAAGATCCAGGCGGCCGAGATCGCGGTCGAGGCCGGCATCCCGTTGGTCATCGCGCTCGGCGCCGACCCGACCATCGTCGGTCGCATCGTCGATGGCGCGCCCGAGGGGACCTTGTTCCACCCACAGAAGCGGGTCGATCGGCGGCGCCATTGGATCGGCTTCATCTCGAAGGTGAACGGGGTCATCCGGGTCGATGCGGGTGCGATGCGGGCCTTGCGTGAGCGGCCGGCGAGCCTCTTGCCGATCGGGGTCACCGCGGTGAGCGGGCACTTCCAGCCGGGCGACGGGGTCGAGATCCGGGGGCCCGAGGGCGAGCTCGTCGGGCGCGGGCTGGTAGGCTACGACGACGAGACGCTCGAGGCCATCCGGGGCTTGCGCAGCGATGCGGTCGCGGACAAGCTCGGCAAGGGCTTGATCGATCCGGTGATCCATCGGAACGACCTGGTCCTCACGTAGCCCCTGACCGCAGGGTCTCGAGCGCCATCCAGCCAGAGGTTCGAATGCGAAGCCCGCCTCCTGTCCCGCCGCTGCGCGACGATCTACGCGTGAAGAAGCTCGGCGGTCGAATCGTGGTCGAGGACGCGGTGCGGCGTGTGCGTGTGCCGATCGATCCGGTGGCGTTGAAGGTCATGGATATCTTGAGCGAGGGGCCGTGCCTGCCCGACGAGCTCGCCGAGGCCGTGCAGGTGCCGCGCATCGAGCTCTTCAAGCGCGTCGACCTCTTGAACCGCGAGCTCATGCTGGAGACGCCGCGTGCGGCCGACCAGCTGAAGGTCCACGCCGAGTCCCAGCGCGAGGACGCCGCGTCGTCTCCTGTCGCGGCCGATGCGCCGCTGCGCTTCCAGGGCACCTTGGCGCACGCGTGCGTCGCGTGTGGCGGGTGCTGTCATGGGACCGACGTCGGGCCGCTGAAGGACGACGACGTCGCCAAGATCCGCGAGTTCGACTGGTCGCCGTTCTTGCCCGCGGACGTGCGGCCCGAGGACTGGATCGACGAGGTCCCCGCCGAGAGCTCGCCGACGGGGCAGGCCATTCGTCTGACCGGTCGGCGCCACGGACGCTGCGTCTTCCTGGGCGACGACAAGCTCTGCATCATCCACAAGCACAAGGGATCTCAGCAGAAGCCGACCATCTGCCGGCAGTTCCCGTACACGTTCACGCGCACGCCCGACGGCATCGACGTGAGCTTCTCGACCGAGTGCCGCGCGTGGTGGAAGGCGCGCTCGCGGGCCACGCCGCCGGCCGGGGACGCCGAGCAGCTCGGGCAGATCCGGGCGCTCATCGCCGAGGGTGCGCCGATCCTGCAGCTGCCGATGCCGGTGCCGGTGACGGCCGGGGTCGACCTGGATCTGGCGACGTGGACCGCTTTGCGGGCGGCGATGATCGCCAAGGTCGAGGGGGCGACGAACTTCGAGGGGCTGGTGCTCGCGGTGGTCGAGCCGGTGCGCGACGCGCTCGAGGCGCTGTTCTCGGGCTATCGCGAGAGCGAGCTCTTCGCGACGCGTGCAGCCTTTGCGGTGCCTGAGCCCGAGGCGGTCGACCAGACCGAGCGGTGCTTTGCGGCGATCGCGCGACTGCGCGGTGCGCTGGCCGAAGGGATCGACGCGATCGCGCAGGGCATGCGCACCGACGACAACGCGATCGACGCCGACCGGGCGCGACGCTTCGGGTGGGCGCTGGGCGAGGTCTTGCGCGGGCGGCGGTGCGAGGACCTCGTGCCGTTTTCGAGTGACCTCGAGATCTGGCGGGACCTCGCGCTGGCGAGCCTGCAGGCGCACGAGCCGGCGCGCCGCGGCGATCTCCTCTCGGGGCTGGCGATCCTGGTGATGAAGCTCACGACCGGCCGACTGCTCGCGGGACTCCTGGCCGAGACGGCGCTGCGCGGGCGGGTGGCCGAGCAGGACGCGGTCGACGCGATGGTGCTCGTGACGAAGATCCCGCGCGGGTCGGCTTTTGAACGCTTGTGGTCGCGGCAGCGGCGCGATCTCGTGACGGTCTATTGGCACGACGCCCCGACGTTGGTCTCGGGGGTCGCGGCGAGGCCGATGCCCGCCTGGTTGTGAGGTCGGCGTCGCGCCTTCGCGCGAGGGTCGGCATCGACACGCTGCCGGCGAAGGCAAATCGCGGGGTCGCGCACCGGGGCGGTGAACCAAGGCGCCGCGTTTTGCGTTGCGGGGTCCGTTGCCCGGGAGTATGGTCCGCGACCGCTCGCGCCCCATGACACCGAGCCCTTTTTCCACGCGAATTCGCCGCTCATGTCTGTCTCCGGAGGACTCCTCTGATGAAACGCACCCTCATGACCCTGTCGGTTCTCGGGCTCGTCGCCTGTGGCGGCAAGAAGGAAGAGACCGACGTTGCGCCGGCGCCCGCGCCCGCCGCAACCGATACCTCGGCGCCCGCCCCCGCGCCTGCGGCGGATGCCGCTGCCGCTGTCGATCCGAACGCGCCTCCGGCGGAGAAGCCGCGCATCACCGGGCCGGTCGCCAAGGTCAACGGGGTCGAGATCCCGAGCACGGTGTTCTACGAGGAGCTCGACAAGATCACGGCGCGCGGCGCCCAGATCCCGGCCGACCGCGTGGCGCGCATCGAGCAGAACATCCTGAAGCGGCTCATCGAGCAGGAGCTCATCAACCAGGCCGTGAAGGAGGCGAACGTCGTCGTCCCGGACGAGGACCTGAAGAAGGGCTTCGACGAGTACAAGCAGCGCTTCCAGAGCGACGAGCAGTTCGAGAACTACCTGAAGCATGGCCGCGTGACGAAGGAGTCGATCGAGCAGCGCATCCGCGAGCGTCGCTCGCTGGAGCTCCTCCTCGAGAAGAGCGGTGACATGAGCGTCACCGACGCCGAGGCCAAGGACTTCTACGACAAGAACGAGCGCTTCTACACCGAGAAGGCCGGCATCCGCGCGTCGCACGTCCTCATCAAGCTGCCCGAGAACGCGACGCCCGAGGACGAGGCCAAGGCCAACGAGAAGGTGAAAGAGGCGCAGGAGCGCATCAAGAAGGGCGAGGACTTCGACAAGATCGCCAACGAGATGAGCGAGGGCCCCGCGGCCTCGAAGGGTGGCGACCTCGGGTTCTTCTCCGAGGGGCGCATGGTCAAGGAGTTCGACGACGTCGCCTTCAAGATGAAAGTCGGCGAGATCTCCCAGCCGGTCCGCACCCGCTTCGGCTTCCACATCATCAAGGTCACCGACAAGCGCGAGGACCGGAAGAAGACGTTCGAGGAGGTCAAGGAGCAGATCGTCAAGAGCCTCCAGAACAAGAAGTTCTTCACGGAGCGCCGCAAGCTGCTGGCCGACCTCGAGAAGAAGGCCAAGATCGAGAAGTTCATCGCCGACCCGCCGCCCGAGGCGCCGGGCGCGATGGAGCACCTCGGCCCGCAGGACTTCCCCGGCGATGGCCCGGGTCGTCCGGGTGGCCCCGGCGGTCCTGGTGGCCCCGGTGGTCCTGGTGGACCTGGTGGCATGGGCCCGGGTGGTCCTGGTGGCAACCCGGCGCCGATCCCCGCTCCGGGTGGCGCTCCGGCTCCTGTTCCGGCCCCCGGCGGCGCTCCGGCCCCGGCTCCGGGCGGCGCTCCGGCCCCGGCCCCGGCGCCTGCTCCGCATCCGTGATCCCCGGTCGATCGACCCGAGGTCGTCTGGCGCTGCCGGGCCTTCGGCGATCGTCCTGACCCCGAACGCCCGCGTCGCTCTGACGCGGGCGTTTTCCTTGGGGAAACCGAATTCTCTCCAAGCTATCGGCGATTTCGCATTCCAGCAATCCGTCGGTCCCCGACCGACCTACGCGGCGGTAGAAGATGTCCTCCATTGCGACCCAGGGTCTCCAGTTCCGTGAGCCGTTGATCTTCGAGCGTTCGAGCCCGGGGCGTGTCGCCTCGTCGCTGCCGCGCTCGGCCACCACCGCTCCCGGAAACGTCGCGCTGCCCGAAGGGCTCCTTCGCAAGAAGGCGCCGCGCTGGCCCGAGGTGAGCGAGCCCGAGGCCGTGCGTCACTTCATCCGTCTCTCGCAGCAGAACTACGGCATCGACACGGGCTTCTTCCCGCTCGGGTCGTGCACGATGAAGTACAACCCGAAGATCAACGAGGACGTCGCGCGCATGGAGGGCTTCGCCGACCTCCACCCGATGGCGCCCGAGAGCTGGATCCAGGGCGCGCTGTCCCTCTACTGGGAGCTCGAGCGCTACCTCGCCGAGATCACCGGCTTCTCGGCCGTGACGCTGCAGCCCGCGGCTGGCGCCCACGGTGAGTACACCGGCATGGCGCTCATCCGCGCGTACCTCATGCACACCGAGGGCAAGCCGCGCACGAAGGTGCTCGTGCCCGACACGGCGCACGGCACGAACCCCGCGACCCTCGCCATGCTCGGCTACGAGACGGTCACGCTGAAGTCGTCGGACCGCGGCGTGGTCCTGCCCGAGGACGTGCTTGCCGCGATGAACGAGGACATCGCCGGCATCATGATGACCAACCCCAACACGCTCGGCCTCTTCGAGGAGAACGTGAAGGAGGTCGCCGACATCGTGCACGCCAAGGGCGGCCTCGTGTACTGCGACGGCGCCAACATGAACGCGCTGCTCGGGCGCGCGCGCCCCGGCGACATGGGCGTCGACGCGATGCACCTCAACCTGCACAAGACGTTCTCGACCCCGCACGGCGGCGGTGGGCCGGGCTCGGGACCGGTCTGCGTGCACGACCGCCTGGCCCCGTATCTGCCGATTCCGCGCGTCGAGAAAGACGGCAGCACCTTCCGCCTCGTGTCGGACAAGCCGCTCACCATCGGGCGCGTCAAGGCCTACCTCGGCAACTTCGGCATGCACGTCCGCGCCTACACCTACATCCGCGAGCTCGGGCGCGAAGGACTCAAGCTGGCCGGCGAGATGGCGGTCCTGAACGCGAACTACCTGCGCGTGAAGCTCGCCGAGCGCTACCATGTCGTCCACGATCGCGCCTGCATGCACGAGGTCGTCCTGACCGACAAGCTGCAGAAGAAGGCCGCCGACATCGAGACGCGCGACATCGCGAAGGGCCTCATCGACCGCGGCTTCCACCCGCCGACGACCTACTTCCCGATCTGCGTCCAGAACGCGCTGATGATCGAGCCGACCGAGACCGAGAGCAAAGAGACCCTCGACCGCTTCGTCGAGGCGATGTTCGACATCGACGCCGAGAGCAAGGTCGACCCGCAGCGTCTCAAGACCGCGCCGCACCTGCCGCTGGTCGGGCGCCTCGACGAGACGCGCGCCGTGAGGAAGCCCATCCTCCGGTGGCGGCCCGTGGAGACCCCGACCGCGGGGCAGTGACGCCTTGCGCCTCTCGGTCGCGACCAAGATCTTTCTCGGCTTCGCGGTGGTCATCATCGCGTTCGGCGCGACCGAGACGTTCACCCTCTACCGCATGAGCGCACTCCGGCGCACGGTCACCGTGCTCTGGAAGGAATTGAATCCCATGGCGAATCAGCTCCGCGCCCTGTCGCGGCAGCTGAAGTCGACCGAGGAATTCCTGGCCCTCAATCGCGCCGACGACATCCTGTGGCTCGAGAAGGTGCTCCCGACGCTGGACCCCTTCGAGAGTCCGCAGGGCTTCTCGCGCCTCGCCGAGCGCCTCGACGCGCTCATCGCGAGCGACGAGGTCTCGGGCGACACGACCGATCTCCTCGCCCTCGGCCAGACCTTCCGCAGGCTCGTCACGGGCCACGAGCTCGCCGACATCCTCCAGGGCGAGGAGCTCCCCGAGGTCTTCGCCAAGGGCGAGGTCCTCACCAACGCCGAGCTCTACAAGCGCCTGGTGGTCCGCACCGTGAAGGTCGCGGGGCTCGGCAACCTCAAGCCGACCTCGCTCGAGACGCGGGCCATGACGCGCGTCCTGCGCCGACTCAACCGCGAGGTGAACGATGCGGTGCGCGCGCTGGCCGCGCCGATTCGGCAGATCGAGCAGAAGATCGCCGACGACGAACGCACGACCACGCTCGCGGTCGGCTTCGTCGCGGCTGGCGCGCTCGGCGTCTCGATCGTGATGCTCTTTGTCGCCCAGCTCACGCTGCGGCCCATCCGCAAGCTGCGCGAGGGGGCGCGCCGCATCGCCGCGGGCGACTACGCCGAGCGTGTGGCGGTGCCCTCGGCCGACGAGCTCGGCCAGCTCGGCGAGGAGTTCAACCGCATGGCGGCCTCCCTCGAAGAGCGCGACAAGGCGCTCGCCGACAAGCAGGCCGAGCTGGTGCAGGCCGAGCGCCTGGCCGCGGTGGGGCGGCTGGCGGCCCAGATCACGCACGAGGTGCGAAACCCGCTGAGCTCGATCGGGTTGAACGCCGAGCTGCTCGAGGACGAGCTCGAAGAGCTGCCCGACCCCAAGGGGGCCCGCGCCATGCTCGCGTCGATCGCCAGCGAGGTCCAACGCTTGAAGCGCATCACCGAGCAGTACCTCCAGCTCACGCGCTTCGCATCCGCCTCCAACACGGCCGAGGACGACCCCGCGAGCCCGAACCCCGAGCCGCACGCCCCCGACGACCCGTCGCGGCCCGCCCCCTGGCCCTCGTCGCTGGCCTCGCTCGCCGCGGGTCCGCGCCCCGAGCCGCATCGCGTGCCCTGCGACGTCGGGGCCCTGGTGCTGCGCTTTGCCGACTTCTTGCGCCGCGAAGCCGACGAGGCCCACGTGCGCCTGGTCACCGACGGTATCAAAGCCGCGTCCGACGGGGGCCCGCCGCCGCTGCAGGCCGACCCCGAGCAGCTCTGGCAAGCCCTCCTGAACGTCGCGCGCAACGCCCTCGAGGCGCTCCAGGCCGCCCCCGGGGCCACCGGAGAGGCCGCGCCCGAGGCGCGCACCCTCACCCTGTCATTGAGCGCCCTGCCTGGCGGCGGGGTCTTCCTGACCGTCGCCGACAATGGCCCGGGGATCCCTTCCGAGCTGCGCGCGCGCCTCTTCCAGCCCTTCGCGACCGGCAAGCCGCACGGCACTGGCCTCGGCCTGGTCGTGACCCGGGACATCGTCCTGGCCCACGGCGGGCGCATCGCAGTGCGCAGCCCGACCACGGCCGACGGGCGTGGAACGGCCTTCGACATCGCCCTTCCCCAGCACGCTTTCGCGTCCGAGGCTCGCGGGTCCCCTGTTTCCGGGACCTGACGGCCGCTTGTGGCCCCGGGTGGGCCGGGGTAAAACCATCCACCGATGCGCGGTCCACGCGCTCGGTGGCGGCTCAGGGTCGAGGCCGCGGGAGAGCCGATGGATTTCTCGGTGATGACCTACAACATCAAGCTCGGGATGGAGAGCGACCTCAAGACGGTCGCCGACATCATCGGCGAGGCCGACGTGGTCGCGGTCCAGGAGATCGGCGTCGACTGGTTCCACGGCGACTCCGGGAACCAGCCGCAGCTGCTGTCTCGCGCCAGCGGGCTCGGGCACGTCCGCTTCGCCGCGGTGCTGACGACGATCCCGGACTCGGACCCGCCGCAGATCCGCGTCGCGCCGACCGCCGACGATCGCCCCGGCTACGGCGTGGCGCTGTTCTCGCGCTTCCCGCTCGGCCCGTGGACGCGCCATCGCCTTCCCAAGCGGAAGGACGAGCAGCGCTGTATCCTGAGCGGTACCGTGGTCACGCCCAAGGGGCCGATCTCGGTCCTCGTCACCCACCTCGCCGTGAACGAGGTCGACCGCCAGGCCCAGCTCCCGGCGCTGTTGCGCCACGCGCAGACCCAGGCCACCCCGCTCATGGTGATGGGGGACTTCAACGCGGAGATCGCCGAGCTCGGCGGCCTGGCGCCGTTCCTCCGCAACGCGGCCGGCGACGACCCGCTCCCGACCTACCCCGCGTCCGATCCCGAGATCGGCATCGACCACATCTACATCACGAAAGAGCTCGAGATCATCTCGCCGGCGATGCCGCTCCCCTTCATGGGCAGCGACCACCTCCCGGTCATGGCCAAGCTGCGCCTCTAGCCCTTACGGCCGATGCGCATCGCGGCCAGCGGGACCCTCTGCGGCGGTGTCGGAGGCCGGTCGCCCGGTCGCTCCTCGACGTTGCCAGCATCGGCGCTGCACTGCGTGCAGTGTGAGGCCTCGCCGCGCGCGATGAGGCGGTGCCTCCACCACAGCGAGAGCCCGACCAGCGCCGCTGCCAGCGCGAGCGCGACCGGATCCTGCCAGCTCGTCATGACCCACCTCCCAGGCCGAGTGCCGACCCGACCTGGAACACCAGGACGGCCATCAGCCACGCCAGCGATGTCATGTAGGTAAAGACGAAGACCGGCCATTTCCAGGAGCGGGTCTCGCGACGGATCGCGCCGAGCGTCGCCATGCACTGGCTGCAGAGCGCGAAGAAGACCATCACCGCGAGCGCCGACAGCGTGCTCCAGGCGGGGCTGCCGTCCTCGCGCGTGGCCGATCGCAAGCGCCCCGTGAGCCCCTGGTCCTTGCGGGCCTCGTTGGCGTCCAGCGACGCGACCTCGAACTCGCCGGGGTCGACGTCGCCCACGCGGTAGAGGATCCCGAGCGTCGGGATGATGAGCTCTCGCGCCGGGAAGGCCGCGAGCACGCCGACGGTCGTGCGCCACTCGAAGCCCGCGGGCTCGAAGAGGGGGGCGATGAACTTGCCCGCGCTCGCGAGCAGGCTGCCCTCCAGGTAGGTCGCTTTCTCGCGGGTCTTCACGCCGTCCAGCTTGGCCTCGAGGCTCGCGCGCGCGTCCGCGTGCTCGGGGCCGTCACCCAGCGTCGCGAGCTCGGCGGCGATCGGCGCCCGCTCGCGCTGGGCCGCCTCGTGCACGGCCGCGGGCCGCGGGTAGTAGGACAAGATCCAGATGAGGATCGCGGTCGTGAGGATGACCGTCCCCGCCATCACCATGAACTCGCGCACCGCCGCCGCGACCTGCCCGCGCACGACCTTGAACGATGGCCGCTGGTAGACCGGGAGCTCCATCATGAGCACGGCGTAGGGCCCGCGCAGCTTGGTCTTGCGCAGGATCCAGGCGACGGCGAAGGCGATGACGACGCCCAGCGCGTACAGCGAGAAGAGCACCAGCCCGGCCTGATGGACCGGGAAGAAGGCGGCGATGAGGACCACGTAGACCGGCAGTCGCGCCGAACAGCTCATGAGCGGCAAGATGGCGATGGTCGCCAACCGCTCGCGCTCGTTGTCGATCATGCGCGTCGACAAGATCCCCGGCACCGCGCACGCGAAGCTCGAGACCATCGGCACGAAGCTCCGCCCCGACAGGCCGACCTTGGACAGCACGCGATCGAGCAGGAACGCGGCCCGCGCCATGTAGCCCGAGGCCTCGAGCAGCGAGACGAAGATCATGAGCAGGATGATCTGCGGCAAGAAGACGAGCACCGACCCGACGCCGTTGACGAGCCCGTCGACGAGGAAGCTCTGCAGGGCTCCCTCGGGGACGAGGTCGGTCACCCATGAACCCAGGGCGCCCTGACCGGCTTCGATGAGATCCATGGCGGGCTTGGCGCCGGCAAAGAGGGTCTGGAAGATCCCAAAGAGCAGGAGCCCGAGGATCGGCAGCCCGAAGACGCGATGCAGCAGGACGCGATCGAGCTTGTCGGTGAGGTTGTCGTGCGGGTCGCCGCTTCGCGCGGTGACCTCGCGCACGATGGTGTCGAGCGCGAGCGGCGCTGCGGGCGGACGTGGGGTCGTGCGCCGCGCCTCGGCCCGCAGGGCGGCGAGCAGCGCGTCCTTGCCGACGCCGGTCAGCGCGTTGACCGCCAACACCGGCACGCCGAGCCGCGTCGCGAGCAGGTCCACATCGATCGTCACGCCGGCCACGTCGGACTTCGTCAGCGCGACGACCAGGGGCTTCCCACGCGCTGCCAGGGCCAGGACGAGACGCAGCTCGACCGAGAGCTTGGCGGCGTCCATAACTGCGCAGACCACGTCCGCACCCTCGCCCTCGCGCTTCCCGTCGAGCCAGTCGAGGGCCACCGCCTCGTCGGGCGAGAGCGCCTCGAGCGAGGTGATCCCCGGCAGGTCGACCACGCGGAGGACCTCGTCCCCGGCCTTGGTGAAGGCCTCGCCGCGCTCGACACTGCTGCCCGGGAAGTTCACGGGGTGCTGCGTCGTGCCCGTGAGGTGCATGAGCAACGACGTCTTCCCCGCGTTCTGCCGCCCGACCAGCGCAACCGTCGGCACCCGCCGCGATGCGGTCATCCGTCCTCCACGAGGACGCGCTTGGCCTCGCTCTTCCTGAGCGCGAGCCGATAGCCGTGGAGGCGGAACTGCACCGGATCTCCGAAGGGCGCGACGCGATCGACCCGCACCTCGCTGCCACGCCAGAAGCCGAGGTCTTCCAAGCGCCGCGCCAGGGCATCGTCGCCATCCACCCCGATGACCCGCACGACCGCGCCAGGGGCCGCTCGGTCGAGGGTGCGCGGGGCGCCGCGCCCGGGGGCCTCGACCCTCGATTGCGGTGCCGGGCGAGACGCTTTGGCGTCGCCGCTCGGAACCACGCTCACCTCGAGGGCTCGGGAGGCTTCACTCATCGGGCTCTTAGACCAGAACTGAGAGGCGCTTTCAAGAAGCGGTTCCGCACAAGGTAGGCCGTCCGCGCCGACTCTGATACCCTGCGGTCGCCGGCCCGCGTCGGCCCAAACCCCGTTCCGGCCGCGTCAGGCTCGGCGGGACACCCCGGGAGTCTCCATCGATGTCCGACCACGTCGTCCTCACCACCGTCCCCGTCCAGGCCCTCGCTCAGCCGCTCGTCGACTTCCTCGGCGCCAACGGGGTGAGCGCCTTCACGTTCGAGGACGACACCGGCCTCGACGCCACCCGCGGGGTCGAGATCCGCGTCACCGCCTCGGACGAGTCCAAGGCCAAAGACCTCCTCGCCGATTACTGGGCCTCCAACGAGGCCTCGGGCGACGAGATGTGAGCCGCGCGGCGACGCTCACTCGACGATGCGCTCCCATTGGAGCGTCACGCTCGACGCGTCGCCCGCCTCGATCCAGCCGCGCACGCGATCGCCGAGCGCGGTCTCGACCACGAAGGCGAGGTGCGGCTTGGCGTTGCCGATGTAGCTCACGGTGTCGCCGGGATCGGTGCTCGGCACCTCGCTCATCGCCTGGAACTCGAGCGGGATCCCACCGCCGTTCAGGTACCACGCCATGGGACGCGTCGCCGTCGGGCTCGACCCGCCGCTCGACAGCTTGAGCCAGCTGCCGTTGGCCGACGCGAACACGTCCGTGTTCGAGAAGTTGCCGGGCGCCATCACCGCCCCGGAGGTGAAGCTCACGCCCTGGTCGCGCGCGAAGGTGACGCGGCCGGAGGCGGGCGGGTCCGAACCTTCGTCAGCACAGGCCGCGAGTGAGGCAAAGGCGAGGAAGACGAGGATGACGGTTGGCTTCATGGCGCGCGACCTTACTCG
Organism: Deltaproteobacteria bacterium; assembly: GCA_016792665.1. Classification (GTDB taxonomy): domain Bacteria; phylum Myxococcota_A; class UBA9042; order PHBI01; family PHBI01; genus WYBB01. The sequence goes on along the minus strand of JAEUKJ010000497.1, from coordinate 26,894 downwards.
CCGCGCCCTCCCACCTGCAACGCCGAATTCGTCCAAGGCCTCGCGCAGCGAGGCTGCCGGCGAGTGCGAATCCCCGGTTCGGGCTCAGGCGCTCTTGCGGGTGACACGGCCGCCGCGCGTGCGCTTTGTCGTCGCCTTGACCTGATACATGGCGCGGTCGGCGGCCGCGAGCAGGCTCGTCGGGTCCCCGGTGCCGGGGCCCAGCGCCGCGACGCCGATGCTCAGCTTGACGGGGTGCTCCGCCGGGGTGCGGCCCGCGGCGTGAGCCTCGTGGCGCAGCGAGGCCAGGGTCGAGAGCAGTCGCGCGGCCAGGTCGTCGGCCCCATCGCGGCCGGTCGCCGGCAAGACCACGACGAACTCGTCGCCACCGGTGCGGCACGCGACGTCGCTGCCGCGGAGCTGCGAGCGCAGGAAGGCAGCCACCCAGGCCAGGACCTCGTCCCCTTTGGCGTGACCCCAGGTGTCATTGACGCGCTTGAAGTCGTCGACGTCGATGACCATCACGGCCAGCGGCTGACGGTGACGCGCGGCGCGGGCGACCTCGGCGTCGAGGCGTTCTTCCAGGTAGCGGCGGTTCGGGAGCCCCGTGAGGGCGTCGGTCATCGAGAGCGAGCGCAGGCGCTCGATCTCGGCGCGCAGTGACGCGTTCTCGCGGACGAGATCTTCCAGGCGGCGGTCGGCGGTGATCGAATAGGAGTTCACGGCGGGGCTCGACTCTGGTTGGGCGGAACCGCGCCCGGGGGCGAACCCGGGCTGCGAGAGCTGAAACGTCTCACGCAGCGAAAAGACGTCCAGTTTCTACGTTCGTTTCCCCAAACCTGACCGCTGATCAGAGATTCCTCTCGCGCCTGTCTCGACCCCCGCCAGCGCGGCCTGGGACGCGAAAACCGCGCTTTCATAGGAGCTTCCCATGAGCGATCGCAGCTCCGGCGCGACGTGTGAATGCCGTTCGGGGTCGGCCTCATCGGGTGCCTGCACGGGTCCGGCGGCGCCGGCTTCGCGTGTCAAATCTGTGTCTCCGAGCGCGGCAAGTGCGTCGGCCGCGGCGGCGAGTCGCCGGCGGTGGGGCTGGCCGAGGCGCATGAGGAGCCACGCCTGGAGGACGCGATCGGCGATGAGGAACCCGACGCGCGCGCCGAGCGGCACCTTGTCGACGACCCCTTCCTGGACGAGACGGTGGAGCTGGGCCGAGACCACGTTCGGTGCGAGGCGGCTCCGCGCGGCGACCTCCTGCGGGCGCGACGGGTGCCACAGGCTGGCCAGCGCGTGCAGCACCATGAGTGACTGCGGGGCCAGTGGCTCGACGCGCGCGCGGAAGGCCGGCGTCCAGCCATCGAGGGCGAGCTGCACGAGGGTCGCGGCGCTGGCCTCCGGGGCGTCCGCGAGGGCCCGACCGAGGAGCGCCAGCATGCGCGGTTGGCTCCCGACGAGGTGCAGTGCTGCGCGCACGATCGCGGGGCGCGCGGCGAGCGCGAGGGCGAGCGTACGGTACAGGGGCTCGTCGGCGGCGACGCGATCGAGGAGGCGCGGCAGGAGGTCGGGGTGGATCGGACGCAGCTCGTGGAGCTGGAAGAAGTCGTAGAAGGCCGCATCGTAGCGGTAGGTCGCCTCGATGGCGCGCGCCGAGGCACCGATGACCAGGACCTCCGACTGGCTCGCCAGCACCTCGCGGACCTCCCACTGGTCGCGCTTCAGGCGCTCGAGGACGACGTCGAGGGTGTCGATCAAGAAGACGAACCGACGCTCGAGGCGCTTGGCCTCGGCGACGAGCAGCGCCAACGCGGCTGGCCCGCGCTGGTCGACGTCCTCTGGGAGGGCCGCGATGCGCGCGCGCAGGGCGTCCGCGCCGCCGGCCGCGCGTCGCTCGAGCGCCACGACGAGGTAGTCGAGGGCGTTGGCCCAGAGGTCGGCGGTGCGCGCGATGTCCCACTGGGCTTCGGGGAAGGTCAGCGGGAACCAGCGTCGCGCGAGCTCGGGATCGGCCAGGACCTCGGTCTGCAGCGTGCGGAGCAACATGGTCTTGCCCGAGCCGCTCGGCCCGAGGACGAGTTGGTGTTGTGGCGCGCCATCGGCACCAAGGCGGCGCAGGAAGCCGAGCAGGCTCGTCACGAGGTGCGGGCGCAGCGAGGTCGCGAGCCGCGTGCGCTCGGCCGGCAAGAGGGCCGGGTTGTAGAGCGGCGTCATGCGATGACCCGGCGCAGCCAGTACTCGCGCAAGAGGTTCGAGCGGAAGCGGAAGCGCGCGGACTGCGGCGCGCGTTCGCCGCTGTCGCTGACGATGTAGCCGTCGTTTTCCAGCACCTCGAGGAGGAAGCGCAGGCTCTCGTCGCGTTGGCTCGCCGTGAGCCCCTCGAAGCCGGCGGCCACGCGCTGGAGCGCCTCGCGCGGGGCGCCGTCGAGCTCGGGGGCGATGACGGCGAGGAGGGCCAGGGCGCGCTGGTCGTCGGGGCGCCCGAGCTCTTCGGTGAGGCGCTGGCGCCAGTAGTCGAAGTAGGCGCGGTAGGTCGGGGTGAGGAGCTCTTCGACGACGCGATCGACGAGCGCTGGGCTCGGGCGCAGGCTGGCTTCGGCGGCGAGGTCGTGGAGGCGCGAGAAGAGCACCTGGAGGTAGAAGGGGATGAGCCAGCCGGCGCGCTCGGCGAGGCGGGCGCGCGTCGGCGCGTCGAGGGGCAGGCCGTAGGAGTCGCCGAGTGCCGCGAGGAAGTGGTCGGCCACCGCCGGCGAGAAGGCGCCGAGCGGGAAGACGCGGAGGTCGTTGATCGTGTCGCCGAGGCGCGCGCGGGCGACCACGCTGTCGAGGCCGATCGAGCCGGCCAGGATCCAGCGCAGGCTCGCCTCGTCGCGTGCGGCGTCGCTGGTGGTGGCGCCGCCGACGTTACGCAACTGTCTGAACCAGTTCAGGAAGTCGCGCGTGCGCCGCGGCGGTCCGTCGGCGCTCTCGGCCTGGTCCTGGCGAAGGAGGGTCATCACGAAGATCGGCAGCTCGTCGACCAGCACGAGCCAGCGCTCGCCGGCCCGCTCGATCGCCTCGGTCGCCGCCTCGGCCAGGCTCGCCCAGCTCGGGGCCTCGGCCGGGGCGAGCTCCAGCGAGAGGGGGCCGGCCGCCACGCGCCCCTTGAGCCGGGAGAAGAAGCGCTTGAACGGGCCGCGCCCGAGGCGCTTCAGTAGGGCGTCGCTCTCGGGGTGATTCGCGAGTGCTGTCAGAAGCTTACGGACGATGTCGTCCTCGCTGCGGGCGTCGGCGACCGACACGTAGACGGCGCGCCGATCGTGCTGACGGGCATCGTCCATCAGCCGGAAGAGGAGCGAGGTCTTGCCCACCCGGCGCGGCGCGAGCAGCAGGATGTGACTCTGCCGGAGGTGCTGCCAGAGGAGGCGCTGCTCGTCCTCGCGGTCGAAGAAGTTCTGGCCGCGCACGGGCCGGCCGACGGAGCTCTCGATTCCACCCATGTCGACCGCCCTACCACGACTACAACAACCTTGCTGCATTCCTTGCCACGCCCGCGTGAGACGCGGCTCCGCGCTGGTTCCGGGACCCCGGGGCCCGGTTCCGACAGGCACCTTGGGCAGACGTCGAAAGCCGCTCCGGGCTGGATCCTCCGCGTTCGGGGCGCCGCCTTTTGGGGTTGGGTCCCTTTCGGACCTTGGCCACCCGGGTTAGCGTGCGCGCATGTGGGTGCTGTCTCCGCGCCGCGTCGCGCTCTACCTCGGGCCGTTGGTCGGCCTCGTGCTGCTCGTGCTCGGCAAGGCCGGGGTCGGCGTGGGCGGCCTCGCGCCGAGTGCGCTGGCCATGGTGGGCGTGACCTTCTGGGTGGCGCTCTGGTGGGTGGCCGAGTGCATGCCGATCGCGGCGACCTCGCTCTTGCCGCTCTTGCTGTTGCCGGTCTCGGGCGTGCTCAGCTCGGAGCAGACCGCCGGCACCTACATGGACCGCTTCATCGTCCTCATGATGGCCGGGTTCATGGCCGCCCTGGCGCTCGAGCGCTGGGGTCTCCACCGCCGCCTGGCCCTCTGGGTGCTCTTGCGCATCGGTGCCTCGCCCCGGCGCCTGGTGCTCGGCATGTTGGTCGCGACCGGGTTCATGTCGATGTGGATCGCCAACACCGCCGCGACCCTCATCATGTTGCCGATCGCCCTGGCCCTCGTCGCGCGTCTCGAGCCCGAGCTCGCCCGCCCTGACGACCCGAAGGCCGCGAGCCGCTTCGCGACCGCGCTGCTGCTCGCGGTCGCCTATGGGGCGTCGATCGGCGGCATCGCGACCCCGCTCGGCACGCCGCCGAACCTCATCTACCTCGGCGCCGTCGAGAAGTACTTCGGCACCGCCCCGGGCTTCCTCGAGTGGATGCTTCGCGCCTTGCCGGTCGCGGTCCTCATGGCCGCCTTCCTGTACGTCTACTTCGTACGCCACATGCGGCTTGCCAAGGCCGCGCCGGGCCAGATCTCCGCCGGCCGCGAGGTGCTCCTGGAAGAGGCCAGGGCGCTCGGCCCGATCTCCCCCGACGAGAAGCGCGTCGCGGCGATCTTCCTCGTCATGGTGGTCCTCTGGATCACGCGCAGCGTCGACCTCGGCCACGGCCAGAAGATCGGCTGGGCCCCGCTGCTCGGGCTCGACAAGACCGTCGACGACGCCACCGTCGCCATCCTGGGCACGACCCTCCTCTTCGTGTGGCCCTCCCGCACCGAGCCGGGCCAGCGCCTCCTGGACTGGCCGACCGCGCGCAAGATCCCGTGGGACGTCGTCCTCCTCTTCGGCGGCGGTCTCGCGCTCGCACGCGGCTTCGACGCGTCAGGCCTCTCGACCGCCATCGTCCAGGGTCTCAGCGGCCTCTCCTCGCTGCCTCCCATCCTCTTCATGTTGGTCATCGCGACCGCGGTGACGTTCTTCACCGAGGTGACCTCGAACACCGCGCTGACGACCCTGCTCATGCCGATCCTCGCCCCGGTCGCCAAGGCCAGCGGCCTCTCCCCCGAGCTCGTCATGCTGCCCGCGGCCCTGTCCGCGTCGTGCGCCTTCATGCTGCCCGTCGCCACCCCACCCAATGCCGTGGTCTATGGCACCGGCCGCATCCCGATCGGCGAGATGGCGCGCGCTGGCCTGTGGCTGAACCTCGCGGGCATCGTGATCATCACCGGCTGGCTCGCGCTGGTCGTGTGAAGCCCCCGTCCGAGCGCCACCTGACGCGGCGGCCCAGGCTGTGACTTTTCCTTTTGAACGCTCGAAAGGTTCGGCTACCGTCCGCCGCTCGCCGCGCCCAGGACCCATCATGCGCCTCCTGCCTGTCGTCCCGCTCCTCGCCCTCTCGATCGCCGCCTGCGGTGATGCGTCCGGCAACGCTGACGTGCCGGACACGGTCGATACGGTCGACACCGACACCGCGTCGCCCGACACGGTCGACACCGTCGACACCGCCGATGCGGCCGACACCGCCGCCGACACGTCGCCCGATACGGTCCAGCCCGACACCATCGTGCCTGACACGCGCGATACGCAGGGCCCGGACACCACGCCCAGCGACCCGAGCCTCTGGAAGCACGTCGGCGCCATCACCACCGCGGCCGCCCCCGCCGCGACCTTCCCGCTCTTCGCCAACCGCGCCGCAGCCATCCCGACCGGCCTCACGCTGCCCGAGGGGCGCGCCATGGTCGTCGACTTCGACGTCGACGGGCGCGATGACCTGGTCGTGCTCGGGACCTCGGTCGGCATGAAGCCGATCTTCCTGAGGAACGCCACGCCGCGCGGCAGCTCGGACTGGGCCTTCGAGGACGTCACGGCCCAGACCGGGATGGACGCGAGCATGGTGCTGCTCGTCTTCGGCGACCTCGACAACGACGGCGATCCCGACGCCTTCTCGGGGACCTCGTTCCGGTCGGGCGCCGACGGCAAGCACGGCATCTGGCTGAACGACGGCCGCGGTCACTTCAGCTACCTCGGCAACAACGGCCTCGCCTCTAACAAGGTCGGCAGCCGCTTCAAGGAGATGGCCGCCGCGACGCTGGCCGACTTCGACAAGGACGGGCGCCTGGACCTCTACGTGGCGATGTGGAACGTCGGCGACCTGGCCGGCAACTTCTACCTCCAGACCGCCGACGAGCTCTACCGCGGCGACGGCACGGGGGTCTTCGCGAGCTTCCCGCTGCCCGACCAGCACAACCCGCTCACCTCGCAGATGGACCCGTCCTACGCTGGCGTCCCGCGCCGCGGCTACGGCCTCTGCCCGGCGGACTTCGACGACGACGGCGACCTCGACCTCTTCGTCAACAACTACGGCGCCGGCCGCCCCGCCGCGGACGACCCGCCGCACTACTGGGAGTGGAACTTCCTCTGGCGCAACGACGGCGCCATGGCCTTCACCGATGTCGGCGAGGCGGCCAAGGTGCACGCGACCATCCGCGGTATCGGCGGCGTGCAGCGCGAAGACCCGGTCGTCTACGACGGCAAGACCTACCCCGGGCCCATCGGTGGCAACGGCTTTGGGTGCTCGTGGGGCGACTTCGACAACGACGGCGACCTCGACCTCGCGGTCGGCCAGATCGCGCACCCCGACTATCCCCAGACCGACCGCCTCATGCTGCACGTGAACCCCGGCGGCGAGCCCGGCAGCGCGCGCGTCTTCACCGAAGAGAGCATGCAGCGCGGCCTCGAGTACTACGAGGACGAGCTCCACCCGGTCTTCGTCGACGTCGACAACGACGGGCGCCTGGACCTCGCGGTCTCGCGGCTGCGCGGCGGCTCGAAGTGGGAGGTCTACCTCCAGACCGCTGACAAGAAGTTCGGCAAGCGGACCTGGGCGGAGTCGGGCGTCGACATCACGCAGCCCGGGCCGACGCTCTGGCTCGACGTCGACCAGGACGGCGACCTCGACTTCTTCATGCCGAAGACCGCGGGCGGCACCCTCTTCGAGAACACGGCCGCGCACGGCCACTGGCTCGCCATCGAGCTCGTCGGCACGGCGCCGCGCGATGCGACCGGCGCGCGCATCACGCTCGAGAGCGCGGTCGGCAAGCAGGTGCGCGAGGTGATCGGCGGCACCGGCCACTACAACACGCAGCAGTCGCGGCGCGAGATCTTCGGGCTGGGCGGCGACTCGGGCGCCGCCAACGTGGTCATCCGCTGGCCCGACGGCGAGATCCAGACGCTGGGCGACGTGAAGGCGAACCTGCACCTCCGCGTGTACCAGGGCGTCGGGGTCCAGGTCGTCGATCCCTGACGTCCCCAAAGGGCGGGCGCCCACGCCCACGGGTGTAGGTCGAGGCAGGCATCCCTTGCGAAGTGGCGCGGGTGGACTAATGTAGCCGCCGCTCCACCGGAGGAAGCCCGATGAATGTCCTGAATCTCGCCACCCAGGCCGCCGCGATGAAGGGCTGGCCGTCCCGTCGTGAACCCAATGGCGATCTGCGCATCGAGGTCGTCACGCAGTACGGCCGCACGCAGGTCATCAATGTGACGATGGCCGTCGACGGCGACCGCGACCCCGTCGCCTTCATCTGGTCCAAAGCCGCGGACGCGCAGACCAAGAACGACCCGTGGGGCCTCCTCCGCCTCAACATGCAGCTCAGCTACGGCCGCGTGGCGCTCAAGGGCAACGACGTCGTCATCATGCACTCGCTGCTCGACCGCACGAGCGACCTCACCGAGGTGGGCAAGACCATCTTCTGGGTCGCCAAGACGGCCGACGACCTCGAGCAGCAGACCTACGGCGCCTACGTCGACGTCCTCTGAGCCGCGGCAGGGCGTTCCTGCGCGACCACTCAAGCTATTGAATTGAAAAAGGAAACTCGCATGCTTCGCAAGATCTTCAATCCCCTTCTCGTCGTCTTCGTGGCGCTCGCGTCGCTCGCGGCGTGCGGTGCTCCGACGGTGGAATCCCAGATCCAGCGCTACAAGCGCGCGGTCGATCAGCTCGACCTGCTCGCCAGCAAGATGCCGCAGCACAAGTTCGACATCGAGCGCAAGAAGGTCGAGTTCTCGACCGAGTTCGAGACGCTCAAGACCAAGACCGGCGACGAGGCCGCGCGCGCGCTGGCTGGCCTGTGCTCGCGCGTCGAGCAGTTCGAGGCGGGTCTGAACCCGCAGGCCGTCGCGGCCCCGGCCGGCACGACCACCCCGGGTGGCAAGCTCGGTGGCCCGGCGGACCCCGGTGCGGCCGGTCAGCCCGTGCAGCCCGCGGCGGGTGGCAAGCTCGGCGGTGCGGTGGCGACGCCTCCCGGTCAGCCCCAGCCCGCGCCCGGTGGCAGCGGCTTTGGTGGTGGTGCGGCCCCGGTTCCGACCCCGGCTCCGGCCCCGCAGCCCCAGGGCGGCAGCGGCTTTGGTGGTGGCGCGGCCCCGGCCCCGACGCCCGCTCCGGCCCCGGCCCCGGCCCCGCAGCCCCAGGGTGGCAGCGGCTTCGGCGGTCAGTGAGCCGTGACGTCCGCGCGCGCTGACGGGCCGGCCTCGCCGGTCGAGGGGCCCGACGCGCGCGTCGGTGCTGCCCGTGCGACCGCGCAGGTGCTCTATGATGGCGTGGTGACCCCGCACCGCTCGTGCGGGATCGCCATCGCCGAGACCTTTGGCCGCGCGCCCGCGGCCTATCAAGCGCTGAGGCGCGGCGGCATCACCGGTCAGGGTGAGTGCGGCGCGATCGTCGCGGGGCGTCTCGTCTTGGGAGAGCTCCTCGGCGACCCCGACCCGACCGGTCCCGTGACGCCTGCCTTGCGCGACGCGATGGAGCGCTACGAGGTCCTCTGGCGGCAGCGGGTCGACCGCGGCGCGGCGCCCGGGGACGGCATCGTGTGCAACACGCTGACCGGGCCGTTCCCGATCTTCCGCTCGCCCGAGCGTCACGCCTTCTGCACGCGGCTTGCGACCGACGTCGCGACCGCGGTGGCCGAGGCCCTGGTCGCAAGCGGGGTCGACTTCGCCGTGACGCCTCCGCCCTCGAAGGCGCCGTGAAGGTCAACCCGAAGAAGGTGTCGGCCGGGGTCCTGGTCTGGCGCCGCGCCAGCGCGGTGGACGGCCTCGAGGTCTTGATCGTGCACCCCGGCGGGCCCTTCTTCGCGGGCAAGGACGAAGGGGCCTGGTCCATCCCGAAGGGTCTCGTCTTCGATGACCCCGGCGCGGTCGTGGTCGACATCGACGACGAGCGGCTGCGAGAGACCGCGATCCGCGAGCTCGAGGAAGAGACGGGCCTCGTTCCCGAGACGCCGATGGTGTCGCTCGGGGCGATCACCCAGAAGGGCGGCAAGGTCGTGCACGCCTTCGCGATGGAGGCCGACCAGGAGCTCCGCCCCCATCGCCCGCCGCAGGTCCGGATCGAGTGGCCTCCCGGCTCGATGCGCGAGCTCGCCTTCGACGAGGTCGACGAGGTGCGCTTCGTGGATCTCGCGACGGCGCGCGTGAAGCTCAACCCCGCGCAGGTCGAGCTCCTCGACCGCCTCGTGGGCGTGGTCGACGCGCCCTCGGCGTGAGCCCGCGCGCTGCGTGACGTCGCCGCGTGTGTCGTGTCGTGGGCGTCACGCGCCGCGCGATCCGAGACACGACCTTTACGACAGGCGCGCTCCAGGCCGCTCTGATCGAGCTTTCCTTACAAAGCCTCACGCATTTCGGTCGCCGGGCGGCGTTCTTGCCAGCACGAGCACGACGCTGGGTCGGCTCACCAAGCTCGAGCGGCTTCGCTCGACTCACCGCAAGAGAGGTTGGCCATGTCGTTCACGAAGAAACTCCTCGGAATCCTGACCCTCACGATCGTTGGCGGTGCGGCTCCTGCGGCGCTCGCCTCGCCCCCGCCGACCGATGCTCACTTCGTCCAGGTCCGCTACGATCGCGGCGGCCGCCTCGACAAGACCCCCGGCTTCTACCAGGGTCGGCGCGCCTTCGAGGCCCGCCAGCACGAGAAGCTCCGCCGCGCCGCCCAGATGGAGCAGGAGGGGCTCCAGCAGATCGCTCGCGGCAAGGAGCTCACGCGCCTCGGTCGCATGACCCACCGCCCGATCCTCCTCCGCCAGGGCAAGCAGCTCGAGCGTCAGGGTAAGGCGCTGGTCCGCCAGGCCGCCGCCCTCGAGCGCGAGGCGCGCATCGCCCTCCGCTGAGCGGTCGTGAGCCTCCAGTCACTCGGCTGAGAGCCGGGCTGGAGAAACTGAAAAGGCCTCCGTGGCACGCGTCACGGAGGCCTTTCTGCGTCTGGTCTCGGCGCCCTTGGCGGCGTCTCAGCGTCGGACGCTCCGCTCAGCGATTCGTGAGCCGCGAGGCGAGCCCGACGCCGGTCGCCACGGTGCCGACCGCGAAGAGGCCGGTCGCGATGGGATGCACCTCGGCCGGCCCGAGGGCGGCTTGTCCGAAAGCGACGACGACCAGGCCGCCGAGCAGCGCGGCGATCCCGCCGAGGAGGTGGGTGGCGTTCGAGGGGGTGGAGCGGTTCGAGGTGTCGTTCATGGTGTGTGCTCTCTGACGGTGACGCCGCTGAGACCCGGCCGCGTGACCGGGTAAACCGATCTTTTTCGGCGGTTCCGATCGCCGCCCGACGGCCCCCGTCGCGACCGGTACGCGACCGCGGAGGCCCGCGCCTCGGGCCGACTTGCGGACCGCGTCGGCCTATGCGCGAATGGGCCGGCACGTGGCGACCCCGAACATGGCAGAGATGGCAGCGATGGCAAAAATACCCGAGACCCTCATCCTCACCCGCGCCGACGTCGAGGCGCTCACCGACATGCCCGCCGTCGTCGACGCCGTGGCGTCGGCGTTCGCGGCCCACGCCGCGGGGCGCGCGCGCATGCCGCCCAAGGTCTATCTGGATCTCCCCGAATACGCTGGCGATTTCCGGGCCATGCCGGCGTTCTTCGACGGTGCCGCCGGCGTGAAGTGGGTCAACTCGCATCCGCAGAACCCGCGTCGCCACGGCCTGCCGGCCGTCATGGGCGTCTACATCTACTCCGATCCCGAGACCGCCCGCCCCCTCGCCATCCTCGATGCGACCTGGCTCACCGCGATCCGCACCGGAGCCGCCGCGGCCGTGGCCTCGCGCGCGCTGGCCCGGCCCGAGGCGCGCTCGCTGGGCTTCGTCGGCGCCGGCGTCCAGTCACGCACGATGGCCATGGCGCACCGCGTGACCCACCCGCACGTGACCGAGCTCGTCTTCGCCGACGTCCGACCCGAGGCCGCCCTCGCCATGGCCGAGGCCTTCGGTGGGCGCGTCGGCAGCGTCGAGGAGGCGGCCGCGTGTGACATCGTGTGCACCAGCACCCCGGGAGCCGAGCCCGTCGTCCTTGCCCGCATGGTCCGCCCGGGCGCACACTTGAACGCGATGGGCGCCGATGCCGAGGGCAAGCAGGAGCTCGAGACCGCGCTCACGGTCTCGGCCCGCATCTTCGTCGATGACCCCGCCCAGGCCTTCCATTCGGGTGAGGTCAACGTGCCGCTCCATCACGGCGACCTGCGCGAAGACCAGGTCGCGGGTTCGCTGGGCGCGGTCCTGAACGGGCAGCTCGTGGCGCGGCCCGAGGCCGGAGCGATCACCCTCTTCGACTCGACCGGCCTCGCCGTGCAGGACCTCGCCGTCGCGCGCATCCTCGTCGCGCGGGCTCGTGAGCAGGGCCGCGGCGTCTCGCTCCCCCTGGTTGGCTGAGCACGCGCGGCTGCGCCGAGCGCCGGCGTCGTCGCTCGTTCGTTCGTTCCTGCGGGGCACTCGAGTGCCCCTCGTCACTCACGGCACTCGCTCCTTGCCGGCATCTCGGCTCGCTCGCGCTCGTGTTCGTGGTCACGCGCGGCTGCGCCGAGCGCCGGCGTCGAGGCTGCTCCGGTCCTCGCGTGCGCCGCAGGTCGACATGCGCGCCGATTCGCCTATGCTCGCCCCATGAACGCACGCCTCGTCCTCACCGTCATCGGGGTCGATCGACCCGGCCTGGTCGATCGCCTCTCCGCCGTCATCGCGCAGAGCCAGGGCTCCTGGCAGAAGAGCCGCATGGCTCGCCTCGCCGGGCAGTTCGCCGGCATCGTCGAGGTCGACGTCCCCAGTGACGCGGTCTCCTCGATCACCTCGGCTCTGCGCGCCCTCGATGGCCTCGCCGTCCAGGTCCACGCGGCTGATCCGGAGGCCTTCGGTCACATCAAGGACCCCGCCCAGCCGGCCCCGCGCACGGCGCGACTGGCCTTCGTCGGCCAGGACCGCCCCGGGCTCGTGCAGGCGATCTCGCGCGTCCTGGCCCAGGCCGGCGTCAACGTCGACGAGCTCGACACGCGCACCTTTGTTGCACCGATGTCCGGCGTCCCGATCTTCGAAGCCGAGGCCGCCGTCCACCTGCCCACGACACTCACGCTCGACAGCCTGCGCGCCGCCCTCGAAGCCGTCGCACGCGACCTCGTGGTCGACGTCGACCTCACCGAGCTCTGAGCTCCGACCCCTCCGTCGCGGCCGGGAGCTGGATTCGACCGCGCCGGTGGGTATGCTGCGAGACACCATGGCGACCGACTTCAGCGACCGACCGAAGCCTCCAGTCCTCAAGCGCTTCGCGAACCTCGACCTCGACGGTGACGACGGGCAACCGCTCGTCGCGCGCGCGCCGCGTGCCCGTCCGACCCGCGCCGACAGCGCTCGCCGTGGCGCCCAGCCGGCCCCGATCGTCACCGCACCGTCGACCGGCCCCACGGCCAGCCCGACCCGACCCGGGCCCCAGCGCTCACCTCAGGGCATCGCAGCGCGCGCGCCCGAGCCACCGCCGCGCTTCCCCAACGATCCCGACCTCGAGGCCGCCGATCTCCTCGCCCGCGAGCTCACGAACAACAGCCGCTACGTCCGCACCGAGATGGACCCCGACTCGCGCCGCGCCCAGCGCGCGGCCGAGCTCCGCGGCATGCGCCCGCCCGACCCGATGCCGCCGCCCCGCGCCCCGCGCTCCTCGCGCCGCGATCCGATCGAGACCCGCCTCGACATCGACCCCACGCGCGGCATGACCTCGACCACGTTCGTCATCGGCGGCGCCCCCTCCGCAACGGGCGCACGCTCCGAGGGTGCATCCTCACGCGGCTCACGCGCCGCCTTCGAACGCGAAGCCCTCGCGCGCGCGGCCGATGCCCTCGTGCGCCGCGTCACCGAGGACCTCCGCCCCGCCGGCCCCGCCGAGCTCTACGACTTCGACCTGCCCGAGGGGATGACCCCCGGCGTCGTCACGATGGAGGTCGACCTCCGCCGCAGCCCACGCGCGCCCGAGCGCCCGCCGCGCAACACCCCGCGCCCGCCGAATGTGGCGCCCCCCGAGGCACGGTCGCAAGGCCAGGCCGAGTCGGGTCCCCGACGCATGCGGGCACCCGGCGTCTTCGCACGCGGCGCACGCACGACCCCGGTCGAGCTGACCCCGATGGCCGCGCGCCAGATCATGCTCATGTCGTGGGAGGCCGGCGTCCCCGGTAGCCCGCTGCGCATCCTCACGAGCCGTGTGCCCGGACTGGGGCGCCCCGAGCTGGACTTCGCCTTCGACGAGAACCTCGAGCCCGACGACCTCGTGTTCGAGTCACAAGGCGTCACCATCGTGGTCGATCCGGCGAGCTTCTCGTGGGTCTCGGGGCGCCGCATCACGTGGCACGATGTGCCTGGATCTGAAGGGTTTTCCCTCCTCCCCTGAGCGTCTCCGTCCCGCAAGCTTGTATCGTGTCGCGCGGTCTGTTAGTCCGCCTCGCCCTTCAACGAGGCTTCTATGTCGATTCGCACCGCGCTTCAGGCCTTCGGTTCCTCCACTTTCGCCCTCGGTCTCGCCGTGAGCCTGACCGCGCCGTTCGCGGCGTGCGGTGAAGACGCGGCTATCGATGAGGCTCCCGAGGGCTACTCGGAGATCGGACTCGGCGAGGTCGAAGACCTGAAGGAAGACGGCAACTGGGGTGCCGCCACGACCTGCAAGCCCATCCCGAGCCTCACGCCGCTGAAGGACCCGATGATCGTCGTGTCCCTCGATGGCCTGACGCTGCACCTCGTCGACCGCCAGGGGACCTACGACAAGGTCTTCATGATCGGCCCCGGTGCCATCGAGAAGGGCAAGAGCCTGACCCCGGTCTCGACCGGCCTGTCGAGCGGTCTCTTCTACGCCCGCACCGACATGCCCAAGGGCATCGATGGCTCGACCCCGGCCGGCCAGACCTGGAGCTGGAACTACAGCTGTAAGATCTGGTGGAAGGACGACTCGGGCAAGCAGCTCCCGGTGTTCGCCGGCCTGCCCTTCATCCGCCTCGAAGGCCCGCCGACCCTGGCCTACGGCATCCACGGCCCCATCGACCGCTACACCGAGGCCAACGGCGGCACCCTTCGCCGCGGCTACGTGAGCCATGGCTGCGTGCGCATGCAGGCCGCCGACCTGGTCGAGGTCTACGCCCTCATCCAGGGCAAGAAGACCCCGGTCCGCATCCAGCAGGCGGTCGAGCGCAACGCCAATGACCGCGCCATCGACATCGCCGAGAAGTGGATCGGCTCCGAGTGCCAGGTCGACGCCGACTGCAACTTCACGGGCGGCCTCTGCCACAGCAACAGCTACAGCGGTCGCAAGTTCTGCACGACCCGCTGCGACAAGTTCTGCACCGACCGCGCGGCCTATCCCCCGACCTTCTGCGTCGCCGACCCCGACGCGGCTGGCAAGGGCATGTGCGTCCCGAAGTCGGTCCCGGTCGACAACACCTGCCGCCGCTACGATCACATGAAGACCAAGACCGGCGTCTCGCGCTTCGGTCAGGCTGCGACCAAGGCCGACGTGTGCCTCCCCGGCACCGAGGGCTGGATGGGCGATCGCTGCCGCGCCGACACCGAGTGCACGGGCGGCAAGTGCGCGCCGTTCGACAGCGGCGTGGCCGGCGTCGGGATCTGCACGCAGTCCTGCTCGCGCTCGTGCCCCGACACCGCGAACCAGCCGACGACCTTCTGCGTGAAGGCCGAGGCCGAGAGCACGCTCACCGACGGCATGTGTGTGGCGACGTGCTTCTCGAACGACGACTGCGCGCTCGGCGCGACCTGCGAGGTCGAGGGCCGTAACGGCCAGGCCAGCGTCCAGAAGAAGGTCTGCCTGCCGTACTGATCGGCCCAACGGCCCGAGCTCGTCGCGACACGGAGGCGTCTCTATGCATCGGTGGTCCCAGATCCTCTCGATCTCCCTTCCGATCGTCCTCCCCATCTTCACCGCCTGCAGCGATGACGGCGCAGGCGCGGGTGGCGAGTCCACCGCCGCCTTGTGCTCCAACGGTGGCGACGACGACGGCGACGGCTTCACCGACTGCGGCGACCAGGACTGCTGGCGCACCAGCGCGTGCAGCGACACCTCGAACCCGAACGGCGACGCCGACGCGTCGAGCCCGGACACGAGCGACACGTCGGACGTCGCCGACACGTTCACCTTCGACACCTCGCTCGGCGACACGTCGATGACCTGCGACCCCTGCGGCCAGAAGGGCAGCATCAAGGGTCGCGTGTGCGCGCCCAGCGCCAACGTCTTCGTCAATGGCGCCGACGTCTGGGTCGAGGGCACGGGCTGCAATGGCGAGCCCTTCGAGGTCCGGACGACCTCCGACATCGACGGGACCTACTACCTCCTCGATGTGCCCTGCGGCGTGCACACGCTCAATATCGAGAAGGGCTCCTTCGCCGCGACCCACCCGGTCCAGATCGCGCCCGGGCAGCTCCTGGACGTGACGGGTGCCGCCAACAAGCTCTGCTTCGGCGCGACGTCGGCAAAAATCGCCGTCTTGTCAGGAACTTGGGACAACCTCGCAGGCCTCCTGGACCAGCTCGGGCTGCGCTACGACTTCTTCAACGACGCGGGTGATCAGGGGGCGGACGGGACCATCCTCGACCTGCTCTCGGATCCGCAGCGCCTGAAGTCGTACAAGATCCTCTTCGCCAACTGCGGCGGCACGGTCGGCTGGCTCCCCAAAGAGCACGCCGCGGTCATGCCCAACATCAAAGACTTCGTACTGTCCGGGGGCTCGCTGTACATGAGCGACTACGCCTGGGTGCTCGGCGAGTGGGCCTTCCCCGACAAGGTCACCTGGTACAACAACGACGACCCGAACTCGATGGGCACCGGCAACTCGCCGCAGGTCATCCCGTCCGGCACCAAGGTCACCGCTACGGTCGCTGACGGCACCCTCGCGAGCTACCTCGGCAAGAACACCATCGCGCTCGAGTTCGACCAGGGCCCGCAGATAGCCCCCGTCTCCGTGCAGAGCGGCGCCTTCGCGCACGTCGTCGGCGACATCAAGGTCGCCTTCCAGCTCGACATCAAGAACGCCCCGCTGACCTTGTCCTACGTGCCCGCCCAGGGCGCCGGCCGCGTCATCTACACGAACTTCCACAACGATGCGCAGACGACCTCGGACATGCTGACCATCCTGCACTACCTCGTCTTTTCCCTCTAAAAAAGGGCCCTCGGGGATTTGCGCGGACTTTACCTCGACGCCTCGCCGCAGCGCGTAGCTTGGGTCTCCACCGGAACGGAGACCTCGCATGCTGTCCTTCGCGTTCATCGTCCTCACCTTCTTCACCGCCGCGCCCGCCCCGGATCCGATCCCCGCTTTGGCAGAGGCCGCGATCGCGGGTGACTCGAGCGCGGTCGACAAGCTCCGTGCCCTCGGCCCTGACGGCTTCGATCGGCTCCTGAAGCTCCGGCTCGAGCTCTCCTCGGTGCCGACGCCGTCGCTCCTCATCGACCCCGCCCACGCCGACTCCCCTGGGGCCAAGTGGGACGCCCTCATCGACCGCGTCGCGCGCCAGCGCTACGCTGGGTTCTCGGGGCTCTATTGGTACACCGACCTCGCCGCCGCCAAGGCCCGGGCCAAGGCCACCGGTCGTCCCATCCTCTCGCTCCGCCTCCTCGGCGACCTCGACGAGGACTTCTCGTGCGCCAACAGCCGCTTCTTCCGCACGATGCTCTACCCCGATCCCACCATCGCCAAGGCCCTCCACGACGGCTGGGTGCTGCACTGGGAGTCGGTGCGCAAGGCCCCGAAGATCACGATCGACCTCGGCGACGGCAAGACCATCGTCCGCACCATCACCGGCAACAGCATGCACCTGGCCCTCACCTCGGACGGCGCCGTGGTCGACCTCGAGCCCGGCCTCGTCGGCCCGGTGACCTTCGCGACCTGGCTCGCCAGCGCCGCCTCCCTCGCCAAGGACGTGGGCAAGCTCTCGCCCGCCGCGCGCCGCGCCGCCCTCCAGCGCTACCACGAGTCCGACCTCTCGCAGCGCCTCACGCGCTGGTGGGAAGCCGTCCGCGCCGTGCGTCCGACCGTCCCGCGCGAGCGCGCCGCCCTCGCCGCCGCGACCAGCGAGGACGTCCTCGGGCGTCTCGCCGCCACACGCCCCGTTCGCTTCTCGGAGACGGTCGAGTCGCTCCTGACGACGCTCATGGTGGCCCAGCGCCGTGCCACCGGCGAGTCGCCGCGCGACCTCCTCCTGGCCTTCCGCGCCGCCCCGGTCGCGGTCACGAAGCTCGCCACCGAGCGGCCGATGTTGCGCATGGTCGCCCCGGTCGAGGGCACCCTCGCGCGCGACGAGGTGCAGAACGACCTCGTCGTGAAGAGTCAGATCCAAGAGCTCTTCGCCGCCACGCCCGACCGCCCGATCGATGACCTCGTGCGCCTGGTCTATGCCGAGGTCTTCCTGACCCCGCTCGACGACCCGTGGATGGGACTCGCCCCGGCCGACGTCTTCACCGGCCTGCCCGCAGCCCTCGAGCGCCCCTGACGCGACCGACACCGCCGCCGCGCGTGGCGCGCAATCGCTTGTGCCCACGTGCGCTTTCTCTTATGAGACGCCGCGCGCACCCTGCGGAACCTGCGCCCAACGGAGCTCTCATGTCGCTCGCTCGTCTCCTGACGTCGTCCCTCTTCGTCCTCGGCCTCGTCGCTTGCGATGACGCCGCCACCACCGGCAACAACGACACGACCGACACCGTGGACACGACGCCCATGGACACGACGCCCGTCGACGTCGCGCCGGACACCGTCGCGGCCGACACGTCGCCGGCGGACGTCGCCCTCGACACGGCCGACACGACGCCTGAGGACGTCGCGCTCGACACGGCCGATACGACGCCTGCGGACATCGCGCTCGACACGGCGGATACGGCCGACACCAACCCCGCCGACGTCGCCTTCGACACGGCCGACCCGATCGACGCTTCGGCCACGGGCGCGTGCAACAACGAAGGCGACCTCGCGACCCTCCGCACCGAAGAGATCACGCTGGCCGGCAAGATCCAGACCTGCGTCTTCCAGTGCCTCGCCTCGGGCGCCGCGTGCTCGTCGGACTGCCTCCAGCAGTCGACCGAACTCTCGTCGGGCTGCGCGGACTGCTTCGGCGGGGTCATCGCCTGCACGATCGCCAACTGCGCCGCGCAGTGCTTCACGCCCACCTCCGAGGCCTGCAACACCTGCCGCGACCAGAACTGCACGCCGGACTTCGAGGCCTGCGCCGGGATCCAGCAGCCCTGATCGATCCGTCGGGCAGCCTGGCAACGGCCGGTCTTCCGCGGCCGGCTATCGCCGCAGCAACACCGCGAGCTGCGACAACATCGACGCCCGCCAATACTGTTGCAGCGCTTGCAGTCGCGCGCTCGCCGAGGGCGCGCCCTGCCACGAGCGACCGATCTGATACGCCAACCGCGCCGCCACCGGCACCTCGCCCGTCTCCTTCAGGGCGCGTGCCGCGTGGATGCGCGACTTCACCTCGGCGAGCTCGAGCATGCGCGTCAGCACCGTCTCGCGCCCGAGCTTGATGATGCTGCCGTCGGGGGCCGTGGTCGCGTCCAGCGAGTAGTACTTGGCGATGAGGAAGGCCGCGTCGACATAGGCCGACAGGGCCTCCGCGAGGCGCACCATCTCGAGCGTCGTGCCCTCGCCGACGAGCGTCGAGAAGGCGTTCTCGGTCGCCGCGCGCAGCTCGTCCTGCAAGAGCTGGTAGGCCGGGTCACCGAACTTGGCCTTCACCGTCTCCAGCGAGACGCCATTGGCCTTGGCAATCTCCGACAGCGTGGTCTGCTCGAAATAGCTGATATTGGCATTTCCCGCGATGCGCAGGAGCTGGCTCAGCCGGTCGACCAGACGCTTGGGCAGCTCGCGCGCGTCGGGGCGCAGGTCGGGGCGGAAGGCGAGGTTCTGGTCGGCGACGAAGTTGTGCACATTGGCGGCCGAGGCCTCGGCGAGCGGCCCATAGAGGAGCGCGATGAGCTCGTCCAGGACGGGGGGCAGGGGTTGGAGCTTGGCCTGCCGCAGGCCGCCGATCAGCTCGTCGACGCGCGCCGCGTTGACCTTGCGCTGGTTCAAGCCCTGGAAGAAGTGGCGCACCGCGCTGCCGAGTGACTCGTAGGCCGCGGTGAGGCTCATGAGGTCGCTCGCCGAGCGCGCGGCCTCGGTCTTCATCTTGGCGGTCGTCCCCGCGAGCCGCCCGTCGATGTTGTCGAAGATGCCACCGACGAACAGCGATGCCGCTTCGAACTGCCCATCGCGCACCAAGCGCGTCAGCTTGCCGCGCAAGAAGGCCGAGTCCGCGTCGACGAACATCAGGTTGGCCAGCGTGTAGGCCGCGGCGGTCTCTTTGCTGTCGAGGAAGGCCTTGGTCTCGGTGAAGAGGCGATCGATCTGGTTCCAGCGCTGGTCGAGCTCGGGGTCGACCACGTTCAGCGACTTCCACTCGCCAAAGGCCCCCGCCACATTCGAGAGCCAGGTCTCGGTCTGCGCGCGCAGCCCCTCCTCGATCTTCGGCGGCAGCGCCATCGCCGCGGGCTCGACGGGGATCGCCTGCGGCAGCTCCTTGCCGGTCAGCAGCCGATACGCGGTCTCGACGTCGGGCACCTCGACGACGTTGACCGTCGTGCTCGCCAGCGACCGGAGCTCGACCTCCTGCTGCGTGACGATGTCGGTCGCGCGGCCCTGCCCCAGCGGATAGCCCAGCGTAGTCTTGCCGTTGGCGATGGCCGCCTTGAACTTCTGCGGGATGCCGCCGACCGGCCCGACCGTGCCGTCGGGATTGATGGTCCCGGTCATCGTGAAGTTGGGGTCGGCCTTCTGCCCGGTCATGCCCGCGAGCATCCCGGCCGTCAGCAGGGCACCGGCCGAGGGCCCATCGAACTGGGCGCCATTGCGGATCGCCTCGACCCACACCACCCAGTCCGAGAGCGGTCGGTCCAGCGCCAAGGACGCCTGGAAGGCCGCCAGCCACACCGACGCGCGCCACTGCCCAGACAGCGACAGGGCCGAGCTCTCGAGCACGCCCACCCGGATGCGATCGGTCTTGTTCGGCTCGACCGACACCAGCGCCGGGGTCGTGTTGCCCTCGACCCCTCGCACCGTCAGGAAGTCCACCACGACCTCGCGCCGCGACGGCGCCGAGGCACACGCACCGAGCGCGGCCGCAAAGAGGATCGGGACGAAGAAGCGCCAGCGAGAGAGTGGGGTGGTCACGCTGCGAGAATCCTCCGCAGGCGGCGCTTGGTCAAACGTCGCCCGTGCGCGAAAGGGCCCGCGTCGGGCGAGGCACTTCGTGGCTGCGAAAAACTTTTCGCAGCTTGGTCCGTACCCAAGCGCGGTGCGGCTTTCAGCGGTGTCGCCCGAGGGGTCTCGGCGCACCGGTCGCGGCGCGACAGCGGCGACGAGATCGGCTAGGGTGCCGCCCGAACCATGAGGAGTAGAGCATGAAACGATTCGCGAGGCTCCTGGGATGGGGCCTGGTGTTGGGGGCGGTGGGGGCCGTCTCGTTCGCCGGGGCCTGCAACGACAAGACGCTACCGACGCCCGATGGCGAGGGCGCGGGCGGCGGCGAGCCGACCAAGCACCCGTTCATCGAGGGCAAGGAAGAGGGCACGCCGCGCGCGGAGGGGGCCTCGATGAAGATGGTCCCGGGTCCGGGTGCGAGTGAGGAGGGCAGCTTCGAGTACGTGCTGCGCGAGGGAACGCCGGATGCCGACAAGCGTCCGACCGCGCCGCCGGTCGAGGCCAAGCCGCTGACCGATGCGGACGCGCAGAAGATCTTGGACCGCCTGCCGAAGATCGGCAGCGAGGACGGCGACGTCGTCGAGTTCGCGCTGCGCGAGGGCTCGAAGCCCCCGCCGCTGACCGGTGGAGTCATCGAGGCGAACTTCCCGCCGCCGGCCCCGCCGGCCATCGCGGCGCCCGACATCACCCAGGTCCCGCCCGCGGTGCTGCGCTATCAGCCCGAGGGTGACGTGCCGCTCGCGCCGCGCATCACGGTGACCTTCGCGACGCCGATGGTCGCCATCACGTCGCACGACACGCTCGCCAAGGAGGCCGTCCCGGCGAAGCTGAGCCCGACCATCGAGGGCAACTGGCGCTGGGTCGGGACCAAGACCCTCTTCTTCGACCCGGTCGGTCGCGCGCCGATGGCGACCGAGTTCAAGGTCGAGGTCCCGGCCGGCGTGAAGGACGCGCTGGGCAACGCCCTGGCTCAGGGCAAGACCTTCACCTTCAAGACCCCGCCGCCGTCGGTCCGCCAGAGCGCGCCGCAGGGCGACTCGGTGCAGCTCGAGCCGGTCTTCTATGTCCTCTTCGATCAGAAGGTCGACCCCAACGCCATCCGCGAGAAGGTGAAGGTCACGGCCGGCGGCAAGACGCTGAAGGTCCGTGCGCTGACCGCGGACGAGGAGAAGAAGGAGGCCCAGGCCTGGATCGACGACAGAGACAACGTCGGCCGCTGGGTCGCCTGGAAGCTCGTCGAGAAGCTCCCCAAGGACACGCAGGTCTCGGTCGTCTTCCCGAAGGGGCTGCCGTCGGCCGAGGGGCCGCGCACCACCGAACAGGACCTGTCCTATTCGTTCAAGACCTACGGCCCCTTCAAGGTGAAGGAGGCCCGCTGCGGCTGGCGTGACGAGTGCTACGCGGGCATGCCCTTCCAGATCGAGTTCACGAACCCGGTCGACGAGGACGCCCTCGACCCGAAGCAGATCACCGTCGACCCCGCCCTGGCCGGCTTCCAGGCCGACGCCTCGTGGACCAGCATCAGCCTGCGCGGCCGCACCAAAGGCAAGGAGAGCTACAAGGTCAAGCTCGACCCCGGCATCAAGGACATCTACGGCCAGACGCTGGGCGACAGCGACACGATGAACTGGCGCGTCGGCCCGAGCCGCGCGATCCTGGCCGGCCAGCTCAAGAACATGACCGTGCTCGACCCCATCGCGCAGAAGCGGCGCCTGCCGGTCTACGTCGTCAACATGAAGCAGATCGAGGTCCAGCTCTACAAGGTCACCCCGGCCGACTGGCCCGCCTACCTCGCCTTCCTGCAAGACCGCTGGCGCGACGACGCCCCGAAGACCCCGCCCGGCAAGAAGGTCTTCGACCAGAAAATCGATACCGGCGCCCCCGAGGAGGAGTTCTTCGAGGTGGGCATCGACCTCGCGCCCGCCCTGGACGGCGAGTTCGGCCAGCTCATCGCGGTCATCCGCCCGACCGTCTTCGAGAACAAGTGGGAGCGCGACCGGATGTCGACGATCTCCTGGGTGCAGGCGACCAAGATCGGCCTCGACGCGCTCTCCGACAACGAGGGCCTCACCGCCTGGGCCACGAACCTGTCCAACGGCAAGCCCCTCGAAGGGGTCGAGGTCACGCTCACCCCGCCGGGTACCATCGCCAAGACCGACGCGCACGGCCTCGCCTCGCTCGACCTGCCGGGCGCGGCCGGCACCCAGGTGCTGCTTGCCAAGCAGGGCGGTGACCTCGCCTTCCTGCCCGACAACCTCTACGGCGGCGACAGCGGCAGCTGGATCAAGCAGAGCCACGGCGACGAGCTGCGCTGGATGATCTTCGACGACCGCCACCTCTACCGCCCCGACGAGACCGTCTCGGTCAAGGGCGCCGTGCGCAACATCAAGGCCGGCAAAAAGGGTGACGTCGCGCTCTTGCCGGCGGGCAGCCTCACGAAGGTCACGTGGCGCGCGACCGACTCGCAGGGCAATGAGATCGGCAAGGGCGACGCGAACGTCTCGGCGCTCGGCACCTTCAACTTCGCCCTGAAGCTGCCCAAGACGCCGAACCTCGGCTCGGCCTCGATCGTGCTCTCCCCGGGCTCGAGCTCCGAAGGGCAGGCCTATCACAGCTTCGAGATCCAGGAGTTCCGTCGCCCCGAGTTCGAGGTCGCGTCGGTCGCCAGCGAGGGTCCGCACTTCGTCGGCGGCTCGGGACTCGCGACCATCACCGCGACCTACTTCGCCGGTGGCCCGCTCCCCAACGCCCCCGTGCACTGGTCCGTCTCGACCAGCCCGACCAACTTCACGCCGCCGAACCACGACACCTTCGTCTTTGGCAAGTGGGTCCCGTGGTGGGGCTGGCGCAGCGATTACGGTGGCCACGGTGGCGGCAACACGCAGGCCTTCGAGGGCCGCACCGACAGCGCCGGCACGCACCGCCTGGGCCTCGACTTCAAGGGCGTGACCCCGCCGCGTCCGACCTCGGTCGTGGCCGAGGCGACGGTCGAGGACGTCAACCGCCAGACCTGGTCGACCACGACCACGCTGCTCGTGCACCCGTCGAGCAACTACGTCGGCCTGAAGACCGACCGCTGGTTCGTCGAGACCGGCAAGCCCATCGAGGTCCAGGTCGTCGTGGCCGACATCGAGGGCAAGCGCCAGGAAGGCGTGCCCGTGACGGTGAAGGCCGCGCGCCTCGAGTGGAAGAAGGTGAAGAAGGTCGGCTGGACCGAGGTCGAGGAAGACGTCGAGGAGTGCAAGGTCAACTCGGCCAAGGACGTCGTGACCTGCAAGTTCCTGCCGAAGGCGGGCGGCCGTCATCGCATCGTCGCGACGGTCAGCGACAAGGACAAGCGCCCGAACGAGACCGAGCTGTCGGTGTGGGTGCCGGGCGGCAAGCAGCCGGCCGATCGCGAGCTCAAGGAAGAGGCGGTCGTCCTCATCCCGTCGAAGAAGACCTACGCGGTGGGCGACGTGGCCGAGGTGCTGGTGCAGGCGCCGTTCTCGCCGGCCGAGGGCGTGTGGACCCTGAAGCGCGAGGGCATCGTCAAGACGACGCCGTTCACCATCGAGAAGGACGCGGCGACGATCAAGGTCCCGATCGAGGACTGGATGATCCCCGGCGTCTCGATCGCGGTGTTCTTGAACGGCGAGGCCGATCGCGTGGGCGATGACGGCAAGCCCAACCCGAAGCTCCCCAAGCGGCCCGCCTTCGCCGTCGGCACCATCGACTTGTCGGTGCCGCCGGTCTCGCGGACCTTGTCGGTGACGGCCGAGCCGCTGGCGCCGAAGACCGAGCCGGGCGCGGACACTGCGGTCGACGTGACCGTGAAGGACGCGAGCGGCAAGGCCGTGGCCGACGCCGAGGTCGCCCTCGTCGTGGTCGACGAGTCGGTCCTGGCGCTGACGGGATACGCGTTCCCCGATCCGATCGCCGCGTTCTACACGGGTCGCCCCGACTTCACGCGCACCGAGCGGCTGCGCAGCTACGTCATGCTGGCGGCGCTGGCCGAGCTCTACGGGCAGGCCGGCAACCAGCAGATGGAAGAGGAGATGGGGAAGATGGAGAAGGCGTCGGGCGGCGCGCGGCGTGAGATGGCGGCCGACGCGGCGATGCCGATGCCGGCCCCGACCGCGGCGATGGCCAAGCCCGAGGCGCCGGGTGAGCCGGCGGGTCCCAAGGCCGGCCCGATCGCGGTGCGCAAGGACTTCGACCCGCTCGTCATCTTCGCGCCCGAGCTGAAGACCGACGCCAGCGGCAAGGTGCGCGTGCCGTTCAAGATGCGCGACAACCTGACCCGCTATCGCGTGGTCGCGGTGGCTCTCGCGGGCGACAAGTTCTTCGGCAAGGGCGAGTCGACCATCACCGCGCGACTGCCGCTGATGGTGCGCATGTCGCCGCCGCGCTTCCTGAACTTCGGCGATCGCTTCGAGCTGCCGGTGGTCCTGCAGAACCAGACCGACAAGCCCATGTCGGTGCAGCTCGCGCTGCGTGCGACCAACGCGGAGCTCACCGGCGGCAAGGGCCGCTCGGTCACGATCCCGGCCAATGACCGGGTCGAGGTGCGGCTGCCGATGGCGGCGGCGAAGCCGGGCACGGCGCGCTTCCAGGCGGGCGCGGTCTCGGGCAACTGGGCCGACGCGGCCGAGGTCAAGCTGCCGGTGTGGACGCCGGCCACGACCGAGGCGTTCGCGACCTATGGCGAGATCGACAACGGCGGCATCAAGCAGCCGGTGAAGCTGCCGGGTGAGGTCGTCACGGCGTTCGGCGGGCTCGAGGTGCAGACCAGCTCGACCCAGCTCCAGGCGCTGACCGACGCGGTCGTCTACCTCGTGACCTATCCGTTCGAGTGCTCGGAGCAGATCGCCTCGCGCATGATGTCGCTCGCCGCGCTGAAGGATGTCCTGTCGGCCTTCAAGGCCGAGGGGCTGCCCAAGCCCGAGGTGCTCCTGGCCTCGGTCGCGACCGACATCAAGCGGCTCAAGGGCATGCAGGCCTACGACGGTGGCTTCGCCTTCTGGCGGCGCGATCAGGAGACCTGGCCCTTCCTGACCGTGCACGTCACGCACGCTCTCCTGCGTGCGCGCGAGAAGGGCTTCGAGATCGACAACAACATGATCGACTCGGCGCTCGGCTACCTGCGCGACATCCGCAGCCACATGAACAAGGACTACTACACCGAGGAGACCAAGCGCAGCATCGAGAGCTTCGCGCTCTACGTGCGGGCGCGCGCCAACGACGTCGACGGCAAGCGCGCGGCGGAGATCTTGAAAGCCGAGGGCGGCGCCGACAAGGCCAACCTCGAGCTCGTCGGCTGGCTCTACCCGGTGTTCATGAAGGCCAAGGACGAGGCGACGCTCGGGGCGATTCGCAAGCACCTGAACAACCGCGTCAGCGAGACGGCCGGGGCCGCGCACTTCGTGACCTCGTACGGGGACGGGGCCTACCTGCTCCTGCACTCGGACCGCCGCGTCGACGGCCTCCTCCTCGAAGGCCTCATCGATGACCAGCCGAAGTCGGACCTCATCACGAAGATCGTGCGCGGGCTGCTCGGCCACAAGACGGCGGGCCGCTGGGAGTCGACGCAAGAGAACGCCTGGGTGCTGCTCGGCCTCGACCACTACTTCAACGTCTTCGAGAAGACCGAGCCGAACTTCACGGCGCGCATCTGGCTCGGCAACTTGTACGCGGGCGACCACCTCTTCAAGGGGCGCACGACCGAGCGGTACGAGGTGAAGATCCCCATGCAGAAGCTGGCCGACCTCGGCGGCGCGGCCGACCTCACGCTCTTCAAGGAAGGGGCGGGGCGCATGTACTACCGCCTCGGCATGCGCTACGCGCCGAAGTCGCTGAAGCTCGAGCCGAGCGAGCACGGCTTCCACGTGGAGCGTCTCTACGAGGCGGTCGACGACCCGAAGGACGTCACCAAGGACGCCGAGGGTCGGTGGGTCGTGAAGGCCGGGGCGCGCGTGCGCGTGAAGCTCACGATGCACACCGAAGACCGTCGCTACCACGTGGCACTCGTCGACCCGATGCCGGCCGGCTTCGAGGCGCTGAACCCCGAGCTCAAGGGGACGCAGGCCGCCCCGGGTCGGAACGACGACAAGACCGGCGGCCTCTACGACGAGGGCACGCTGGGGCGCGGGCGCTACTACTGGTGGTGGGGCCCGTGGTACCAGCACGAGAACCTGCGCGACGAGCGCGCCGAAGCGTTCACGACGCTCTTGTGGGAGGGCGTGTACAACTACACGTACTACACGCGCGCGACGACGCCGGGCGAGTTCGTGGTGCCGCCGACCAAGGCCGAGGAGATGTACGCGCCCGAGACCTTCGGACGCGGCGCCTCCGATGTCGTGATCGTGCGCTAGCTCGCAGCCCGCTGAAGTGTCGAGAATTGGCAGGCTGCTCAAAAACGACCAGATGCAAGGAGCCGGAAAGACAAGGAGCGAGGCGGGCTTGGGGCCCGCCGCAGC
>JAEUKJ010000495.1 GCA_016792665.1 Deltaproteobacteria bacterium | reverse complement strand
CACCAGCTCGTTCGCCATCGGCACGCGCTTTGTCGCGCTCGAGGCGGCGGACACCAAGACCCGTGCGTCGGGGCTCGTCACGGTCGAAGCCAAGAGCGGGCGCGTCCAGGGGATCGGGGCGCCGGACCTGGCGGCCGACGGCCAGGGCATCGACCTCGCCGCGGCCTTTGGCGACGAGCTCGTCCTCACGCGCCGCACGACGCTGTACCGGATGGTCCTCGTGCCGTGGGGGACCGCTCTCGACCGCCTGCGCGCGGCCAAGCGCGGCGGCGGCGACCTCGCCCCGATCCTCGGCCGCCTCGCACGCTTCGGGGCAGCCGCACGCGCGCTGGCCGACGCGCTGGGCGAGCGGCTCCCCGACGGCCCCGTTCTCGAGACGCCCAGCCGGCCCGTCGACGAGACCACGCGCACCCCCGACATGACCCCGCCGGTCGAGACCGCATCGACCCTCGCGCCCGCGTCGACCCTCTCGTCGCAGGATGCCGCCCTCGTCGCCGCGCTGCGCGAAGCGTGGCTCGGCGGAGACGCCAAGGGCACCCTCGAGGGCATGCTCGCCCTGGTCGATCAGGCCACGCCGCCGCGCCGACCCGCCCTGCTCGAGGCGTTCGCCGACCTCATCCTCGACCTCGTCCTGGCACCGGGGGTCGTCCCACGCGGTGAGGCGGCCGAGGCCCTCGTCGCCCTCGCACGCGCCGCCGAGTCGCGCGGCCCGGGTCCCCAGCCCGCACCCGCGAACCCCGCCGCGAGCCCCGCGGGCGCCACGATCCTGGCAGCGACCATGGCACTCGTCGACGAGCCGCTGGCCGGCGCCGACCTCCTGGCCCGTGCCGGCAACGACCCGATGACGCTGGCCGCGCGCGACGAGCTCGCCCGCCGCGCCCTCTACTTCCTCCACAAGAGCGCCGGCCCCCTCAAGTCCGACACCTCACGCCAGATGTTGGTCGGCGGGCTGCGCTTCTTCCGCCATCTCGAAGATCTCGCTGGCACCCACGCCGCCGAGGTCCAGGCCCTTCTCGACACGGCCGGCAGCGACGCGGCCGCGGCCCGCCGCCTGGACGCGCTGCTCACGACCCTCGAGGGTCCGAGCGCCGCCAAGAAGGGCACCGGGCCCGCCCTCTGCCGCGTCGCGTGCGAGGTCGTGCGCAACCGCTGCAACCTCGGCACCGCCGCCACCCGACCTTGCGAAGAACGCTGCGGCAAGAGCGGCGCCGTCCGCTTCTCCGCGGCTGGCCGCCCCGGCCCTGACGCGTCATGGCTCTGCCGCTAGAGGATCTGTCCGTGACCCTCGTTGACCCGCGCGACGACCTCCACTTCCGCCTCGTGTTCGAGAACGCGGGCCTCGGCATCGCGCTCGTCGGCCTGGACGCGCGCCCGATCCGCACCAACCCCGCCTTTCGCGCCATCGTCGGCTACGAGGACGCCGAGCTCCGCGCGATGCGCTTCGTCGAGTTCACGCACCCGGACGACGTCGGCCCAGACCTCGCCCTCTTCGAGGAGATGCTCGCCGGACGGCGCGACCGCTACCAGCTCGTCAAGCGCTACGTCCGCAAGGACGGCCGCATCGTCTGGGTCCGCCTCACCGTCACCGGTGTCCCTGCCGCCGCCGCACCCGAGCCGGGGCAGCCGCCCTTCGCGCACGTCATTGCCATGGCCGAGGACATCGACGAGACGCTCCGCGCCCAGGACGTCGAGGCGCGCCTGGTCCTCGAGCTGAACGAGCGCGTCAAGGAGCTGACCGTGCTCCATCGCGCCTCGCGCCTCCTCGACGCGATGGCCGACCACGGCGCGAAGCGCGAGCTCCTCCAGAGCCTCGCGAACCTGCTCCCCTCCGCGTTCCTCCACGCCGACCTCGCCACCGCCCACATCGCGCTGGGCAACCTGGACGTGAGCTCGCCCGGCTACACCCCGGCGAGCCCGCATCGCCTGACCGTCGCCATCCCGACCCGCAAGCCGGGCCCGGCCGGCCTCATCGAGGTCGCCTACCCCGAGCACGCCGAGCTCGCCTCGGCCCCGTTCCTCTCCGAAGAGCGATCGCTCATGACCTCGCTGGCCGAGATGCTCGGCGGGACCCTCGACCGCGTCCACGCGAACGAGCGCCTCGCCCTGGCGATCGAGTCGACGCGGCTCGGGGTCTGGGAGTGGGACATCGCTTCCGGCCTCATCATGTGGTCCGACGAGCTCCTGCGCCTGGCCGGCCTCCTCCCTGGCGCCTCCGCGACCGACCTCGTCCCGCGCGACTCCGACTCCACCCGCGAGCTCCTGCACCCCGAGGACCTGCCCGCCATCCGGCGCGGCATGGCCGCCATCCTCGCCGACGAGAGCGCGCGCGTGCACACCCTCGACGACTTCCGCATCGGCTCGGTCGTGAGCGGCTGGCGCTGGGTGTCGGGCCGCGGCCGCCTCTACCGCGACGACCAAGGCCGCCCGGTGCGCGTCCTCGGCACGGCCGTCGACATCCAGGACCGCCGCACCCTCGAAGAGCAGCTCCGCCAGGCCCAGAAGATGGAGGCCATCGGGCGCCTCGCCGGCGGCGTTGCCCACGACTTCAATAACCTCCTGACCGTCATCGGCACCAACACC
>JAEUKJ010000423.1 GCA_016792665.1 Deltaproteobacteria bacterium | reverse complement strand
GAGGAAGGTGCGGCCGCCGTTGGACTCGACGATGGCGGCCGACGCGTCCGGGAAGCGCGCGAAGGCGCGGCCGGCGACGGGGCTCAGGCGATGGCCGTGGACGAGGTAGCTCGAGGCGGCGGGCGCGCGCAGCTCGGCGCTGCCGACGAGCTGGGGAGAGGTCCAGACCGGCTCGGTCCAGGTCGGGGTGACCGTCTGGGGCGAGGCGAGGTCGCCGACGATGGCCGCGCCGAAGGTCGCTGCCGGGCTCGGACCCGGGACGCGATCGAGGGCCCAGGAGCTCATCACCGCAGCGCCGCCGCCCGCGACGAAGTCGAGTAGCGCCGAAGTCCAGGCGCCCTCGGGGCGGGCGTCGGGCATGTCGAGGACCACGAGCCCGAAGCGGCCGGAGGCGAGCAGCGGGACGAAGTCGGCGACGCTCGCGGTGGTGAAGTCGCAGCCCAGCGTCGTGATGGCGTTGCGCCCGACGTGGCGATCGACGTTGACCTCATAGAGGAGGATGGTGGGGACCTCGGGGCAGGCGTCGCAGAGGTCGGGGACGCCATCCCCGTCTCGATCGAGGAGCCAGGGATCGGCGCAGGGATCGGGCGTGGTGTCCGGGCCGGTGTCGGCCACGCTCGTGTCCGCCGTGGTGTCGCTCACGCTCGTGTCGCTCACGCTCGTGTCGGCGAGGCTGTCGCTCACGCTCGTGTCGGCGCTGTCGCTCTCGTGCGTGTCCGCGGTCGCGTCACTCGAGTCGGCGGCCGTATCCGACGCGGCGTCCGCGATCGCGTCCGCGTCGGTGTCACCGGCGCCATCGACCTCAGCGATCTCATCGGACCCGTCGCTCCCATCGGCCCCATCGCTCACGTCGACCTCGGGCTGGCCCCCGTGCGTGTCGGTCGTGTCGACGCGCGTGTCCCAGCTCGGATCGGTGATGTCGACGCGCGTGTCCGTATCGAGCGTGTCCGCGCCCCCATCGTGCGGCGTGGACTCACATCCTCCCACCGCAATCGCCGCCGCCAGGACCGCACTCATCGATGACCAGGTTCGCACGCGCATACCGTGAGAGTGACGTTGCTCGGGGCCCGATCTCAATGAGCACGGCTCGTCATTTTCGCCGGTATTTTTGCCGCCACGATGCACTCCCCTGAGCACCCCTGCTCCATTTGAGAGCACCGTCTCGACGCGGTTTCGTGCGCCTCGCCATAGTCGTCCCATCGCCACGTCACACGAGCAGGAGACGACCATGAGACGCAGAGTCCAGAGTCCCGAGAGACCCATCACTTCGCGGTTCGTCCGCACGGGCGCGCACGCGCTCTTCGCCCTGTCGCTCGCCAGCACGGCCTGCGGCGAAGACAACCAAGGCACCGACACGACGATCAACGATCGCGACACGACCGGTGACGCGACCGGCCAGGCCAACTGGCAGGTGATCTTCGTCGAGCCCGCCGCCGGCACCCTGCTCTCGCAGCTCGACCCCTTCTCCCTGCGTGCCCGCATCGAGCCGCGCTCCAGCGGCGAGACCGTCGATCTGCTCGCGCTGAGCGCGTCCATCGCCATCGACGGCGTGCCCGACGCCAACCACCGCGACCTCGGCGTCTCCTCGGGACTCCTCACGCGCGACCTGAAGCTTCCCCCGGGCGCCCACACCATCACCCTCACGGTGAGCAGCGCCAACGCAAGCGCCTCGGCCGACCTCGCCGTGGTCATCAACACCCCGCCCGACAGCCCGACCGTGACCCTGTCGAGCGACGCCCCGGGCGCCTCCGAGAACGTCGTCGCCACCGGCACCGGCCCGGCCGACACGACCTTCAAGGCACCGCAGACCGAGCTCACCTTCGCCTACGTCTGGAAGAAGGTCGACGCCGACACCGTCCAGAACGGCGCCACGCTGCCCTCCAGCGTGACCGAAGCCGGGGACACCTGGGAGGTCACGGTCACCGCCGACGACGGCTTCGGCCCGGGCCTCGCGACCGTCAAGCGCGTGACCATCGGCAACAGCGCCCCGAGCTGCGATGGTCTCGTGCTCTTGCCCGCCTCGGCGCGGACGACCCAGGACATCACCTGCAAGTGCCTCGGCTGGAAGGACGCCGACGGCGACACCGACCAGAGCACCTGCGTCTTCATCGACACGGTCTCGGGCGCGACGCTCGGCACCGACGGCGAGTGCACCCTGCCGGCCTCGCTCACGGCCAGCGGCATGAGCATCACCTGCACGCTGACCCCGTTCGATGGCGCGACCTCGGGCACCGCGGTCCAGACCGCCAGCGGCAGCGCCGTCAGCATCGTCAACAGCCCGCCCGGCGCGCCGACCGCGACGCTCACGCCGACCACGGCCGACGCGAACACGACCCTGACCTGCAGCGTCGCAACGCCCGGCGAGGACCCCGACCACGACACCGTGACCCACACCGTCGCATGGACGGTCGACAACAGCGCCACCACCGCGACCGGCGCGACGCTCGTGCCGTCCGCCGCGGGCGCGGGCAAGGGCGACAAGGTCTGCTGCATCGTCACGGCAGGCGATGGCAGCGATAGCTCTCCTCCGTCGGCGCCCGCCTGCGTGACGCTAGACAACGCGGGCCCGACGTTGGAGAGCGTCTTTCTCCAGAC
>JAEUKJ010000419.1 GCA_016792665.1 Deltaproteobacteria bacterium | reverse complement strand
TGGAACCCACATCGCCCTGGCCGTCGACCTCGACGGACACCCTCACCTCGCCTACCGCGACGAAACCAACCATGAAGTCGTCTACGCAGCGCGGCGCGGGGCGCTGGATACCGCCCTCGACGGCGTGAGCACCCGCTGGGAGACGCGCGTCATCGACGGGTGCGCAGGCGAGGCCGACTGCCCCGCCGCCACCGGTGAGGACTTCGGCCGGGGCCTCGACCTCGCGCTGGTGCAGGTCGCGGGCGGCGCTCCGCTCGCGCGTATCGCGCTGTACGACGCGCGCCGCGGCGACCTCAAGCTGGCGGGCGACAACGGGGATGGGACCTGGGTGACCACGGTCGTCGATGGCCGCGACCCGTTGAGCGGCGCGGACACCGGCGATGTCGGCCGCTTCGTGAGCCTCGCCGTGACCCCGACCCGGGCTCTGGGCCTCGCCTACTTCGACGCGACCCGCGGGGCCCTCCGCTACCTCGGCCCCGGGGCCGCCCCGCGCGTGGTCGACGCCGGGCTCAGCACCGCGCCCAATGGCCGCGTGCGACGCCTCGCGGTCGGGCAGTTCGCACTTCTTCGCTATGACTCCCAGGGCCGCGCGCACATCCTGCATGCGGACGCGAGCACACCGGCCGTGCGCCACACGATGCTCAGCGGGGCTGGCCAGCCGGTGACCCGCACCCTGTCGCTGAACCCGGGAGCCTGGTTCTCGTTCGAGCCCGAAGGCACGCGACTCATCGGGGCTTTCGGCGCCTTCGTGAACGCGACGGCCCCCGACACGCGCCTCCAGATCTTCGACATCGCGGCGGAGGACCCGTGAGGCGGCGCACGCTGCCAGAGGTCTTCACGACCGCGCTGCTCGGCGTCGCGCTGGCTGGCTGCGGCGCCTTGCCGTGGGGACAGGGCGGTGCCGAGCCGATGAACGCGCAGCGCGGGGCGGTGGTGCGCGTCCTCGGTCCGGCCGAGATCCAAGCCGCCTCTCAACAGCTCGGCGCCGCGCTCGAGGCGCGCTGGGGAGGCTACCTGCCGCTGGCCGCGACGAGCCCCTGGGGCGCGCTCGTGGTCCACTGGGAAGGGCTGTCGCTGGCGATCGGTCGCCCCACCCTCGACTTCGTCCCGGTGGACGGCACCTCCGACGATCCCGGCCTACGCCTCCAGGTCCCGCTCGAGCACTCGCACGGCACGCTCACGCTGGCACCCACGAGCGGCGAGACCTTGTGCGCCATCCCCTTCGAGGTCCGCCCCGCGCGCCTCACGGTCCGTCTGTCGCTCGCGGCGGACAAGCTCGGGCGCCTCCAGGGCGTGATGCTCCCAGGCGTCGAGCTCGTCACGGTCGAGGGCGCGCGCACCAACACGGTCTGGGCCGACTTCACGCAGTGCCCGCCCGGGCTCGAGGCCGAAGCCCTCCCCGCCCTCGCGCGCATGTTCGCCGACGGGGTTGCGCGCACCGCCACCGACGCGGTCGCGAGCGAGCTCGCCCCGGCCCTCGGCCTCGACCTTGCCTTCGGGTGGTCGGCCCCCATCGCTGCCGATGCGCTTGGCTCGGGCTACGTTCGCGCCACGCTGCGCGCCGCGACCGACACCCCAGGCACCGCGATGCCCGACTTCATCGAGCGCACTCGCACGGGCCTGGCGATCCGCTTCGCCCTCTCGGTGGCGGTCGATCCCCACCCCTGCATGGGGACGCTCGCCCTCGCCGAGGGCACCCCGGGCCCGCTCGGCCCTCTGCCCGAGTCCGGCACGGTGCTCCGCCTGGGCGCCCTCGAGCGCATCATCGGCGCGGCCTGGCTGGCTGGTAGTGCGTGCGCGGATCACGCCGGCATCGCCGAGGTCCCGCGCGACGAGGTCGCTTTGCGCTGGCCTGCGCTGGGGCGTATCGACGGTGGGGTCGCCATCGAGCTCTGGCCCGAGTCGGTCCCGACGGTGCGCGCCGACCCGGACCTCGGCGACGCCGTGCTCGTCGACTTCGGCCGCGTGCGGGTCGACCTCATCGGTGGGATCGCCGGCGCGCGCTGGCGCCTCGGGTCGGTCGTGGTCGACCTGCGCGTGCATGGCTTCATCTCGGTCGGCCCCGAGGGCGTCATCACCTTCGACCCGAGCGAGGTCGATGCCGTGCCGGCCGCGGTCGAGGCGGGCCTCATCGGGACTCCCCCCATCGCCGTCGCCGAGGAGCTGGTCGCCACCCTGGTCGACGCCCTGATCGTCGAGGGTCCTCTCGGCGGCTCGCTGGGGATCCTGCCCCGCTCCCTCGCGACGAACTCGACGCGCGTGTGGGCCGCCCACGACAACGCGCTGGTGCTCGGCGCGGGACCCTAGGACGGTCCGAGGCGGGCCGCTCGCGGGATCGCCGCTGAAGGCCTGGGCGGCCAGGCTGCCGAACGGAAGGAACAGGCGACGACCCGCGGGGTTGTCGGGGCTTCGATTGACATGGCCCAGAAAGTTGGTGGTACATGCGGGTGTTTGGGCGCCAGGGGGCGCGGGAGGCGAAGATGGCGCGGTCGTCGTTTGGTTTCGGGATCTGGTCGTGGGCGATCCTCGCCCTGGCACTTTCGGCCGCGTCGCCCGCGGTTCGAGCCGCCGATCCGAAGTCCCGCATCGTGTACGCCGGCAAGCTCGAGGACGGCCAGGGACGCCCCATCGGCGGCATCTACCCGCTGACCTTCTCGTTCTTCAAAGCCGAGAAGGGTGGCCGCGCGCTCTGGTCTGAGACGCACTTCGTCGCGGTCGACAACGGGGTCTACGCGGTCGAGCTCGGTCGCACCTCACCGCTGCCGCGCTCGCTCGACCTCGATCGCGCCTTCCTCGGGGTCGCCGTCAACGGCGGCAAGGAGATCCTGCGCGAGCGCTTCACTGCTCCCAATGCGGCGAAGCCGGCCAATCCGGCCACCCCGAGCCCCGCGGTCGCCATCGCCGACCCGACCATCGGGGCCCCGCGCCAGCCGGCCCAGGGCACCTTCGCCGATCGCGCCGGCTTTGCCGACGAGGCAGACCACGCCAAGAACGCGGACGCCATCGGCGGCATGAGCGCGGCCGACGTGAAGGCGCTGGCCAAGCAGCTCGCGGCACCGCAGGGCGGCAAGGTCAAGATCGGCGCGGCCAAGCGCTTCACCGACCCGGCCGGTGGCACGGGTGGCACTCCCTTCTCGCTGCAGTGCCCGCCAGGCTACGTCGTCACCGGGATCAAGGGCCAGGCCGCGGCCTTCTTGGACCAGATCCAGGTGATCTGCAGCCCCCTCGAGTAGCCCTCGCGCTCTCGGCGCTCACGCGTCCAGGAGAGCGACGCCCTCAGCGCGCGTCCAGGAGAGCGACGCGCTCAGCGCGCGTCCAGGAGAGCGACACCCTCAGCGCGCGCCAGTCCACGAGAGCGTCCGCTCCCACAAGCCCTTCGCCAGGGCCTCGTCATCGCCCAGACCTTGCAAGGGGACCTCACGCGACTCGGCGTAGTACCGGGCCGTGACGCCGCGTAGCGCCGGGTCGGTCGCGCACCAGATCTGCGTCTTGGCGCCCTCGTCGTTGGTGACCATGAACAGCTTCATCAGCGAGCGGAACGGCCACGGGATCTTGCGCCAGAGGTCCGAGGCAACGACCCCCGGATGCAGCGCGTAGGTCGTGACGCCAGAGCCCTCCAGATGTCGACCGAGCTCGCGCGAGAAGTAGACGTTGGCGAGCTTGCTCACGGCATACTCGCGAAAGCCCGTGGTCGTCGCCGTCGGGCGCTGGAGGGCGTCGAAGTCGAAGCGGCTGACGCGCTTGTGGGCCCGCGAGGCGACGTTGACGATGCGCGCCTCGCCGGTCGCGCGCAGCGCCGGCACCAGCAACAGGGTCAACAACGCTGGCCCGAGGTGGTTCACCCCGAAGTGGCGCTCGAAGCCATCGGCGGTCACGCCGCGTTGGCCCGCGAGCCCCGCGTTGTTGACGAGCACATGGAGCGGCTCGCCCCGCGCCAGCCAGGCCTCGGCCGAGCGCCTCACCGACGCGAGGTCGGAGAGGTCGAGCGGGTGGAAGTTCGCCGTACCGCCCTCGGCCGCGATGGCCTCGAGCACCGGACGGGTGCGCTCCTCGGAGCGGTTCGCGAGGACGACGCGCGCGCCGCGGCGAGCCAGCACCTCGGCCGTCACGCGACCCAGGCCCGTGTTCGAGCCCGTGACCATGACCGTCTTGCCCACCATGTCGTTTGGCGCCATCGGGTTGGGCTAGCACGAGCGCGGCGGCCACTCCAGCATCAGCAGGGCGGAGCCAGGACCTTCGCGCCGCGGCTCACTCGCAGCCTGCCGAGGTGCAGACGAACGTGGCGTCATCCGCGAAGGTGGCGGTGAAGCCATTCGTGGGGCTTCGCGCGCAACGGTCGGATTGGCAAAGCGGACACCTGGCGGTTATAAGCGCCTCTACAAGGAACGTTGGTCGAGCCTGGTGGCGGTTCCGAGGGAGCTTAGATGGGGATCGAGTCGCACAATCTCGGCGGGGACTTCGGCAGGGCGAGGCCATCCGGGGGGTGCCTCTGGGCGTTGCTCGGCCTGCGGACCCTCCTCACGGTGCTGGTCGCGCTGATGGCGTGGACCACCGCGATCGCGCCGGCTCACGCGGCCGACGACGACCGCCAGCGCGCCGAGAAGCTCATCCAGGAGGGCCTCAACCTGGCGCGGTCCAAGCAGTTCCGCGAGGCCATCCCCAAGTTCGAGGCCGCGCTCAAGCTCTACCCGCACCCCGAGACCCAGCACAACCTCGGGCGCGCCCACGAAGAGCTCGGCGAGCTGGACAAGGCCTACGACTACTTCGCAAAGGCGCTCCAGCAGGACTACGTCTTCGCCGCCGACGGCCGCACCCGGCTGGCCCGCATCGAGGCCGAGCTCCGAAAGACCAACGGGCGCCTCACGGTGCGCACCACCCCGTCGGTCGTGACCGTGCTCATGATCTTCCCCAACGGCAAAGAGGACACGCGCGTCTCGTCACCGTTCCAAGCGTGGGTCCCAGCCGGCCGTACCAAGCTCGTGAGCTCGAACCCGAGCTTCAAGACCTCGGAGCAGACGCTCGACCTCGTCCCGGGCGAAGACCGCGAGCTCAACATCGTGCTCGTGCCGCTGGCCAAGAAGGGCTTCGTCCAGGTCAGCGTGAACGTCGCGGGCGCGACCATCAGCCTCTCGGGCGAGGTCCTCGGCAAGAGCCCGCTCGCCAGCACGCCATGGGACGAAGGCGTCTATGACCTCGAGGTGAAGCTCAAGGGGTACGTGACCCACCGCGAGTCGGTCATCGTCAAGCCGGACTCGGTCGTGTCGGTCAACGTCGCGCTGAGGCCGGACGCGAGCTCGCCCCCCGAGGTGGTCGACGACCCGACCGGGGGCGTCCCATCCTGGATCGGCTGGACCCTCCTCGGCACGGGGATCGCCGCTGGCGGCGTGGCCACCTACCTGCAGTTCGGCAAGGCAAAGCCGCTCGAGCGCGAGGCCAACGCGCTGGATCCGATCCCCGAGACCCAGGACGAGTACGACCGCCTCCGCAACCGCGCGCTGAAGTACCAGACCTCGGCCATCGTGACCGGCATCACGGGCGGCGTCCTCGCGGCCACTGGCCTCTATCTCCTCCTTGCCGAGAGCGAGACCAGCGAGGCCCGCGCACCGGCCTTCCTCCCAGGCCTGGCGCTCGGCCCCGACGGGGGCATGGTCACCGGCCAGTTCAGCTTCTGATCTCGACTCGCCTGGCGGCGAGGCTCGCCCGCCGGACTGATCGCGCCGTTACTTGCTGATGCGGAACGACCCGTTGCCGCGCTTCCTGTCGACGACGCCTTCCCACGTGCCGGTGATGGTCTTGGCGGCCTTGTCCGCCGCGCCGCTGATCCGCAGGTAGTCCTTGTCGACGCTGCCGCCGAGCGTCAGCTTGCCGGTCGCCGAGAGGGTCCCTTTGAGGCGGATCGAGGCCCGCCCGAAGGTCGCCACGGCCGCCGTCACCGTGCTGCCGTTGACCGCCACGCGCAACGTGCCGGAGGACCCGCCCGTCAACGGCCCGATCCAGTTGCCGGCATAGCTCACGCCCTTCTCGATGGGCTTCTTGATCTCCGTGTCCGAAGGCGCCTTCGCATCCACGGCCTCGGCGACCTTGGTGTCGGCGACCTTCGTGTCCGCGACCGCGCTCGCATCGACGACGTGGGTATCGGCGACCACGCTCGTGTCGACCACCTTCGCGTCGACCATCGTATCGCCCGCGCCCGTGTCCGCCACCCCTGTATCAGCCGCACCCGCCTGCATCGTGTCCGCCACGAGTCCCGCGTCGGCGCGCACGGCGGTGTCCGCGACCGCGGTGTCGACCGGCCCGACCGTATCGGCGACCGCGGTGTCGGCGTGCGCGTCGCCGACGACGTCACCCGTGATCGCCACGCACCCTTCGGTCTTGGCGATGCGTCGCTCGATCTCGGCCTGGAAGCTCGGCTCGGCCGCGAAGCGGCTCATCTCGCGCGCATAGGTGTCGAGCGAGATCCCCTGCGCCACATAGAACGCGTCGAGCTGCTGCGCGGTCTCGGCCGGGCTCACCCCGCGACGTCGCAGGCACTCGCTCATGACCGCGATCGTCGCGAACTTCTCGCGCAGCGGATCGGTCGCATCCGGCGCCTCGACCTCCAGCAAGGTCACGTCCGGGCCGCCCGCCCCACCCTTGCATCCCGCCAGGGCCCCGACCAGCCACACCCCAGCCATCGCCAGGCGCCACCGACCTCGCCCGCCTTCGGCCTTTCCCGCTGCGCTCGCTCCGCTCTCTTCCCTCGCTGCCCTCATGTTGGCCCCTCCGGGTCGATGCCCCACCGTACGGCCTTCGCGACTCGTCACGACCTTCGGCACGCCCCGGGATTCGACCCCATCGACGTCGTCTAGGCAAGCCGTTCCCCGACCTCCCTCCCTCCGTCGCGATTCCATCGACCGCGCGCCCATGCTATCCAAAGCGCATGAAGCCATGGACGATCCTCGCGGCCCTCGCGGCCCTGATGGCCACCCTCGCGGGTGCTTGCGGCGGTGACAACTCCGCCCCCTCACTGGCCATCTTGCGCGACCAGCGGGTCATCGTCGGCGAGACCTTGACCTTCGTCATCACCGCCGACGACGCCGACGGCGATCGCCTGGACTTCAAGGCCAAGGGCCTCCCCGACGGGGCCGAGCTCACCCCGCGTGCCGCCAACGAGGCGGTCCTCGTCTGGAGCCCGCTCATCACCGACACCCAGCCGGGCGGGCGTCGCTACACCATCGACCTCACCGTCGACGACGGCCGCGGGGGCACCGCGTCGCAGTCCTTCGGCCTCATCGCCTACCCGACCTTTGGCGCCCCGACCTTCGTCCTGCCAGCCGGCCTGGTCGTGAACCTCGCCACCCAGGACGCCATCGAGCAGCTCGTCACCGTGAAGGACGACGACTCGACCGAGGTCGAGCTCGAGATGATCGAAGGCCCCGACGGCGCCCGCCTCTCGGCCCAGGGCCCCAAGCAGGCCTACTTCTACTGGCGCCCCGACGACAACCAGCGCGCCGTGTCGGTGCACCGCGCCGTCTTCCGCGCCCGCGACGAAGCCGGCGCCACCGCCACCCACACCCTGACCCTGGTCCTCCTGAACGCCGAGAAGCAGGCCGGTTGCCAGGGCCAGCCGCCCTCCATCGAGCACGAGGTCCCGGCCGACCAGACCCTCGCCGGCCCCCTCGCGATCGAGGTCTCGGCCCAGGACGCCCAGAGCCAGGTGCAGTCGGTCGTCCTGCGCTGGACCCGCGGCGACCCCAACGGCACCTACACGAGCACCTCGCTCCAGCGCGTGCGTCCCTCCGGACCGACCTGGCGCGCCTCGGTCGAGCTCGGCTCCCTGCCCCCCGACGGGACGCTGGTCCACTACTACCTCGTCGCCACCGACAACGACGACCCGACCGGCGTCGCCTGCGACCAGAGCACCCGCTTCCCCAAGACCGGCTACCTCACGGCCGCGGTCTATCCGGCCGGGGCCAACGGCTGCCTCGACGACCCCTCCGAGCCCGACGACACCCCGGGCTCGGCCCCGACCCTCGCGGCAGGCACCTCGCCGGGGCACCGCCTCTGCGGTCCGGGCCGCGACCTCGTGGCGATCACCGCCCCCGAGGGGACGACCGTGGTGGCCGCGGCGACCTGGTCCGCGGCGCAGGGCCAGCTCGCGATGCGCGTCGTCGACGCCGCCGGCGACCCGCTCGAGGACGCGACCCAGGCCGCCCCGGGCCGCCTCCAGGTCGTCCACGATCGGCGCAACGGCGACCCGATCTACCTCGAGGTGAGCTCGTCTTCCGTGGTCCGCATCTCGTACACCCTCGAGCTCGCCGTCGAGGCGACCCGCTGCGAGAACGACCCCGCCGAGCCCGACTCGACCCCGGACCTCGCCAAGCGGATCGACATCGGCAGCTCGACCGCGGCCAAGATCTGCCCGAGTGACGCCGACTGGTTCCGCATCCCCGTCCCGGCCGGCAAGGCCATCAAGGTGTCGGCCGCCTTCGACCACCGCTACGGCGACCTCGACCTCGAGCTCTACGCCGCCGACGGTACGACGCTGCTCGGCCGCTCGGCCTCCGAGAAGAGCCTCGAGTCCATCACCTGGTCGGCCGACGCCGGGGCCGCCGAGGTGCTGGCCCGCGTCTACGGCGTCGGCAGCGCCTTCAACAGCTACACCCTGCTCGTCGACGAGTTCCTCTCGGCCGGCTGCCCCGCCGACGGCCTCGGCGACAACGCCTCCCCGAGCACCGCGGCCGTCCTCTTCCAGGGCGTCTACGAAGGCTTCCGCGCGTGCAGCATCGCGTCGGACTGGTTCTCCGTCGATCTCAACGGCGGCGAGACCCTGTCGGTGCTCTTGCTCGCCGACGCCGCCCCGCACGTCTCGGTGAAGCTCTACCGCGACCCCAGCGGCGAGCCCATCGCGGTCGGCCTGCCCGACGAAGAGGGCTACGTCGAGATCGAGTTCACACCCGAAGGCCCGGGCCGCCTCTACTACGAGGTCTCCACCGACGCGACCCTCGCCGGCTACTCCCTCCTCCAGGACGTGACCGACCCACCGGGCGCCTGCCAGCCCGACCGCTTCGAGCCCAACGGCGTCGGCGCCCCGGTCCCCCTCGAGCCGGGCATCCACACCTGGCTCCGTCACTGCGGCGGCACCGACGTCGACGTCTTCGCGCTGACCGTGCCCGACTTCACCAACATCGTCGCGCTGACGAGCCACGACACCGGTCGCGGCCTCGGCGACCTCGAGCTGCGCAGCCCCAACGGCACCCTCCTCGAGACCGGCGAAGACCCCGGCGACGGCGCCTACCTCGAGATCTTCGTCGACCACGGCGGCACCTACACGCTGAGCGTCCGCCCCTTCGACGTGAGCGCCACCCTGGGCTACGACCTGGCCGTCTTCTTCGACTGACCTGCCCCGTCGCGGTCGGCCCCGCGCTTCGTTATCAACCGATAACAACGCCGTGCGAAGGCCCCCATTGACACACGCCGCGTGCGCGCGAAGGATCGCCCCATGACCCGCGCGCGATCAGCACTCCTCGGGCTCGGCCTGGCCGCCGTCCTGCCGTGGGCGTGCTCGGAAGAACCCGCGCCGCACGACGCCGTGACCCTGGTCGTGCGCGGCCCGGACGACGCCGTCGTGACCGCGTTCGTGGCACTCGTCGCCGTCGGTGACGGGGCGCCGGTCGTCCACACCTGCGCCCCCTGCGAGGGCGGCCGCCTGAGCCTCGACATCACCCCCGAGGCACGCTCCGTGACCCTCAAGGCCCCGGGCTTCGAGCGCCTCACCACCCCACTCGCGGCCGACGCCCGTGGCGACCTCGCGATGGCGCTCACGCCGGTGCCCGCCCCCGTGTCGAACGCCGACTACGCGACCGGCTTCGCGGCCGACGGCGACGCGGCCTTCACCACCCTCGCCCTGACGCTCGACTCCGAGCTCGGCCGCACCCAGGTCGTGAAGTTCTTCGTGGACGACCTCGCCGGGGTTCGCGGCGGCCCGACCGTCTACTTCCAGGCCACCGCCCGCCACCCCCTGCACTTCGACTTCTATCGCGACGTGCTCGGCCGCGCCGGCACGCGCCGCGACTTCGAGCAGGCGACCTACCACGGCAGCGATCGGCCCCAGGCCGCCGGCACCCTCATCCGCTACCTCGACCTGACGCTCCCCGGCGCCGCCACCGGG
Organism: Deltaproteobacteria bacterium; assembly: GCA_016792665.1. Lineage (GTDB taxonomy): Bacteria > Myxococcota_A > UBA9042 > PHBI01 > PHBI01 > WYBB01. Next base: position 8,892 of record JAEUKJ010000419.1, on the reverse strand, counting down.
ACTGCCGTCGGCCCACCGGTGGCCATGACCTTTTTCCCGAGCGACGACCTCGACGCGGCCCTCGCCTTGCGCCTCCATCAGCTCATCGAAGCGCGCATGCCCTTCCTCGCGGACGCGGTCGGCAGCTCCGCGCTGGTCTACCTCCCGGCCGGCGACCTGCAGGAGCAAGCCGCCCAGACCCACGCCACGTCCTTTGCCCAGGCCGGCGCACGCTGGACCCGGCACGCCGACCTCTACGCCGGCATCCGCGAGCAGCGCCTGAACCCGGGCGTCGCCTTCGGCACCCTGCGACGCCTCACCCCGGACGAGCTCGCGCGCACCGTGGTCTCGTTCCGCGACGTGCTCCTGCTCTCGCGCCTGCCCAACGATCTGCCGATCGTCGGCGGCACCATCACCGAAGAGCTCCAGACCCCGCTCGCGCACGTCAACGTCGCGGCGCGCGCCCGCGGCACGCCGAACCTCGCCCTGCTGGACGCCAGCGACGACCCGGCCCTCGCGCCGCTCGTGGGCGAGCTCGTGCGCTTCGAGGTCACCGCCTCGGGCTGGTCCGTGCGCCGCGCCACGCTCGCCGAGGCCGAAGCCTTCTGGGCGAGCCGCGTGCCCGAACCTTGGACGCCGCCCGCCGACGTGACCAGCGACGGTCTCCCAGGCTTTGCCGAGCTCAGCTTCGACGATGCCTCGCGGATCGGGGTCAAGGCCGCGAACCTCGCCGAGCTGCACGCGCTCTTGCCCGATATCGCTCCCGACGGCTTCGCGGTGCCGTTCCACTACTACGATCGCTTCATGGCGACGACGACCTTCGATGCCGCCCGGTGTGCCGGCGCCCGCACCGACTGCCGCGACGAAGGCCGCAGCGCCGACGTGTGCCAGGCCGCCTACGACCTGTGTGCCGCGGGCGCGCCCGAGACCCTCGACGCCTACGTCGCGCGCCTCCTGGCCGACCCGACCTTCCGCCAGGACAGCGTCTTCCGCGAGGCGTGCCTCGACGGGCTGCGGTGGCTCGTGCGCCACGTGCCGGTCGACCCGACCTTCGGCGCCGCACTCGACGCGCTGGTCCTCGGTCGCTTCGGCCCGACGACGCCCGTGCCCCTGCGCTCGAGCACCAACGCCGAGGACCTCCCGCAGTTCTCGGGGGCCGGCCTCTATGACTCGTATGGGGCCACGGGCACGAGCGACCCGGCGTCGGAGGAGATCCGCAAGGTCTGGGCCTCGGTCTGGAACTGGCGCGCATTCGAAGAGCGCGCCTTCTGGGGCATCGACCAGGCCGCCGTGCGCATGGGCGTCGCCGTGCACCCCGCCTTCCCCGACGAGCGCGCCAACGGCGTCATCGTGACGCGAAACCTCTCCGACCCGACCGTCGCTGGCTTCTACGTCAACGTCCAGGCCGGCGAGGTGCCGGTCACGAACCCGGCCGACGGCTCGACGCCCGAGGTCTTCGTCATCGTCGAGCGTCCTGGCGGCGGCGTGCAGGTCGTCCGCCAGCGCTTCTCGAGCCTCTCCCCCGACGCGCCGCTCATGACCGACGCCGAGGTCCAGGCCCTCTACACGGCCGCCTGGCGCGTGCAGCAGCACTTCGCGCCGCTCTACGAGGTGGACCCCGACGGGTTCGCGCTCGACCTCGAGTTCAAGCTCCACGGGCCCGAGCGCAAGCTCGTCATCAAGCAGGCCCGCCCCTACCACGACCGCTCCAACGGGGTGTCACCATGAGAGTCCATGTCCTTCTCGCCTGCGCCATGATCGCCAACGCCGCCTGCGGCGATGACGACGACACGACTGACACCGACACGACCGACACGTCGGACACCAGCGACACGTCGGACACCGCGGACACGACCGACACATCGGACACCGCCGACACGACCGACACAACGGACACCGCAGACACGACCGACACCGACATCGACGTGATCGACAACGCCTGGGGCTTCCCCATCCGCACGCCGACGACCCACGCGATCCCTTGCACCGGCGGCCCCGGCGGCGACACGACCCTCGACGCGCTGGATGCCGACTGGCTCTGCACCCTCGACGACGGCACCACCCAGGGCGTCGTCTACGTGCAGTCCACACCCGTCGACTGCGAGGTCACCCTGTCGGAACAGCCGGTCTTCGGCGCCGGCGTCGGCTGGCTCTGGCGCGACGGCCAGGCGCTCGTGAGCGTCACCGAGGCGAGCTACGACTGGGGCGGCAACCACCACAACGACAGCCTCGAGCTCCGCCTCGGCGACAAGCGCTACCGCTTCTACCACTCGAGCTTCGGCTTCGGCTTCAGGAAGTGCCAGCCCATGGACTGCCTCCAGGTGCGCGACGCCGCCGGCACGCTCATCGAGGACGGCTGCACCTCGGACCGCACGCTGCCGATCGTGTGCCGCAGCGTCTCGGCCGAAGGCACCTGGGACGCGCTCACCGACACCTTTGCCAAGTGCAACGGCGACCCCACCCGCTGAGCCCGGACCTCGACCACTCACCTCGCCCCGAAAAAAATCGACGCCCCCTTGTCGCCGCGTGTCGATCCCGCGCTACCTCGTTCGTCGCGTCCTCGAACACCCCGGCTCAGGAGGGCCCCTTGAAGTACCTCAGTTTCGTCCGCGCCTCGGAAACCCATCGCAACTCGCCGCCGCCGCCCGCCATGATGGAGGCCATGGGCGGCCTCATCGAGCGCTTCACCCGCGAGGGCGCGCTGGTCGACACCGGCGGCCTCGCCCCCAGCAAGGACGGCTTCCGCATGCGGCTCGCGGACGGCGCGCTCACGACCATCGACGGCCCCTTCACCGAGACGAAGGAGATCATCGGCGGCTGGGCCATCCTCCAGGCGAGCTCGCGCGAAGAGATCTTGCGACTCACGACCGAGTTCCTCGATCTCCACCGCGTGCACTGGCCCGACTTCGAATGCGAGTGCGAGGTCCGCCCGATCGACTTCATGGCCAGCGACGCCCGCTGACCTCGAGACCCTACGACGACACCAAGAGAACACGACCACGAGGAGATCCCGATGCGAGTCATGGTGATGGTGCGGGCGACCGCTGGTTCGGAAGCCGGCGCGATGCCGAGTGAACAGCTCATGGCCGACATGGGCCGCTTCAACGAAGAGCTCGTCCGAGCCGGCGTGATGCTGGCCGGCGAAGGCCTCCACCCGAGCGCGCGCGGCCGCCGCGTCGTCTTCACGGGCGACCAGAAGGCGGTCGTCGACGGCCCCTTCGTCGAGACCAAGGAGCTCATCGCGGGCTTCTGGCTCTGGCAGGTGAAGGACATGGACGAGGCCGTCGCGTGGGCCCGCCGCTGCCCCGCGCCGATGCCAGGTGAAGTCGGCGTGCTCGAGCTGAGGCCGGTCTTCGAGGCCGACGACTTCGGCGCCGAGTTCACACCCGAGCTGCGTGCGCAGGAGGACCGCCTGCGCGCCGAGCTCGAGCGGCGCACGTGAGCTCCACCGCCAGCGCCCCCGACGCACGCGGCAAGGCCATGAGCAACGCCACGCATCAGGCCATCGAGGCCGTCTGGCGTATCGAGTCGGCCCGCCTCATCGGGGCGCTGGTGCGCATGGTGCGCGACCTCGCGCTCGCCGAAGACGTCGCCCAGGAGGCCCTCGTCACGGCGCTCGAGCGCTGGCCCGACACCGGCATCCCCGACAACCCGGGCGCCTGGCTCATGGCCACCGCCAAGCACCGGGTCGTCGATCACCTGCGCCGCCAGGAGATGCTCACGCGCAAGCAGCGGGCCCTCGGCGTCGAGGGCTCGGCCGGTATTTCCGTCCCCCCGTCGGTCCCGACTGTGCCCGACATCGAAGGCGCGCTCGACGCCGAGGTCGGCGACGATCTCCTGCGCCTCATCCTCGTCGCCTGCCACCCGGTGCTCTCGCCGGAGGCCCGCGCCGCCCTCACGCTGCGGCTCGTCGGCGGCCTCACGACCGACGAGATCGCGCGCGCCTTCCTCGTGCCCGAGCCCACGATGGCCCAACGACTCGTGCGCGCCAAGCGCACCCTCGCCGAGGCCCGCGTGCCCTTCGAGGTCCCTCGCGGCCCCGACCTCACCGCGCGCCTGCCGTCCGTGCTCGAGGTCGTCTACCTCATCTTCAACGAAGGCTACGCCGCCACCCGCGGCGACGACTGGGTGCGCGCCGATCTCTGCGAGGACGCCCTGCGCGTCGGCCGCATGCTCGCAGCCCTCCTGCCTGCCGAAGCCGAGGTCCACGGCCTCGTCGCCCTGATGGAGCTCCACGCCTCACGCGCCCGCGCCCGCATCGGCCCCTCGGGCGAGCCCATCCTGCTCTTCGACCAGGACCGCGCGCGCTGGGACCCCCTCCTCATCCAGCGCGGCTTCACCGCCCTCTTGCACGCCGAGTCCCTGGCCCGACCGCTCGGCCCCTACACCCTGCAGGCCGCCATCGTCGCCTGCCACGCCCGCGCCGCCACGGCCGACGCGACCGACTGGCCGAAGATCGTCGCCCTCTACGACGCCCTCCTCGAGCTCACCCGCTCTCCCGTCGTCGCCTTGAACCGCGCCGTCGCCGTCGCCATGGCCTTCGGCCCCGAGGCCGGCCTCGAGCTCGTCGACGCCCTCGCCGACACCCCGACGCTCCGCAGCTACCACCTCCTGCCCAGCGTACGCGGCGACCTGCTCCAGCGCCTCGGCCGCTTCGACGAAGCGCGCGCCGAGCTCGAGCGCGCCGCCTCCCTCACCCAGAACAGCCGCGAGCGCGAGCTCCTCCTCACGAAGGCCCGCTCACTCCAGGCCTGACCCGCACACCGATCGCACGGCGCCGCACGATCGCACGGCGCCCTCAGCCCCGGCTCAAACGCACGACCGTGACCCCGTCACTGCGCTCGAGCGCGTCGACCTTCACGTCCCGCCGCTTGAGCAGCGCCCCGAGCCCCCGCGGCACCCCACCTCGCACCCGGGCGATGAACACCGCGTCCGCCTCGAGCGCCCCAGCCACAGCGCCGAGCCGCTCGGCGACCGTCGCCGCGTCGAGGTCGCGGAGGTCTTCCACGTCCGGCTCGCCACCCGCCACCACCTCGACCAGCCAGTGCTGCGCGCCCAACGCCTCGACCTGCACCGCGTGCCCGCGCCGCTTCAACAAGGTGATGAGCGGCGCCGGCCGGAACGGCGCCTCGACCACCAGCACGCCCGCCTTGGGCAGCCCGTCCAGCGCCCCGACGATCGCCCCGAGCGGCTCGTCCCCCCGCTCGAGCAGCGGACGCACATCCAGCGCGACCACGGACGACGCCTTGGCTCGCGCCCGCTCCGACGATGCCGGGGCGACCTCCCCCGCGGCGTGCTCACCCCGCGGCATCGCCCCACGCAGCCACACCTCGAAGACCGGCTGGAAGCGCTCGGCCAGCGCCTCGTCCCGCCCGCCCATCTCCCAGCGCAGGATGAGCCCCTGCAGCATCCCGACGAACAACGTCGCCGCCGCGCCCGCGTCCAGCCCCGGATCGATCTCGCCCTCGCGCTGCCCCTGCCGCACCAGCTCGGCCACGACCGACGCCTGCATCGCCACCACCCCACGCAGGGCCTCACGCACCTCGCCGGCCGACTCGGTCGTCGACGCGAACAAGAGCCTCGGCAGCCCCGGCTGCCGCTCCGCATGCGCCAGCAGCGACACCCCCAGCGCCTCGAGCTGCCCCACCGCCGCGCCGCCCGCCGAGAAGATCGCGACTGCCGTCTTCTCGAGCTGCGCGCGCGCGTGCTCGACCACCCCGACCAGCAGCGCCTCCCGGTTCTTGAAGTGCCGGAACAGGGCCGGCTGCGACAGCCCGAGCGCGGTCGCCAGATCGCGCGTCGTCAGCGACTCGATCGAGGTCTCGGCCAAGAGCTCCAGCGCCACGCCGACGATCTGCTCACGCCGATCGACCGTCGCCACGCGCGGCGTACCGGCCCGCAGCACCGCGACCTCCGCCTTCGCCCGGGTCGCCCCCGACCGAGCCTTCGGGTCGCTCGCTCGCGTCGTCTTCGTCGCCTTCGTCGGGGTCACCTTGGATGTCCTCGTCTGAGGGGATGGCTTCGTCATGGCCTTATTCCTGGCTTGCCTGGCCGATGCTTGTTTTCGCTTGATAACATCTTTCGGAAGGCGCAGAACTGAACTCGGGAGTCAGGGACTCCCACGCAGTCTGATCAATCGTCGACGACCACGCAAGACACCTCTCCGAACCCGGCGCGCGGCCCCGGTCCGGAGGGCCCAGGCGTGCCCGCGACGCTCGCACCCTCACGCCCCGCACCGCTCACTCGCCGGTACGGGCCGGCCGAACCATGCCTTTCGCCAGCCGCGAACGAGGTGACTCGATGACTTTCCGACTCCGCTCCCTCCTCTCGACCTCGCTCCTCGCCGCCACCCTGCTCTCGGCCTGCGGCAGCTCGGACGCCCCCGGCGCCCCCGCCGCCCCGCCGCCCGAGGCCATCGCCAAGGCCAACGAGATCTTCGTCCAGCGCTGCACCCCATGCCACGGGGCCAGCGGCCATGGCGACGGCACCGCGTCCGGGACGCTGGACCCGAAGCCCCGCAACTTCAGCGACCCCACGTGGCAGAAGTCGGTCACCGACGACTACATCGTCAAGATCATCAAGGTCGGCGGCGCCGGCGTCGGCAAGAGCGCCGCCATGCCGTCGAACCCCGATATCCGCAACGCCGACGTGCTCGCCGCGCTGAAGAACAAGGTCCGCGGCTTCGCCGGCAAGTGACGCCCCTCACCCACCCACGCGCCGCACCCGCGGCATGGAGGCTACGATGCCCCTTCCCTCCCTTCGCCGAGCCCTCGCCCTCGCGCTGATGCTCTCGGCCTGCTCCAGTGACACCTCTCCCCAGGCCACCGCCACGGGCGGCGCCGCGCTCCAGGACCTCATGAAGGCCCGGAACCTCAGCGAGGACGACGTCAAAGCCGCGCTGAAGACCTTCACCCCGACCGGCCGCCTCGACGAGTACTACCTCTTCGGCTCGGGCGGCCACAGCGGCCAGGTCGTCGTCGTCGGCGTCCCGTCGATGCGCATCCTGAAGTACATCGCCGTCTTCACGCCCGAGCCCTGGCAGGGCTACGGCTTCGACGACCAGACCAAGGCGGTGCTCGCCGGCGGTCGCCGCCACGGCAAGGACCTCACCTGGGCCGACACCCACCACCCGGCGCTCTCCGAGATGGCCGGCGACTACGACGGCAAGTTCCTCTTCATCGGGGACAAGGCCAACGCCCGCATGGCGGTCATCGACCTCGCCGACTTCACGACCAAGCAGATCGTGACCTCCCACGTGATCGAGTCCGACCACGGCGCCGCCTTCGTCACCCCGAACACCGACTACGTCATCGAGGTCACCCAGTACCCGGCCCCGCTCGGCGGCGTCTACGCCGACATCAGCACCTTCAAAGAAAAGTACCGTGGTGGCGCCATCTTCTGGCGCTTCGACCGCGAGAAGGGCCGCCTCGATCCCGAGCGCTCCTTCATGCTCGAGTTCCCGCCCTACGTCCAGGACCTCGCCGACGCCGGCAAGCTCGCCTCGGACGGCTACGCCTTCTTCAACTCCATCAACACCGAGCTCGCCTACGGCGGCAACGCCGAGGGTCGCCCCCCGATGGAGTCCGGCATGTCCCAAAACGACATGGACTACCTCCACGTCGTCAACTGGCGCCTCGCCGAGAAGCTCGTCGCCGACGGCAAGGCCAAGACCATCGCCGGCATGAAGGTCCTGCCGCTCGAGGTCTCCGCCGCCGAGGGCGTGCTCTTCTTCGTGCCCGAGCCCAAGAGCCCCCACGGCGTCGACGTCACCCCCGACGGACAGGACATCGTGGTCGGCGGCAAGCTCGACACCCACGGCACGGTCTACAGCTTCGCCAAGATCAAGGCCCTCATCGACCAGAAGAAGTTCGACGGCAAAGACCCCTACGGCGTCCCGCTGCTCGCCTTCAAGGACGCGATCCGCGGCCAGGTCGACCTCGGCCTCGGCCCACTGCACACCCAGTTCGACGACCAGGGCTTCGCCTACACCTCGCTCTTCCTCGAGAGCGCCTGCGCCAAGTGGTCGCTGAAGGATCTCAAGGTCGTCGAGAAGATCCCCTCCTCCTACAACATCGGGCACATCTCCGCGGCCGAGGGCGACACCGTCAGCCCCGACGGCCGTTACCTCATGATGATGAACAAGTGGGCCCTCGACCGCTTCGCCCCCGTCGGCCCGCTGCTCCCGCAGAACTTCCAGCTCGTCGACCTCACGACGAACCCGATGCAGCTCCTCTACGACCTCCCGATCCCGCTCGGCGAGCCGCACTACGCCCAGATGATCAAGGCCGACAAGCTGAAGCCCGAGGCCATCTACAAGCCCGTCGGCTCCGACCCGATCCAGGGCGGCCTCGCCAAGAACGCCGTCGAGGGCGGGAAGGAACGCATCGAGCGCCGTGACGACGGCGTGCACGTCTTCATGACCGCCATCCGCTCGCACTTCACGCCCGACATCATCCGCGTGAAGCAGGGCGACACGATCCACCTCCACATCACCAACCTCGAACAAGCCGACGACGCGACCCACGGCTTCGCCCTCGACTCGTACAACATCAACCTCAGCCTCGAGCCCGGCGAGCACTCCGACGTGACCTTCAAGGCCGACTCGGCCGGCGTCTTCCCGATGTACTGCACGGAGTTCTGCTCCGCGCTCCACCTCGAGATGGCCGGCTACTTCCTCGTCGAGCCCCAGGTCGCCGCGCTCGACACACCCACGCCCGAGCCGACCCCCGCGCCCGCACCGGCCCCGACTCCCAACCCGTGACCTCATTGTTCTTGGAGGGCACTCAAAAATGTCCAGATGCAAGGAGCCGGAAAGACAAGGAGTGAGGCGGGCTGGTGGCCCGCCGCAGCGACGACTCTTTCCGCGCGACGCCGCAGATGGGCGTTTTTCAGTGCCCTCCATGCGCTTCCTCG
>JAEUKJ010000392.1 GCA_016792665.1 Deltaproteobacteria bacterium | reverse complement strand
CAAGCGGCGAACACGCGGCTGCGGATGGGAGACCTCCAGCGGGCACGGCGCGACTTGATGGCATCGCTCGGACCGCTCGCGGCCGCGGGGTGGGACCTCGAGCGGGCATCGGCCCTCGGCGCCCTGGCGCGGACGCACCTGGCGCTTGGGGACACGGCCATGGCCACCCTCGCGGCGGCCGAGGCGAGCGCCATCACAGAGCGCGTCGGTGGACTGGCCGATCGGGCCGAGTTCAAGCGGCTGGAGGCGGAGGTGAGCTTGGCTCGGGGCGACAAGGACCTCGCCCGGCGCCAGGTCGAGGAGTCGCGCGGGGCCTACACGAAGCTGCGCTCGCCTCGGGGCGTCGTGGCAAGCCGGCTACTCCTCGGGCGCATGGCAGTCGACGACCGGCGCATCGAGGAGGCGCGGATTCACCTCGGGGAGGCGGCGCGCTTGGCGCGGGAGCTCGACGATGCGGACGCGATGGTCGAGTCGGCGGTGCTGCTCGCGTCGGTCGCGCGTTCGGAGGGGAAGCCCAACGAGGAGAGGCAGCACCTCGTCGATGCTCTCGGCCAGGGCCCAGAGCCCCGGACGGCGGCGCGCGCAGGGCTCCGGCTCGCAACCCTCCTGGAGGCCGGGGGACAGAGCAAAGAAGCAGGGGTGACGTTGGAAGCGGCCGCCGCCGCGGCCGAGCGGATCCCGCTGTTTCGCGTCGCGCCCCACGAGCGCGACCTCGCCCAGCGCGAGCGACAGGCGATCTACGACGCGCTCCTGGCGAACCAGCTCGCGACCGGGGCGTCGCACGGGCCGACGCTGTTGCAGGCCGAGCCCGGGGTGCAGGCGGCGCTCGCGACGGCCGAGCGCAGCGCGGCGCGGGGGCTGACCGACCTCTTGGAGCGGAGCCGGGCGCTGCGGCCCGAGGCCGAGCGGGCGATGCGGGCCTTGGACGGGGTCGAGAGGCGGGAGCGGTCCCTGGCAGCTGCGGCCGTCGGTGGCGATGGCGAGGCGAGGCGAGCCCTGGAGAAGCTCGCCCGGCAGCGGGCCGCCCTCGAGTCGGAGGCCCTCGGCGTGGCGCCGAGCGCGCTGAGCCGTGGCGTCGAGCGGGATTCGGGCAGCGGCGACTGGGACGGGGCGCGGCCGCGCGCGAGCCGCGATCGCATCGACGGGGCGCTGGAGCGGATCGCCGGGCACTTGTCGCCCGAGGTTGCGATTCTGAAATTTCATGTAGGCGAGAGAGCCTCGCACCTCTTCGTGCTCACGCGCGAGCATGGCGAGGCGCGCGTGGTCCATCACGTGCTGCCGGGGCGTGCGGCGCTCGCGGCGCTGGTGCAGCGGTACGTGGGGGCCATCGGGACGGCACCCGATCGACGCAGCGGGGCGCAGCGGCGGGCCATGGGTGAGGACGGCAAGGCGCTCTTCCGGGAGCTCGTGGAGCCGGCCCTGGCGGCGATAGGCGATCGCACGCGCGTGGTCTTCGTGCCTCACCGGGAGCTGCGGCTCGTGCCGTTCGACGCGCTGCCGTGGCCCGTAGCCAGGGGTGGCGGGTGGCTGGCCGAGCGCTTCGTGACCAGCACGGGCCCGTCGCTGGCGGCGCTCGTGACGCTCGAGCAGAGCCTCGCCTCGAAGGCGAGTCATCCGCGCTACGACATCGCAGCGTTCGGCGACCCGGTCTACAGCCAGACGGCGCTGCTCAAGCTGCCGCGGCTGGAAGCCACAGTGGCCGAGGTGAAGCTCGCGAGCCAGCTAATCCAGCGCTCGGGGCACCATCCCGACGCGGGTGCCGTGTTCCTGGGCGCGGATGCGAGCGAGGCACGGCTCAAAGCGTTGGCGTTGTCGCGCTATCGCGTCCTGCACCTTGCGACCCATGGCTTCGCCCCCGATCAGATGGACGCACTGAAGCCTGGCGATGACGGCAAGGACTGGGCGCGCGGGGTGTTCGGGCAGCCGCTGCTCGTGCTCGGGGCGGGCGGATCGGAAGACGGGTTGCTGACGATCGACGAGGTCCTGGGGCTGAATCTGGA
>JAEUKJ010000355.1 GCA_016792665.1 Deltaproteobacteria bacterium | reverse complement strand
TTCCTCTGGGACGAGTACGCCGCCGACGCCGACTTCGATGGCCGCCCGGACGTGGTCGAGCTGGTCGCCAACCAGATCACGGCCGCGGCACGCGCGCGACGCGCTGCACCGTCTGCGCCCGAGTTGGTCAATTTTTCTGACAATCAGGCCGAGGTCCTGCGCTACGATCTGCCGATCCTGCGCGGTGTCGCCCCCGTCGACGCGACGGCCGTGCGCGTGCGCTCGGGCCAGGACGAGACGAGCTGGCCGGTCGGCGATCGGCGCTTCAAGGCGCTGGTCTCGCTGCGCCCCGGCGACAACTGGTTCACCGTCTCGGCGACGACCGCCGCGGGGGAGGGGCGCCGCTACTATCAGCTGCGCTACGAGCCGCAGACCAACGCGAAGAAGGTGCGCCTGGTCTACCTCGTCGCCAGCGACGGCAACGGCGACTTCGACGCCCCCGACGGCGAGCCGCACGACCTCGAGAGTGCCAAGCGCCGCCTGCGCACGGGTGGTCGCCTGCTCGAGTCGTTCTACGCCGACCGCCTCTACGAGGCTGGGCTCGGGCGCCGCACCTTCCGCCTGGATCGCGACGCGGCACAGGTCCCGACCGTGCACGTGTGGAAGACCTCGGCCACCACGGCGCAGTGGCGCGCGATGAATGGTGCGCAGATGTGGACCTGGATCTGGGGCCACATGAACGAGGTCCCGCGCTGCGACGACTGCAAGAGCGTCATGATCCTCGGCATGACCCACTACGACGCCGCGACCGGGCAAGCCCTGGCCCACACGGCGCTGGGCGGTGGCGGCGTGGCGCTGTTCGGATCGGCGACCCTCTACAGTTGGGCCCAGGATCTGGGCGAGGTCGTCGCGCGCTTCACCGACGACCGCCGGGTCGCCACCGCCTCGCCGCCGCTCTTCGATGACAGCGGCTACCGCGGCACCTTCTGGGCCAACTACGCGACCGGCATCGGGGCGGTCCTGCACGAGCTCGGCCACGCCCTCGATCTGCCGCACCCGACCAACTACGAGAACCTCCTCTCGCGCGGCTTCGACCACGTGAACCGCCTCGTCATGATGCGCGAGCCGGCCAGCGTCACGACCGCCGCCATCGACCCGATCCGCATCGACCACGAGCCGGTCTTCTCGATGCACAACGCCAACCGTCTGCGCTTCCACCGCTGGCTGGCCACGGACGACCGCACGTACTCCGTCAACGTCGCGCCCGCGGTCACACGCCCCGGCGGCGACGTGCTCATCACGACCCAGGCCGGCGTGCGCGTGGTCGGCTACTCCGTCCTGCGCGGCGACGACTGGCAGGTCGCAAGCGCGGTCGTCATCGGCGGAGCCGCGCCGACAACCTATCGCATCACGCCGGCCTCGCTCGACTTCCTCTTCCCGAACGAGCCCCAGGTTCGCCTGCTCATCACCGACGACCAGGGCAACATCAACGACGCCACGCTGGTGGACCTCCCATGATCGAACGCACGCACGCATGCCTCCACGTCACGCTCGTCGCCGCTTCGTTGCTGGTCGGCGCGTGCTTTCCCGAGCCGCCGCGCCAGGCGATCTCCGACACGGCCGACCCCGGTGACACGGCTGTCTCGGGCGACACCTCGCCCGACTCGGCAAACCCCGAGGACACGCTCGAAGCCGACGCCGCCGAGGTCGACACGACGCCCGCGTGTGAGTGCCCGACGCTCGGGCCGTGCTACGAGCCCGCGACCTGCGTGACCTCGACCGACGAGTGCCAGGTCGTCCTGCGCGAGGACGGCAGCGAGTGTGAAGACGGCGATGCGTGTACGGTCGAGGATGTGTGTCGGCAGGGGATCTGCGTGCCCGGCCACGAGCCCAACAACTACCTCGGCGACTGGTACCTGCGCTCGGATGGCTCGGGGACCGAAGTCCTGGCAACGCATGAGACCCGGAGCGGTCGTAAGCTCGTGTTGGTGCGCATGCTCGGTCGCTTCAACCAGATCGGCGGGATCTCGGGCCACGCCCCGGCCACACCCGAGACGGCGGCATCGTCGCTCGTGCTCATCGATGCGACCAACCCGAACGCGCTGCGCTCCGACGTGCTCGTGTGGACCGAGGCACCCGACGGCGACTTCCCCGCGCTCGATGTGCGCGCGCCGATCGTCGAGGTCGGCAACCTGGTGGCGATCGCCGTCACGTCCCACGATCCGATCAAGGTCCCTGACCAACCGTCGCTCGATACGACCGGGACCAGCGATCAGCGCTTCACGATCCTGCTGGTCGAGCCCGACGGCGAGGTCGCCCTCGGCTGGCACTACGAGGTGTCGAACTGGATCTTCGTCGACTTCGTGCGGGCTCTCTCGGCCATGAGCGCCACGGTCGAGGGCGATCTCCTCATCGCCGGGCCGCGCCTGTCGTCCCGCGACTTCTCGGTCCGCGGGCCGTTCCCCGAGACGCTGTCCGGAGGCGCCTCGGAGCTGACCAGCATCAACGCCTTCGTCGAGCGTCGGCGTCCGGACGGGTCGCTCGTCTGGCGCCGCTGGTTGGTACCGGGCGAGGCCGGCGAGCGCTTCGTGGTCGCGTCGGCCGCGGGTCGCTTCCAGCGCGACGTCGCCGTCACGGGCATGACCTCCGGTGTCGTCCAGGTCCAAGGCGATCAAGGCGAGGACCTCGGGAGCCTGCCGACCGGGATCGGGACCGACGGCTTCGTCGCGCGCTTCGACCCCACGGGCTCACTGGTCGGCACCCACCACTTCTACGCGCCGCTTGGCGGGCTGGTCATTGCGGCCACCATCGGGACCCTTGCCGACGGACGTCCCGTGGCGTTGGTGGCCTCGGAGGTGGCCGTCACGGTGCGAACGGGGGCGGCGGCC
>JAEUKJ010000347.1 GCA_016792665.1 Deltaproteobacteria bacterium | reverse complement strand
TGAGGCTGTCGATGTCGATCTTGCCGTCCATGTACCAGTCGACGATCTTCGGGACGTCGGTGCGGCCGCGCGCGCCGCCGAAGGCCGAGCCCTTCCACACGCGCCCGGTGACGAGCTGGAACGGGCGGGTCGAGATCTCCTGGCCCGCGCCCGCGACGCCGATGACGACCGAGACCCCCCAGCCGCGATGGCAGCACTCGAGGGCCTGGCGCATGAGCTTCACGCTGCCCACGCACTCGAAGCTGTAGTCGGCGCCGCCGCCGGTGAGCTCGACGAGATGCGCGACGAGGTCCTGGCCGATCGCGTTCGGGTTCACGAAGTGCGTGAGGCCGAGCTTGCGAGCCAGCGCCTCGCGCGCCGGGTTGATGTCGACGCCGATGATCTTGTCGGCGCCGACCATCTTCGCCGCCTGCACGACGTTCAGCCCGATACCGCCCAGGCCGAACACGACCACGTTCGCGCCGGCCTCGACCTTGGCCGTCCACAGGACCGCGCCGATCCCGGTCGTGACGCCGCAACCGATGTAGCAGATCTTGTCGAAGGGGGCGTCCTCGCGGACCTTGGCCAGCGCGATCTCGGGCAGGACCGAGTGGTTCGCGAAGGTCGAGCACCCCATATAGTGATGGATGGGCGTCTTGCCGATACGGAAGCGGCTCGTGCCGTCGGGCATGACGCCCTTGCCCTGGGTCGCGCGGATGGCGGTGCACAGGTTGGTCTTGCGCGAGAGACACGACTTACAGCCGCGGCACTCGGGCGTGTAGAGCGGGATGACGTGGTCGCCCTTCTTGAGCGACGTCACGCCCGGTCCGACGTCGACCACGATGCCCGCGCCCTCGTGCCCGAAGATGACCGGGAACAGGCCCTCGGGGTCGGACCCCGAGCGCGTGAACTCGTCGGTGTGACAGACCCCGGTCGCCTTCATCTCGACCAGGACCTCGCCATGGCGCGGACCATCGAGCTCGACTTCTTCGATGACCAGCGGCTTGCCTGCTTCCCAACACACTGCTGCACGCGTCTTCATGGGCTACCTCCACGAGCACCCTACCCGGAATGGTGCCGTGCGAAAACCACGCTCTCGTCCGTATCCGAGGTCCCTCGCCCCGCGGTTGACACGAAGCCCGTGAATCGCGACCGTGCCCTGTCCGCATCCGCCGCTTCTGGGGAGGAGCCATCGATGTCGCGTATGAGCCTTGCCTTGGTGCCTGCCGTCTTCGCCGTCGTGGCACTCTCTACCCTGGCCACGCGCGCCCAGCCGCTGGTGATCGGGTGTGCCGACGGCTCGCGCGAGGGCTTCGTCGACCTCGGTACCTACCCCAACCTCGCGGCGTGCAGCGGGGCCTGGGACGTGCCCGGCGCCTTCCACTCGGCCCCGACCTGTGGGCGCGAGGCCGGCAACGGAGGCGCCAACGCAAACGGCCTCGGCTGCAACGTCGAGGACCTGTGCGCGGGCGGCTGGCACGTCTGCTATGGCCCCGACGATATCGACATCCGCACCGGCGGTCGCGGCTGTGCCGACGCCGTCGCGGCCGACTACCCGCAGCACGGCAGCGGCACGACCAACATCGCCCACCCGCCCGGCGCGGCCTTCTTCATGACGCGCACCTCGGGCTCGGGCACCGGCAACTGCGACGAGGTCGTCAACGGCTTCCCGCAGTCCTTCAACGACATCTTCGGGTGCGGCAACATGGGCGCCCCGCCGCAGGCCAACTGCTACCCGTTGAACCGCTTCGGCCACAACCAGTGCAGCTCGCTCCACAGCGCCGACAACGGCGGTGCCTCGGCCCAGACCCACGGCTACAGCTCGAGCGAGTGGGCCTGGGAGTGCAACGACGGCGGCAACGGCACGAACGAGTCGAAGTTCGTCGTGAAGACGCGGCCGACCGACCAGGGCGGCGTGCTCTGCTGCAAGGACACCGACGGCGCCCTGCCCGAGGTCTGTGACGGCATCGACAACAACGCCGACAACCTGGTCGACGAGGTCGACTTCCGCGGCGACGGCACGGCCGACGACTTCCCCGGCGACCCCTGCACCCAGGCCAACGGCCAGCCCGGCACCATCGCGTGCACGGGTGCTGGTGGCTGGATCTGCGGCCCGATCCCGGCCGAGGCCTGCTGCCACCCCGAGGGCACCTGCACCTTCATCGGCCCGGGCGCATGCGCCGCGCGCGGGGGGACCGCGAAAGGCGCGACCTCGACCTGCGCCTCGGTCACGTGCCCGCTGCCGGTGGCTGCCATCGTGACGGGGCGCGTGTGGCACGACGTCTACAAGGACGGCCTCGAGGGCGCGGGCGAGCCCGGCATCGCGGGGGTCATCGTCAAGATCGAAGGGGACCTCGACGGCAACCCCGGCCCCGACGCGAGCTGGGCCGTCGTCACGGCGAGTGATGGCACCTGGACCCTGGCCGAGCTCGTCCAGGGCACCTACACGGTGAAGGTCGACGCGACCGACCCGGTGCTCGCGGCCGGCAACTTCCGCGCGACGCTGACCAATGCCGGCGACCCGACGCGCGACTCGTCGCCGAGCCCGTACGTGTTCTCGATCTTCGCGTCGGCCACCGTGAGCGACATCGACTTCGGCTTCGTCGACGGCTGCCTCGCGACCACGCCGGCCGGCACCGCGTGCAACGATCGCGACGCCTGCACCACGGGCGATGCGTGCGTCGGGGCGAGCTGCCAGGGCATCGCCGTCACCTGCGACGACGCCGACGTCTGCACCAACGATCGCTGCGACGTCGCCACCGGCTGTGTCTACGAGCGCGACCTCGCGCGCTGCCCGATCGACTGCCCCGACGTGGATCAGGACGGCATCTGCGACGGCATCGACACGTGCGTCGACGAGGACAAGGACGGCTACGGGGTCGGCGCGAGCTGCCTCGGCCCGGACTGCAATGACCTCGTCGCGACCTGCACGACCGACTGCGAGACCGATCGCGACGGCGGCGACGGCAACGGCATCCCCGACTGCGAAGAGGCCCAGTGCGTCGACGAGGACGGCGATGGCTACGGGGAGGGGCCTGGTTGCAGCGGGACGGACTGCGACGACAGCGAGCCGATGTGCGCGCGCGACTGCACCGACACCGACAAGGACGAGATCGCCGACTGCGTGGATGTCGACGACGACAACGATGGCCTGCCCGACGAGCTCGAGGGCTCGCTCGGCTCCGACCCGAAGGTCGTCGACAGCGACGGCGACGGGGTCAGCGACGGCGACGAGTCGCTCGTCTGGGGGACCGATCCGACGCAAAGCGACAGCGACGGCGATGGGGTCAGCGACGGCGCCGAGATCGCCGCGGGCAAGGACCCGAACGATCCGAGCGACGGCCCGGGGCAGCCGGGCGGGGGCGCGAGCACCTCGAGCGACGGGTGCATGGGCGGGCTTGCGAGCGGGCTCGTCAGCCTCCTGGCGTTGCTCTTCCTCGGCCTGCGGCGCTTGGTCCTCCGCGCGGCCCGCTAGCTCCCTCAGGAGCCCATCTTCATCAGCGCGGCCGGGCCTTCCTCGCCTTCTTCGAAGGCGTAGACCTTCTGTTCCTGGAGGAACCAGCTCTGCTTCCA
>JAEUKJ010000312.1 GCA_016792665.1 Deltaproteobacteria bacterium | reverse complement strand
CCCGCCCCCCCCCGCGGGCCGCCCCCCCCCACCGGGGGGGCCCCCCCGGGCCCCGGGGGGGTGGCCCCGCCCCGCCCGCGACCGGCAACCCGCGGCCCGTCTCACCACTCCGGATGGAAGCCGTGACACCCCGCGCGCGATGCCACGAGCTCAGCTCGGGGCATCGACGCGCCACGTCCACCGACGCATTCGCGGGCTTACTTCCCGTGGCACTTCTTGTACTTGATGCCACTTCCACACGAGCACGGGTCGTTGCGGCCGGGCTTCTCGGCGGCGCGCACGGTCGCGGGCTGGGGTTCGGGTGCCGCGGGCCAGCCGGCGTCGTCGAGCTTCAAGAACTCGGCGACGACCGGGTCGATCTCGTCGTCGTCCGCGTCATCGTCGTCCGCGTCATCGTCGTCCGCGTCGTCGTCGTCGTCGTCCTCGTCGTCCTCGTCGTCCTCGTCGTCGTCGTCGTCGTCGTCGTCGTCCTCGTCGTCGTCGTCCTCGTCGCCATCGCGGAGGTGGATCTCGTCGTCCTCGTGGACCGCGACCACCGCCTCGACGCCATCGGCCAGCGTGAGGGTGCTCTCGGCGAACGGGTCGAGCCCGGCCTGCAGCCTCGCGAAGTGCTCGGCCACCGCCTCCAGCACCGCCGCCGCCGCCGTCACCTCGGCCGCAGTCGCGGCCCGCTCGTCCTCTCCACCCGCGGTCACGCGCGGGTAGTACCCTTCGGCCGGCTCCCAGCCGTGGGCCTTGGCCTCGGCCAGGGCCTCGTCGCTCAGGTCGTCGAGCTCGGCCGCGTAGATCTCGATCTCGCGGTCGCTCGACTCGTCGTCCTCCCACAGCGCCGCCGCCGCCGCGTCCGGCGCGATGGCGATCGAGATGACCTGGCCCCCGGTGATCGACGGGTCGGCCAGCACCAGCACCGCGGCCTGGTCCAGGCCCAGCTTCGGCGCCGTCACGCGCACGAGCTGTCCCTGCGGTACGGCCTCCCACACCGCGAGCTCCGCGAAGCGCTTGAACGCCGCGAAGAGACGCGTGATGTGCGGGGCGGTCACGTCGCCGCCCAGCCAACGCCAGCCCTTGTCCTCCGGCCGCGGCAAGAGCTGCTCGGCGAAGTCCCGCCCGAGCTCCTCGACCAGCGGCGTCGGCCCGATGACCAGCTTCACGTCCGGCCTCACGCGCCGCACCTCGGCCGCGAGCTCGGCGCTTCCCACGCGCACCACCGCGGGCAGGTGCGGCTCGCCGTCGACCGGCGATCGGATGGCCCGCGTCATCACCGGCCCGAGGTCGGGCACCATGCCGTGGCTCGTCCGATAGCGCGCGATGGCGCGCAGGTCCTCGTCGTCACGTTCCTCGACCACGACCACGTCCACGACGATGCCGTCGGGGAAGCGCAGGCGCCCTGCCTGCCAGCGGTCATGGGTGAAGCGGGCCTGGTCGTTCGTGTTCTTCGTCATGCCATCTCTCTCGGACGCGGAGTCAGGGCTCTCCCTGCAGGAGGAGGTAGCCCTTACCACGACCGAGCACGATGTTCCTCACCGTGATGCTCTGCCCCGCGAGTGCCGGTGACAACCCGCCGAGGTCGAGCTCCGGCAGCGGGAACTCGCCGAGCCCCTGGCCCGCGAAGTTGCCGAGCAGCCCGCCCAGGAGCTGCTCGCGCAGGAGATCGATGACCACGTCCTCCTGATCGGGCCCGAAGAGCTCGCTCTCGAGCTTGGTCACATCGATGAGGACCGCCTCGGGCGGGATCTCCCCGAGCGCGATCGAGATGACACCGTCCGGTGTCACGGTCACGTTGGCCGCCGTCTCGAACGCGACGATGAGCCCGAGCTTCATCGGCAGCCCCGACAGCTTCATGTCCAGGTCGACGACCAGCTCTCCGAGCTGCAGCTTCAGCGTATTGCCGTTGCAGTCGGTCAGCACCGGCGGCAGCTGCGCCGAGAGGTCCACCGACAGGTCCGACACCCCGTACTGCGACAGATCCGCGTCCCCGAACGCCGCCGGCCCGAGCTTCGCCTCGAGCGCGCCACCCTGCCACACCGCGTGCAGCACCTGGTTCAGGACATCCAGCGAGAGAGCCATGGTCAGCTTCTTGTTGCCGTCCCAGGTCGGCATCCCGCCATCCACCCCGAAGCACCCGCCGCGCATCATCGAGCCCGCCGTCGGCCACGGCACCTTCTTGGCGGCCGTCACCTGCGTGCCCAGCGCCAGGTCGAGCCCCTGCTCGTCGATCTTGGCCGAGTCCGGCTTGGCCTGGAGGCGCACGTTAAGCGCCGCCTGACCCGGCATGAAGGCCGGCACCGGGAACGTCTCGTCGATGGCGAACCCCGCCAGCGCGGTCTGCACGGCGGGCGGGACCTCCGACCGGATCGTGTCGGTGAAGCTCTTGATGATCGCGTCCTTCACCTGGTTCTCGAACAGGTTGATGAGCCAGTTGATGCTCCAGTGGACGTCGATGTCGAAGCCCTGCAGGTCCACCACGATGGTCGGCGCCGTGACCTTCGGCACGCCGTTCAGCACCGTCACCTGCAGCACGATGTCGACGCGGATGCGGTCGGCCGAGACCTTGCCCGAGACATCGATGAAGCCCTGCGCGTCCACGTCCACCGCGAAGTTGTCGATGACCAGCCCCACCAGCAGCTGGTCCTTGCTCGGCGAGATCGACACCGTCGGCGCGTCGTAGCGCACGTTCCTGAGATACACGTCGTAGCCCGCGTACTGCACGACCGGCGACGGGATGTAGCTCGCGATGTCGAACGACCGGATGACCTTCTCGAGGATGGTCGCCAGATCGTTGCTCGCCCCCGTGTGGTTGCCGTCGTCGATGAAACCCTTGCTCATGTGCGCGATGATGCCCTGCGGGAAGGTCGTGCTCGCGGGCTTCCACCCCGGCGACACGAGGTAGGTCTGGACGACCTTGGTCGTCTGCCCCTGCACGTCGGTCGCCTCGACCGTCAGCGAGTTGAGGCCGTGCTTGGGCGAGACCTGCATGTCGATGACGAAGGTGTTCTGCCCCTGGGTCACCGTGCGCGGGACGCCGTTGACCTTCACCGACGCGAGCCCGCCGGTCGCATCGGTGATGATGCCCTCCAGGCGGATCGGGGCGCCCGTGCCGGTCACCATCTGCCCACGTGCCGGGAACGCGATGTCGATGGTCGGCGCGGTCGCATCGACGACCACCGTTCGCGACACGCTGAGCTCGCCGCTCTTCGCCGAGAGTGTCCAGCTCCCCTCCTCGGACAGGGTCGCCTTTTCGCCGCTCAGCACCGTCTCTTTCAGCACCCCGCCGAGTCGCACCTCGATGCGCACGGTCGACGTGTCCGAGACCTCGTTGCCCTGCGCATCGAAGAGTCGCGCCGTGGCCCGCGGCCGTGCACCGGGCGAGAAGACGGTGCGATCGGGGGAGAGGTCCATGGTGATCGTGGTCGGGGCCCCCGGGATCACCGCGAGCTGCGCCGGCGTGCTCGTCGCCGTCACGAACGCCTCCTTCGGGGCGCAGGTGATCGGATAGACCCCGGCCTTGGTCGCGGTCAGCAGGAGCCGGTTCGCATCGAGCCCGGTCACCCCGGCCGAGGGCAGCGTGATGATCTTGTCGAGGTTCACCGTGTTGCCGAACTCGTCCTGCCCGGGACAGGTCACGCGGATCTCTTCGTTGGGCGTGATGATGTCCTTCGACAGCACGGTCGTGAGCTGGGCCAGCGCGGCCGCCTTGACCTTGATGTCGACCACGTTCCCGGTGAGCTGGTTGTTGGTCAGCGCGCAAGCCACCGTGAAGCTGCCGACCTTCGTGAAGCGGATGTTCTTGCCGCCGGTCACCGTCGTCCCGGTCTCGGGCGTGACCTTGAGGTACGTCTCTCCGCTCGTGAGGTTGTTGTTCGCGTCGCGCACCGAGCACGCGACCTCGATCCGATCCCCGGCCACGAGGTCGGTCTTCAGGATCGACGTCTTGATCGACGCCGCCTCTCCCGGCAGCACCGTCACCGACACCGGCGACGTGTCGACCACGCGCGGCGTCCCTGGGAAGATGCAGCGCACGCGGAACACGCCCGCGAACTCCGCCGTGATGCGACGCCCGTCGCGCGTGACCCCGGCCGGCAGGTCGCCGTTGGCGTCGTAGACCTCGTAGTCCAGCGGCAGGCTCGGCTCATAGGCCGCGTCGTACTGGTCTTTGGCCGAGCAGGTCACGGTCGCCGAGCCGCCCGCGCCGAGCTGCTTCGGCAGCACCTCGGTCACGACCGTCCGCAGCTCGGGCGTCGTCGTCGTGTCGCTCGTGTCCGCATCGAGCGCCGGGACCGCGTCCGTGCCATCGCAGGCCACGACCAGGGTGCTGGCGAAGGCCATGAGCAACAGGTTCTTAGGGGACATGCGGGCTCCTCAGCGGGATGAATCGCGGGCCCGCATGAGGCGAGCGAGCGTGATGATGTAGCGTATCGTGACGTCGGGGGGAATCCCATGGCTCGTCTGCAGCGAGTCCGCGATCTCCCGAAGCGGTGTGTGGCTCCCATACATCGTGACGATCACCGGAGTCACGCGTTCGAGCGCCTCGCCCCACCTCGCCACGTCGTCCTCCGTGAGCTCGGGGGCGCTCGCGGCGGCGCGACGCTGCGTGGTCCACACCGTGAATTGCAGCGCCGCGTAGATCCCTACCAGAATCCACAGCGGGAACGCGCATTGCGAACCGAAATGGAGGAGGAACCAGTCGTTGCCGGCCGCGTCGGCAACGAGCAGGGCCAGCGCGACGACCGTGGCCGCGATACCGAGGATGAGCGGAGTGCGAGGGTTCAAGAGCGCGGGCTCCTCTGCGCGACCGGCGCGAGGCCTGCGATCCTACGGTTCGGTCGCCCCTGCGATCAAGCCGTTGGGCAGCCTGGCTCGGCCAGGCCTCCGGCGGCGATCAAGCGGTCGCCGCGTCAGAAGCGCGGACGGACCCTCACCGGCTTCTGCGGCTGCACCGGCTCCGTCACGACGCCCGGGCGCAGGCGGATCGGATTCCGGATCCGATTGGGTCGCGTCACCAGGTCCGGGTGCGCGACCACCGGCTCTCCCGCCCCGGGCTTCGTCTCCGGGGTTGGGGTCGGCGCCGCCACCTCTCCCGGGGCCTTCTTCGCGGCCTCGGTCGGCACCGGGGTCTTGGCCGCCGGCTTGGAGGCGGTCGGCTTCTTCGCCACCGGTGCCCCCGCCTGACTCGGCCCGGCGTCCGGCGTCGCGCTCGCGACCTCCTCGTCGCGCTCGACTTCCCCACCCGTGTCGACGCTCGCGTCGTTCACGTCGCCCGCCGCTGCCGCCTCGCGCCGCCCGACCAGGATCGACACGCGGTCTCCCTCGGCCCACAGGGTCAGGCTCATCCACGGCGAGGTCGGGTCGGTGAACTCGAACCCGTTCGGCACGCCCTTCACCCGCCCCGCCAGCTCGCCCGCATAGAACCCGAGGATGGCCTTCGGGGTGGCGCTCGACTCCAGCCGCAGCTCGCGCGCCGTCGCGACGACCAGCGTCGTTCCCGCCGGCACCGGGAAGCCCTCGATGGGCGCCCCGGCGGCCAGCACGGTGACGGTATCCCCGCCCGTCGTGTCGCTTGCCGCGTCGTTCGTGCCGTGCGTCGGCCCCGTGTCGGGTGCCTCCGCCGCGCTCGCGTCCACACTCACCTGCGCCACGACCGGCGGGACGTTGTCCTTCGCATGCTGGCCCGAAGTCGCCACCACGAACGCCGCCGCGCCTCCGCCCACCACCCCGAGGCCGAGCAGGCCCCACCAGAGCCCGCGCTTGGACCTCGGCTCGCGAAGCGCCTCACGCTCCGCAGCAGTCACCGTCGCCGCGCGCTCGGAATCCTGCACCGCCTGCACGATCGCGTCGGCCGAGACCGAGAGCGTGTGCGTCAGCGCGACGCCCGCGACGCCCATCGCCACCCGCACCTCGCGCTGCAGCTCGGCCGCCGACTGGAAGCGATCGGCCGGCTCCTTGGCGACCAGCCGCTGCAGGATGTGCTCGACCCGTGGATGCACCCCGAGCCCAGGCCGCCCCACCGACGGCATGACGACCTGCTCCTGCACGTGCTTGACGAGGTAGTCGAGGGCGCTGTGCGCGCGGAACGGGTGTTCGCCTGTGAGCATCTCGTAGAAGATCACGCCGAGCGCATACAGGTCGGTGCGCGCATCGATCGGCTGACCCGTGATCTGCTCGGGCGCCATGTACCTCGGCGTCCCGAAGATGGCGCCCTGCTGGGTCAGCGCCGCGGCCTCCATGCCGCCGTCCGCCTGTCCCGAATGGGCCGAATGGATTTTGGCGATACCGAAGTCCAGGACCTTCACCCAGTCAGGGTTGCCGTGCCGGTCGGCCAGCATCACGTTCTCGGGCTTGAGGTCGCGGTGCACGATGCCGCGCGAGTGCGCCTCGATGAGGGCGGCCGCCACCTGGTCCAGGATCTTCAGCGCGCGCCCCTGCGCCAGCGCGCCGCGCGCGACCTCACTCGCGAGGTCACGCCCCTCGATGTACTCCATCGCGAGGTACATGCGCCCGTCGTCGGCCTGCCCGAACACGTAGACCTGCACGATGTGCGGGTGGTTCAGCGCCGCGACGGCGCGCGCCTCGCGCTTGAAGCGCTCGACCGCCTGCGGGTTCCCGACGGTGAGCTCGGGGTGCATCACCTTGATGACGACCTGCCGCCCCATGTCGCGCTGCTCGGCCAGATAGACGGCCCCCATGCCTCCGGCGCCGAGCTGCTTCACGATCTCGAACTGGCCGGCGATGGACTGGCCGATGAGCGGATCTGGCTTCGAAGGGTCGGGTTCTCGCGACGTCATGGGCAGCTCGGGTCGAAGGATACCCGAGACTCTACACCCACTCGCGACACGATGACACCGCTCGCCGCGCCTGCTCCGCAACGCGCGCGCCGCCCCGAAGTGCCCGCACCACGCGGGTCAGCGCCCCTTCGGCTGCGAACCGCGGGTGCCTTTGTCGACCTTATTCCGCTTGGCCTTCGTGGCCTCGGTGCCCGCGCTCCGCGCCTTGGTACCGCGCTCTTTCTTGGCGAAGCACGGCAGCGTCATCTCGACGATGGGCTCGGCCAGCAGGTGCCGCACCGCGTCGCTCGTCAGGTGCACCTTGTCCTTGGTCCGGATCTCGACCGCCTTCTTCCGACCCGGCAGCACGGCCTCGTCCAGCGGCTTGCCCTTGTCGTCCGAGGTCACCGTGTAGGCGTCGTGGAACACGGCGCGCCCACCCGCGGCCGCGAACGCCTCGACGCGCTCGCGCATGATGCGGTTCACGATTGGCGCCCTCACCTCGGCGTTGGGGCCCTCGAACGCGTAGGGTCCACTCCAGATGATCATGCGTCGCTTGTTCTTGCCGGCCACCGCCGCGAGCAGGGCATCGACACGCTCTCCGTAGAGCTTGTCCCAGTTCTCGTCCTCCTGCTTGACCCAGTTCCCATCCACCCACAGCGGCTGATAGTCGTTGGTCCCGAGCGAGATGATGACGATGTCGGGCTGGTGCGTCTCCATCAGCTCGGGCGCGGTCGCCGGCCAGTCGTGGAAATCCGGCCGCGCCAACCCCGAGCTCGCCTTGCCCCAGCGCTTGAAGGTCACCTTGTGCTCGGCGAAGACGGTCTTCAACATCGGCCCGAGCAGGCTCCCCATGGTCGAGCCGCCGATGCCGTAGACCACGGGATCTTTCCCCTTGATCTTCGGACACTTGTCCTCCGGCTTCGGAGCCTCCTCGACCTTCGCGGCCTCCTCCTCAGGGGCGGCGTCATCGGCGCGCGCGTGCGCCGCGAAGAACGGAAGGAAGACGGCGAGGGTGAGGGCGAGACGCGACATGAATCCTCAGGGGCCAGCGGGACCGACCGAACGGTTTACGCTGACCCCGGATTCCGGCCAAGAAAAACGCGCGGGACCTCACCCGCCGCGCCACCGACGCCAAAAGAAAAGCGCGATGGTCTCCCGAGAAGACCACCGCGCGTCCAGACAACCAGCGCTCGGCGTCGCGACCCAGCTCGGGCCGCGAGCCTTCGCTCACATCAGTTCGGCGGGATCGCCTGGTCGTAGATCGTCGTCCAGTTCGTCGGATTCGAGGTCCGCGGTTCGTTCGTGTCCCAGGTCGGGTTGCCCTGCGGGTCCCGATGCCCCGACACCACCGTGCCCCACGCGTCGATCCACGCGCCCCAGAATCCGTTGAGTCCGAAGGTCCCGATCGCCCCGTTGTTCTTGACGATGCCCTGCTGCACGACGCAGTAGCTCGCGCCGCACATGACGCCGCCCTGCGCGTTGTTCTCGATGCGGCTCCGCGACACGAAGACCGTCGACATCCCGCCGGCCGACACGCCCGGACCCTGCGCGCTGTTGGTCACCACCGCGTCGTCCATCTCGAGGCCGCCGTGTGAACCGACGCTCGCGCCGCCAAAGGTGTTGTTGTCGAGGCGCACGCCATTGGCCACGGCGTAGGCGCCCTGATGCACGTTCAGGCCCGAGCCGAGGTTGCCACTGATGACCGAGGTCGCGCCGTTGGCGAGGTCGCTCGCCCCCAGCTCGGCCATGCTGCGCCCCCACACCCCGAAGCCCGTGCCCTGGTTGTTCACCGAGGTCGCATCCTGGGCCCAGAGGTAGCTCGCGCCCCACGCGCCGAAGCCGTTCTGCTGGTTCGACGCCGCGCGCATGTTCCGGCCGCTCATGTTGGAGCTGCGCGAGACCGAGAACCCGTTGCCGCCGCACCCGGTGGCCACCGCGTTCTCGGTGTCCATCGACGAGCTGTTGCTGCTGTCGTAGCCGTCCCACGTGCAGCCGGTCGCCGTCGTCTGGTTGGCGTTGATGACCGACGCGCCGTTGGCCGAATAGCACTGTTGGGTGCTGTTGACCGCGCTCGACCCCTGCGCCTCGAGCTGCGACCCGAAGTGCGCGCCGTAGCCACCGTGGCTGTCCTCGGCGGTCGAGTCTCGGGCCGTGACGAGCGAGCCGCCCCAAGCCCAGAAGGCCCAGTTCTCGACGCGCTCGACGCTGCCGTTGTCGGCGTTCACGAGTGAGTTGTCGTTGGCCGTGAAGCCCGAGCCATTGATGTCGCTGGCGCTCGCGCTCCACGCCGTGATGGCCGAGCCCTGGTGCGCCCCGAAGCCGCCGCCGTTCGAGACGTTCATCGCGACCGACTGGCTCGCGTCCATCGCGGACCCGACGTTGGCGTTGAACGCCTCCCAGTTCGACCCGTTCGAGGTCGCGTTGCTCGCCTGCATCGCCGAGCCGAGGTGCGCGGTGTAGCCCGCGCCGTTGGCGTGGTTGGTGGCACTCGAACCCTGCGCCTCGAGCGCCGATCCGAGGTAGGCCGCGAAGCCGTTGCCGTTGTTGTTCTCGGCCTTGGCACCCACCTGGGTGTTGTAGTTCGCGTTCGC
Source organism: Deltaproteobacteria bacterium (assembly GCA_016792665.1). GTDB lineage: Bacteria > Myxococcota_A > UBA9042 > PHBI01 > PHBI01 > WYBB01. The sequence continues at coordinate 13,236 of JAEUKJ010000312.1, read as the reverse complement.
CACCAACGCCGAGCCGACGTTGGCGACGAAGCCGTTGCCGCCGTTCGACTTCGCGGTCGCGCCGTCGGCCTGCAGCGTCGCGCCGAGCCACGCCGAGTACCCATCGCCGCCATTGCCCTCGGCCAGCGACGACACGCCGTTGTTGTTCGAGCCGGCCTGGAGCGACCCGCCCTGGCTCACGTGGAAGCCGCTGTAGCCGTTGTTCTTCGACTGCGCGCCCGCCGCGTCGACGACCGACGCGAAGTACGCCGCATACCCGTTCCAGGTGTTGTTGCTGGCACTCGACGTGGCACCCGTGTTGAAGATCGTCCCCGCCGCCACGGTGGAGTTCATGCCGCCGACGAAGCCGTCCTGCGCGTTGCGGTTCGACGTGCTGCCGGCCGCGTCGATCGCCGAGGCGAGATACGCCGACACGCCGTTGGCCTGGTTGTCGTTGGTCGTCACGCCCTGGGCCGAGATGGCGCTCCCGACGCCGGCCTGGATGCCGTTGTTGCGGTTGCCATTGGCGGTCGCGAAGGTCGCGAGGATGGTGCCGCCGAGGAACGTGTTGAAGCCGTTGCCACCGAGCGTCGCGCCGTTGTTGTTGGCGGTCGCGCGGAGCGCGTAGATCCCCGCGTTGCTATTGGCCGAGAGGCCGTTGGACCCGCTGCCGGAGACCACGCCGTTCTCGGCGTAGATCATCGACCCCAGGAACGCGAAGACACCCTGATTGCCATTGTTGGTCGAGACGAGATTCATCGCGTCGATGTCACCACCCGTCGCCGCGTAGAAGCCGTGGCGCAGGTTGTCCTTCGCGATCGCCCCGAGCCCGTACACCACGCCGCCGTCGACCGCCGCGAAGCCGTCCTCGCCGTTGTTCTGCGAGGTGACCTCCTGCGCGTACACGACACCGTTCCAGAGGGCCCTCACGCCGGTGCGCGAGAACTTCTCGACCACGACCTTCGTGCCGAGGCGGATGGCCCCGCCCTCCGAGGCCTGCACACCCACGAGCCCCGCCACCGGGTTCGGAAGGTCGCGGCCACCGCGGATGGTCACGCCATCCAGGAAGCCCACGCGCCCCATGCGCACCGAGATGCCGTTGGTCGACGGGAACGACAGGACCACCTTGGACGGGTCGGCCTGGTTGCCGATGAAGTTGATGCGCCCACCGTCGCGATGCGTCGGCGAGAACGGCGCATTGAAGGTGTAGGTGCCGTCGGCCAGGCGGAAGGTCAGGGACCGCCCGACCGCCACGCTGTAGTGGTCGGCCCAGGCCATCGCGTCGTTCAGCGTCGCGAAGTCGCCCGGACTGTTCTTGATGGTGTCGGTCGCGATGAGGTGGATCGCGTCGTCGAGCTCATCGAGGTCGGTCTGCAGCGCGTACTGCGTGAAGTCGGGCAGATCGGTGATGAGCGCGTAGGGCGAGAGGTCCTGCGCCGCCGGGATGTCGGTCTTCAGGGCGTACGGCGCGAGGTCCGTCTTCTTCGCGTAGCCCGAGAGATCGGGTGCCGCGGGAATCTCCGACTTCTTGGCATATTCGCTGAGGTCGGGCGCCGCCGGAATGTCCGACTTCTTGGCGTAGTCCGCGAGGTCCGCGGGCTGGACGCAGCCCTGGCAGGTCTGGAGGTCCTCGAAGGTCGGCCGCTGCTCGAGCTCGGTCTTGAGCTGCGTGTTCTCCTGCTCGAGCACCGTCAGCCGCTGCTCGAGCCCGCGCCAGTCGATCGTCTCCACCTGGGAGCCGCTGTCGCACCCGATCAGCGCCGCCCCGATGCAGACCAGGGACGCGGTCCGCCCGCGCTCGCCCCAGCCCGTCCCCTCGCTCCGCCGCTCTGGCGGTCCGTGCCGCATTCTCACCGTCATTTTCGTGCTCCTGTACTGTTCGAGAAATGTCGACTTTCTGAGTTGTGAGAATCGCCCCGAGTCACGGCGCGGTGGGCGCGCACTCGCTCGCCGCCGGCTCGAGGATGATGAACTGCACGCGCCGATTCTTGGCGCGGCCCTTCGGGTTCGCGTTGCTCTCGAGGGGCTTCTTCTCGCCGTAGCCCCGGGCGACGAAGCGACCCCGATCGAGCCCGGTCTTGACGAGGTAGTCGACCACCGCCTCGGCGCGTCGCTGCGAGAGATCGAGGTTCCAGGCATCGTCGCCGTCGCTGTCGGTGTGACCCTGGACCTCGACCTTCTTGATGCCTTCGCGCGTCGCGATGACCGAGGCCACCGCGTCGAGGATGGCCGAGCTCTCCGCCTTGAGATCGGCCTTGTCATATTCGAAGTACACCGTCTGCGTGATGACGATCTCGCACCCGGTCATGGTCACGTTGCACTTGTTGGTCGCGTCCGACGGGCAGTTGTCGTCCGCGTCCAGGATGCCGTCGCCGTCGTTGTCGGGGTCGGCGCACCCGTCCTCGTCTGCGAAGTTGTCGCGATCCTCGGGCATGTTCGGGCACTTGTCGGCGACGTCCAGGATGCCGTCGCCGTCGTTGTCGGGCTCGGGGCAGCCGTCCTCGTCCTGGAAGCCGTCCTTGTCCTCGGCCTGGCTCGGGCACTTGTCGCTCACGTCCGCGATCCCGTCGCCGTCGTTGTCGGGCTCGGGGCAGCCGTCCTCGTCCTCGTAGCCGTCCCTGTCCTCGGCCTCGTTCGGGCATCGGTCGGCCGCGTCCAGCACGCCGTCCTGGTCGTTGTCCCGGTCGGGGCAGCCGTCCTGGTCCTCGAAGCCATCCTTGTCCTCGGGCTCGGCCGGGCAACGGTCCAGCCGGTCGACGATGCCGTCGCCGTCGCCGTCCTTCTGCACGGGCGCCGCCCAGCCGACCTCGGCCACGATGCGATAGGCCGTCGACCCGTACCCTTCGGCGAGTCCGCGCCCGATCCCCAGCGTCGCGTGGAGGCCGTCGTCGCCGAGGTTCAGTCGCCCGCCGAGGAGGCCCTCGACGTACGTGTTGTTGGCGTTGCCGAAGTCGTGGCTCGCACCGTTGATCTCACCCATCACCGTGAGGCGGTCCTCGAGGACCTCGACCGCCGCCGCCAGGCGGAAGATGAACTCGGTGCCGAGGTCGGTCCCGAAGACCAGCGCCTCGTCCTCGCGGATCCGCGCCCCGAGGTTCGCCGCCACCAGCACGGGGCCCAGACGCAGGTCGACCACCACCGCCGGCGACAGCGACCAGCCATCGGACACCAGCGCCGCGCGCGAGCCGGTGGCGAGCCCGATGGGGATCTCCAGCCCGAGCCCGAGCCCATCACCCCCGCGCGCACGCCGCAGGAGGCCGACCTTGGCCGAGACGCGGATGTCGCCGAGCGCGGCCGAGGGGATCGGGTCGAGGGGGACGAAGCCCGTGTCCTGCCCATCGTTCAAGAGGAAGACCGGGATCTCGAGGCCGACCGAGAGCCAATCGGTGAGCGTCAGGCTGCCGGTCGCCGACAGGCTGAGCTGGTGCTGGATCGCCTCGAAGTCCGGCGAACCGCCGGCCCCGTCCACGAACACCAACGGGTTCCTGCCGTACGAGAACCAAGCGCTCGCGGCCCAGTTCCAAGCCGTCGGCAGGTCGGTCGTGACGGTGTCGAAAACGTCGTAGGCGTGCGGCGAGGGGCGGAAGACCTGCGTGTCGATGAGCGGGTTTTCCGCGCGCGCGGACGGCTCGACGACCACGCCGAGGGTGAGCATCGATAGAAGCGCGGCGCCGACCCGGCGAACGCACGAAGGGCTCAGGAGGTCCATCGGAGGGGCTCCGTGACACGGCGGTGGGAGAGGGGGGACGGCTCGCGTGTCCACAAAGCACGGCGAGGCGTCCGCAGTTTGCGTCTTCTCCCACAGCGGGTCAATGGCCTCCGCGCGCCGCGCTCCGTTCGCGCGGTCGCTCAGAACTTGCTGAAGCGCACCGTCTCGCGCAGGTCGCGCTTGGACCCGTACTCGATGTTCCTGAAGATGACGCTGTCGACTTTGTTCTTCGTGTCGAGCGGTTCGAGAGCCGCGTCCAGGGCCGCGATCAGCGCCTTGATGTCCGGGGCCGGGGCACCGAAGGCACCGGCAGCGTCGCCTTGGGGATAGAGGCGGAACTGGAGCTGCCCGTACTTCTTTTCAACGTCGAGTCGATAAATCGCCATCGTCACTTCTCCTGTTCGCGGTCGTGGTCCGCCGGCCGGGGCAGGTCGACCCTGGCCCGCGCGACCCAGAGGGTTAGCACCAGTCCTCGAGGCCGCCAACTCCATCGCCCCGAGCCGTGCGGCGTCCATGCGCCTCGACCGACTCCCGCTTCGCGACTCCGACCTTGCCAACGGGCCGAAGTCCCTGTTTCATCCGCCTGAAACAGTGCATGAAACACCCGTGAAACAGCACCTGCGAGGTAGGCCGTGAAGACCCCCGCTCCCCGCACGCGCGCCGAGCTCATCGCGACCGCCTTCGAGGCCATCGCCGGCCCGGCCCTGCTCCTGGACGAGCACCTCGAGGTCCGCCTCGCGACCCCGGCCGCCACGGCGTTGCTGGGTGTCGTCCCGCGCGTCGGGCTCTCGGCCCCGGCTCTCCTCTGCGGTGACCGACCCAAGCGTCCCATCGCCGAGGCGCTGGCCGCGGGTCGCCCCATCCAGGCCCTCATCCCCCGGCCCGAGCAGGGGGAGGCGGGCGAGCTCGTGCTGGTGCGCTCGCTGCCCTTGCGCCACGGTCGCAAGAAGATCGGCTGGGTGCTGCTCCTCTCGGCCTCGCCGTCGGGCGCCTCCGAGCCGGAGCTCTTCCACGGCCTCTGGAGTGCCGACCTCCAGATGAAGCGCCTCTTCCGCGTCATCGAGAAGGTCGCGCGCGACGAGTCGCCGGTCCTCGTCCGCGGTGAGACCGGCGCCGGTAAGGAGCTCGTCGCGCGCGCCCTGCACGACGCGTCGCATCGCGCCGCGGGCCCCTTCCGCGCCATCAACTGTGCGGCCCTGCCGTCGACGCTCCTGGAGAGCGAGCTCTTCGGCCACGCCAAGGGCGCCTTCACCGGCGCCGTGAAAGACACGCCCGGCCACATCCAGCTCGCCCACGGTGGCACCCTCTTCCTGGACGAGGTCGCCGAGGTCCCCCTCGAGCTCCAGGCCAAGCTCCTCCGCGTCCTCGAGACGCGCCAGGTCTTGCCGGTCGGCGGGCGTGAGCCGATCCCCGTCGACGTCCGCATCGTCTCGGCGACCCACCGCTCGCTGCGCGAAGCCGTCGAGGCCGGCCGCTTCCGTGGCGACCTCATGTATCGCCTCCGCGTCATCCCGCTCTTCCTTCCGCCCCTGCGCGAACGCCCCAACGATGTCGCCCTCCTCACCGAGCACCTCCTGAGCGAGCTCGGCGCGCGCGAGCGCAGTGGCCGTCAGGTCCGTCAGGTGCAGGCCGTGAGCCCCGCCGCCCTGGCCGCCCTGGAGCGCCACCCCTGGCCCGGCAACGTGCGCGAGCTGAGGAACGCGCTGGCCTACGCCGTGGCGATCGGCGACGGCCCCATCCTGGAGCTGGCCGATCTCCCGCCCGAGATCGCCGACCCCGAGCTCGGCCCCTTCATCGACATGAGCGCCGCCGCCTCGAGACCCGCCCAACCCTCCGCACCGACGGCCCGCCCCGCCCGCCCGCTCGCCGCGCCCGAGCCGGCCGCGAGCCTGGCCGCACTCTCTCGGCGCATCGAAGCCGCCCTGGCTGCCGAGGGTGGTCATCGCGCCCGCGCGGCCGCGCGCCTCGGCATGAGCCGCATCACCCTGTGGCGCAAGCTCAAGGAGCTCGGCCTCGGCTGACCGGTCGCGTCCGGCCCAGCCAAGCGCTCGACGGGTCGCGTACGGCTGAAACGGTGAAACGCTGAAACGTTGCATGAAACGTTTCAGGGCCCGCCCACAGGCACCGCGCCGTTGCCTTGGGCGGCCCGCGTGCCTCGCGTCACCCGCCAGCCCCGCGCCCTGAGCGGGCCAGCGCCTCTCCGGCCGATCGCGCCATGGTCTGGCACGCCTCGTGCTCAGGTCCCCGGCATGGTCCTGCCTTACCCATTCACGCGTATCCTCGTCCCCACCGACTTCTCGACGTGCTCGGACGCCGCGCTCGCCCTCGCGGGCAAGCTCGCCGGCGACCAGGGCGCCGAGCTCTGCGTGCTCCACGTCGTCGAGCACACCGGCCTCCCGGGCGACGCTGTCATCCACCCCCCGGCCTACCCATCCGGCATCGCCGTCGCCGAGTACACCGAGAGGCTGGCGATCCAGGCCCTCACCTCGCGTCTCAAAGGCACCGAGCTGCCGCCCACGCGCACCCGCACGAAGGTCCTCCACGGCGCCCCTGGCAAGCTCATCCCGGCCTACGCCGATGAGATCGGCGCGAGCCTCATCGTCATGGGGACCCACGGTCGCTCGGGCCTCGCCCACATGCTCGCCGGCAGCATCGCCGAGAAGCTCGTGCGGACGAGCCTCATCCCGGTCATGACGGTGCGCGAGCCGGTCTGCCGCGAGCAGCCCCTCGACCCGGGTCTCGACGGCGAAAGGGACGGGTGAGGCGATGCTCCCTCTCGCCCTCTCACTCGCGGTCCTGGTCGGCCTCGCCCTCGGGCTCCTCGGCGGCGGCGGCTCGATCCTGACCCTGCCCATCCTCCAGTACGTCGTCGGCCTCGAGGCCCACGAGGCCATCGCCGCCTCGCTGTTCGTGGTCGGCATGACCAGCCTCGCGGCCATCATCCCCCACGCGCGCGCCGGCCGGGTCCACGTGAAGGTCGGCCTCGTCTTCGGCGCGGCCTCGATGGTCGGCGCCTACTCCGCCGGTCGCTTCGCCAAGCTCATCCCGCCCGGGATCCTGCTCGTGCTCTTCGCCATCATGATGGTCGTCACCGCCATCATGATGCTCCGCCCCAAGCGTGGCGACGCCGTCGAGGCAGCGCTCGGCGACATCCGCTTCACCCCGAAGCAGCTCGTCAAGATCGCCCTGGAAGGCCTCGTGGTCGGGGCCATCACCGGCCTCGTCGGCGCCGGCGGCGGCTTCCTCGTCGTGCCCGCCCTGGTCATCCTCGGCGGCCTGCCGATGCGCACCGCCGTCGGCACCTCGCTCATGGTGATCGCCATGAAGTCCTTTGCCGGCTTCGCGGGGCACGCCAGCGCGCTCCACCTCGACTGGCCGCTCATGCTCGGCATCACGGCCGCCGCACTCTTCGGCAGCATCTTTGGCGCCAGGCTCGCCGGCGTCGTCGACCCCGCCAAGCTGCGCCGCGGCTTCGGATGGTTCGTCGTGGTGATGGGCGCCTTCATGCTCACCCAAGAAGTCCCGAAGCTCCTGGACCTGCACTGGCCCTTCGCCGTGGCGCTCATCGTCGCCGCGATCACCGCGCTCATCGCCGTGGGCATCGAGGCGCTGCTGAAGCGTCAGCGCCTCCCGGCCACCCCCTCTCTCAACGCTCCGCCCCTCACGAAAGGCTCATGAACGACTCGACCGTCCTCCTCTCCCTGGCCGGTGGCGCCCTCATCGGGCTCGCCGCCTCCCTCGTCCTCCTCACCCACGGCCGCGTCGCCGGCATCTCCGGCATCTTCGGTGGTCTCCTCGGTCGCCCTCCCGCCGACTTCTCTTTCCGCATCGCCTTCATCGGCGGCCTCGTCCTCGCCGGCCTCGGCGTCGCGCTCCTCGTCCCCGACCTCGTCCCGCACACCTCTCCCTCCATCCTCCTCTCCGCCGCCGCCGGCCTCGTCGTCGGCTTCGGTACCCGCCTCGGCAACGGCTGCACCAGCGGTCACGGCGTCTGCGGCATCTCCCGCCTCTCCCAGCGCTCCATCGTCGCGACCGTGACCTTCATGGTGACCGGCGCCGTGACGGTCTACGTCGTGCGCCACGTCTTCCACGCCGGAGGTGCTTCGTGAGCACCCTCCGCGCCTCGCTCCCCACCGTGTCCGCGCTCGGCGCCGGGCTCGTCTTCGGCGTCGGCCTGGCGCTTGCCGGCATGACCGATCCGGCCAAGGTCCAAGGCTTCCTCGACGTCACCGGCGGCTCGCGCTGGGACCCGAGCCTCGCCCTCGTCATGGTCGGCGCCATCGCCGTCCACGCCGCACTCGGCTGGCTCATCCGCCGCCGGGCGGCCCCGCTCTTCGTCCGCCGCTTCGCGCTCCCGACCCGCACCGACCTCGACCCGAAGCTCATCGGCGGCGCCGCCCTCTTCGGTGTCGGCTGGGGCATGGGCGGCATCTGCCCCGGCCCCGGCCTCGTCGACCTCGGCAGTGGCATCGTTCCTGCTCTCGTCTTCGTCATCGCCATGGCGGTCGGCATGACCCTCCAGCGCTTCCTCATGCCCGAGAAGGCCGCTGGTCCCCAGCCCCCTCAAACGACCCCTCAGACGACCCCCACCACCACGACCCATGGAGCCCTGTCATGACTGTGAAACACGCTGAAACGTCCCCTGTAACGTCGCTGTCGGCCCCCCAGGTCGGCGACCACCCGGCCTCTGTCGACGGCGCGCCGCGCATCGAGGTCTTCTACGACCCGACGACCTACACGCTCACCTACCTCGTCTCGGACCCGGCCTCCGGCGACGCCATCGTGATCGACCCGGTCCTCGACTACGACGTCCTCGGCTCGGTGACCTCGACCCACAACGTCGAAGCCCTGGAGCGCCACATCCGCGCCCGCGGCCTCCGCCTCCGCGGCGTCCTCGAGACCCACGCCCACGCCGACCACCTGTCGGGCTCGCAGTATCTCAAGCGCCGCTTCGAGGTCCCGGTCGCGATCGGCGACCGCATCACGGTCGTCCAGGAAACCTTCAAGGGGGTCTTCGATCTCGACCCCGACTTCGCGGTCGATGGCAGCCAGTTCGACCAGCTCCTCCACGACGGCCAGACCTATGCCTTCGGCTCGCTGAAGGTGGCCGCCATCGCCACCCCCGGCCACACCCCGGCCTGCATGAGCTACCTCGTCGGCGATGCCCTCTTTACCGGCGATGCCCTCTTCACCGAAGATTACGGCACCGGCCGCTGCGACTTCCCGCGCGGTGACGCCGCTGCCCTCTATGGTTCGGTCCACGATCGCCTCTATGCCCTGCCGCCCGCCACCCGCGTCTTCGTCGGCCACGACTACCAGCCGGGCGGTCGTGCGCTGCGCTGGGAGACGACCATCGGCGCCTCGCGCGACCACAACATCCAGCTCCGCGCCGACACCCCCGAGGCCGCCTTCGTCGCCATGCGCCAGGCGCGCGACAAGACGCTCTCGGCCCCGCGTCTCCTGTTCCCGAGCGTCCAGGTCAACATCGACGCCGGCCGTCTGCCCAAGCCGCACGGCAACGGCCTGCGCTACCTGCGGGTGCCCATGAACCTCCGCCGACCGACCGACGACGACGGCACCCCGCGCCTCTGACAGCCCATGTTTCATATGTTTCAGCGCCTGTTACATCACGATGAAACAGACGCTCTGAAACAACTCGCGACGCTGCCCTGCGCAGCAGGAGTCTCCGATGTCCCAGTCACACACCTTCGTCGATCTCGATCCCGCGGCCGTCGAGGCCCAGCGCGGCAAGGTCCGCATCATCGACGTGCGTGAGCCCGACGAGTACAAGGGCGAGCTCGGCCATATCCCCGAGGCCGAGCTGGTCCCGCTGGCCACCGTCCCGGCCCAGGCGCTGAGTTGGCCGCGCGACACGCCGGTCATCATGGTCTGCCGCTCCGGGGGGCGCTCCGGCCGGGCCGCAGGTGAGCTCGTGCGCATGGGCTTCTCCCAGGTGCACAACATGGTCGGCGGCATGCTGCGCTGGAACCAGGAGCAGCGCACCATCGCGCGCTGAGCCTGCTAACGGTCGGGTCGGGTCGCGATCAGTTAGCGGTCGGGTCGGGTCGCGATCTCGAGCGCCGTGAGGTAGCCGAGCGCGTCCTCCCGCCGGTCCCCGCACATCTCGCGGGACGGCTGGAGGCCACCGCAGAAGGCCGGGCGCTCGGGCTTGCCGAAGAGGCGGCAGCGCATCAGCGCGTCGAGCTGCACACACGGTACGCCGGCCGGCTTGCCGTTGGGCATGCCGGGAATCGGCGAGCGAATCGACGGCGCGATGCAGCACGCCCCGCAGCGCTCGCGGCACTTCATGGCGCCGGCCTCAGCGTCCATCGGCGTGCCTCAGCTCGGGCGTCACCTCGAGGACGCCGTCGTCGCGGATGACCAGCCGACTCTCGGGGAAGTCCGCCTTCGAGAGTCGTCGCAGGAACCCGAGCGACCAGCCCTTGGGGTCGAAGTAGGGGATCCCCGGGTGGCGCAGCCGCAGCGGCACGACCTCCGCGCTGGCGAGCTCGCCGCGCGCATCCAGGGTCACGCGCAGGACCATCGACAGCATGTTGGGGGACTGGATGTCGAAGGGCCCGTTGGTCAGGAAGTTGCCCAGCGCATAGGCGATGATGCGCCCCCGGTAGAGCTCCATGGCACGCGGGTGGTGGGCGCCGAACCCCAGCACCAGGTCGGCCCCGGCTTCGACCAACCGATGCGCGAGGTCGACCATGCGCCCGCGATATTCGTGCCCGACGTACTCCTTGCCGCGCGGCACGTGCATCGCGTCGCGCCCCTCGCCGCCGCCGTGCACGAGCGCGATGACGATGTCGGCGCCGGCCTGGGCCTTCGCAACGACGGCTGCGGCCGCGTCCAGGTCGCGGTTGCTCTGGAAGTCGTCGCGGTAGGGCTGCGTGAAGCCGACGACCGCCACGCGCACGCCGCGCTTCTTGACCTCGAAGACCTCGTCGATACGGCCGACGTGGCCGATCTTCAGCCGGTCGAGGAGGGCCAGCGTGTCGCCGTAGGCGTCGGGCCCGAAGTCGAGGATGTGGTTATTGGCCGCGAGCACGACATCGAGGCCGAGCCGCGTCAGCGCGGGCGCGTAGCGCGGAGGCGTCCGGAAGGCCCAGGCATTGGTGCCATCGGCCCACAGCTTCGGCGCGCCGCGGGTCGAGATCGGGGCCGCGAGGTTGGCGATGGACAGGTCCGCGTCGGCGACCAGCGGGGCCACCTCGTTCACCAGATCGAGACCGTCTTTCGACTCGAGATAGCGCCGCCCGCTCGGGTCTTCGGTGGCGACGACCAGGTGCCCCACGGCCGCGATCGTCACGGTGCGTCGCGGCTTGGCGTGCGAGGTCGCGCCCGTCGCCAGGGCCGAGAGCGTCGCCAGCGCCGCCAGCGCCGCCAGCGCCGCCACCTCGCGTGCGCCGCCATGAAGGGTCGCCAACATCACCGCTTCTCCGTCTCGGCCGGGTAGAGACTCCAGACCGCTTGATAGTTGCGCCCATCCGCGCCGGCCAGGCGCAGGAAGCGTGCGAGGTCGGTCGCCGAGATGACCGCGTCGTCGCCCGGGTGCCACTCGAGGTGGAAGGGATCGTACGAGCGCCAGATCCCGCCCCAGACCAGGCCGAGCTCGGCCGCCATCGCGCCCAGCTCCTGCCACTTCGCCCTGTCCTCGTCGAAGTGACGCCGCGCGTCGCCGAGGTCCTTTCGTTCGTTCAACAAGATGTCGGCGGCCAATCCGAATTGGTGCCAATTTGCCATGCCGCCAGGGCCCATTCTCGTCCTGCGCTCATAGCGGGCATGGCCGTGCACCACGCGAAAGCCGATGCCGCGTGCAGCGGCGCGACGATGGAGCTCGAGCACGCGCGCCCGCAGGGTGGGGTGCACGGCGTCGAGGAGCGGGGCTCCCTTCGGCGGCGCGAGCTCGTCCGAAGCGGTCGCGGGGCCAGTCTGTGCTTCGCTCGCCGCGGCGATGCCCGCACTCGGGTCCGTGCTCGGGGGCGCCGCGCCCGTTGCACCGCGCACGTGGAGGCCTCCCGCGTCATCGATCGCGACGCCGGTCTCGGGGAAGTCCTCGCGCGAGAGTCGCCGCAGGATCGGCAAGACCGCGCCGCTGGGATCGGGCAGGGGCCCGCCCGGCGCGACCTGGCGAATGGGGTGGACCTGCCCCGACAGGAAGGCCCCGTCGCGGTCCAGCGCGACCTCCAGCACGAAGGCGATCCCCGCCGGCCCGGTCAGGTTGAAGCGCTGGTAGGTCGCGAAGTTGCCGAGCGAGTACGCGATGAGGCGCCCGCCGTAGAGCTCGATCGCGCGCGGCACGTGCGGCCCGTGGCCGAGGATGAGATCGGCGCCGGCATCGATGGCCGCGTGCGCGAACCGCTTGAGGTCGCCGCGGTTGCGCCCGAGGAAGTATTCGGCCTTGTCCGCGACGTGCATGTACTCGGGCCCCTCGCCACCGGCGTGCATGCTCACGATGACGATGTCGCTGTCGGCCGCGGCGGCGCGGATCGCGGCGGTCGCATCGTCCAGGCGGTTGAGGTCGTACGAATGATCGTAGACCGACATCGCCACCATCGCGACGCGGGTCCCGCGGACCTCTCGCCTGGCGACCGTGCCGACGGGGCCCGAGTATGCGAGGCCCGCGCGCTCCAGGTGGCGTTGCGTCGCGGCCTGTCCCGCGGGGCCGAAGTCGAGGATGTGGTTGTTGGCGATCGAGATGAGGTCGAAGCCCGCGGCCACGAGCTGATCGACCGTCTGAGGCGGCATGCGAAACGCGAAGCAGCCCTTGACCGTCGGCTGGCACTTGGGTCGCGCGTTCGGCTCGTCGACGTCGAGGACCGCGCCTTCGAGGTTGGCAAAGGCCAGGTCGGCCTCCGCGATGAGCGGCGCGAGCGGCGTCAGGATCCCAGCGGGGCGTGCGTCCGGAGGAGGCAGGTCGCGGCCATCGGGCCAGCTCGAGCCGGGCATCACGTCGCCCACCGCGCGGATGACGATCGGCGCGACACGCTCGGGCGCGGTTCGCGGCAGGTCTTCGATGACGACCTCGCTGCCGCGGTGGGGATCGAAGTCGTCGCCCGGCTCGGCCTCGGGCCCCCCTGGCATGCTGCCGCAGCCGCCGAGCGCGACCAGCGCGCAGGCGAGTCGCGCGGCGCGGGCGGTGCTCCGGTGGGGCTGAGGACGAGTTCGCATCGAGGTTCGCTCTGGGCTCCTGCGCCGTTCGACCGTGGGTCGCCTGACTCCTCCAGCCATCGGCGTGGGTCGGGCGCCGAACACCGCATCCTATGATTGGGTCGACGCCCCCGCCATTTTTCGGATCTCATCTCGGCGCCCTCGCTCGCACGGCCTCGGCGCGCGCCCGCGATTCTGCACTCGCTCGCCTCGCCGTCGTCGGCTATGTCAGGCCCATGTCGATCGCCCCCTGGTCCTCCCTTCCCCACGTCCTCGATGTCCACGTCTTCCGCGGCGCCGCGGTGGACTCGGACCGCCCCGAGGCGCTCCGCCCCGACCTCCTCATCGAGATCCCGCACGGCGCCACCGAGACGCGGGACTTCGACGCCCTC
>JAEUKJ010000281.1 GCA_016792665.1 Deltaproteobacteria bacterium | reverse complement strand
CCCAGCACCTGAGCTGCGCCCATCTGGGGCGGACCCAGCACCTGAGCTGCGCCCATCTGGGGCGGACCCAGCACCTGAGCTGCGCCCATCTGGGGCGGACCCAGCACCTGAGCTGCGCCCATCTGGGGCGGACACCCCGCTCGCCGCGCTGCTCGGCACCCTGCCGCTCTCCGAGCGCGAGCGCTCCGAGCTCGGCGCCGTCCTCGCGGCCCGCCCGAACCTCGGCCTCAGCGACCACGGCGACGGCCTCGCCCTCCCCCACGTCCGCCACCCGATCATCGCCGACATCCCGCATCCGGTGCTCGCCGTGTGCTTCCTCGCCCACCCCGCCGCGTTCCCTGGCACCCTGCCCGCGGACCTCGCGCGCGGGCCCGCCCCCGAGCTCCACACCCTCTTCCTGCTCGTGACGCCGACCGTCCACGCCCACCTCGTGCTGCTGTCGCGCCTCGTCCACGCCACCCACGTGCCCGCGGTCCGCGCCGCCCTGGCCCGCCGCGCCAGCCGCGACGAGCTCGTTGCCGCGCTGCGTGCGCTCGAGCACACGGCTCCCGCGCCGCCCGACACCGCGTCCGGCACCATCGCGCCGCGAGGGTCCTTAGTTGCGCCGCGAGATCCCGGGGTGTAGTTCCGAAAGAGTGAACGGTGCGCCGCCCGATACGGAGCCCTCCAGTCTCGCGCTCCTCGCTCTCTCCGGACTCCTCCTCCTCGCCCTGAGCGGCTTGCCCCCACTCATCGCACGGACCCGACGCGCCCCGCGCGCCCCCGACGCGCCGCCCGCCCGCGGCCCGCTGCTCGGCACCCTCACCCTCGCGGCCGGCGCCGCCTTGCTCCTGACCGCGACCACCCTCGCGCTCGTCACGGGCGACCCTGCCTCCCTGAGCTTCGCCTGGGCCCTACCCTTCGGCCGCTTCGCCGTCGCCATCGACCCGGTCTCGGCCCTCTTCCTCTACCCCATCGCCCTCATGCCGGTGCTCGCCGTCATCTACGGCCACGGCTACTGGGACGCCCACGCCGACTCCGCCGACCGGGCCAAGGTCCGCCTCTTCATCGGTCTCCTCGCCGCCTCGCTCGCCCTCCTCGTCATGGCGCGCGACGCGATCCTCTTCCTCATCGCGTGGGAGGGCATGGCGCTCGCCTCGTTCTTCCTCATCACGACCGACGACCGCGACCCCGCCGCCCGCGCGGCCGGCTGGACCTACCTCGTCGCCACCCACGTCGGCACGCTGGCCCTCTTCGCCCTCTTCGCCATCCTCGCCGCCGAGAGCGGCGACACCGCGCTCAGCGCCGCGACCCTCGCCCACCTCACCCCGAGCACCACCACCGCCCTCTACACGCTCGGCCTCCTCGGCTTCGGCCTCAAAGCCGGCCTCATGCCGCTCCACGTCTGGCTCCCACCCGCGCACGCCGCCGCTCCGAGCCACGTCTCGGCCCTGCTCTCCGGCGTCGTCACCAAGGCCGGCATCTACGGCCTCCTGCGCCTCCTCCTCGTCCTGCCGCCGCCGCCCGCCGCCATCGGCCAGGCCCTCCTATTGCTGGGCGCCGTGAGCGCCATCCTCGGTCTCGTCCTGGCGCTCGGCCAGCGCGATCTCAAGCGCGTCCTCGCTTACTCCACCGTCGAGAACATCGGCGTCATGGCGCTCGGCCTCGGGCTCGCGCTCGCCGGCAAGGCGCACGGCGCCCCCGATCTCGTCGCCCTCGGCTTCGGCGGCATGGCGTTCCACATCCTGGCCCACGCCCTCACCAAGACCGCCCTCTTCTTCGGCGCCGGCGCCGTCCACCACGCGCTCGGCCACCGCGACCTGGACCGTATGGGCGGCCTCCAGCGCCACCTCCCCCGCACCGCCCGCCTCGTACTCGTCGCGACCCTCTCGGCCGCCGCCCTGCCCCCGCTGGCCGCCTTCGCCAGTGAGCTCCTCATCTACCTCGGCGCCTTCCGCGCCGTCGCCGGCTCGGGCGCCCTCGCCTCGCTCGCCGCCCCGGTCCTCGCACTCACCGGCGCCCTGGCGCTGGCCACCTTCGTCCGCACCTTCGCCTTCACCTTCCTCGGCACCCCGCGCGAGCCGCACGCCGCGCCGCACGACCCGCCGCGCACCATGCTCGCCCCGATGGCCTTCCTCGCGGCGCTGATCCTCGTCCTCGGCCTCTTTCCCCAGCTCGTCGTGCCGCTCCTCGACGCGGTCACCGCCGAGCTCGCCCAGGCCCTGGGGGTCGCCCCGCTCCCACTCGCGACGCTCGTCCCCTTCGACCTCATGTCGATCCTGTCTGCCTCGCTGCTCCTCCTCGTGAGCCTCGCGGTCCTCCTGCTCTGGCGCCGCCTCGCCCGCGCCCCGACGGTCGTCACCTGGGACTGCGGCTATGCCGCCCCGACCGCGCGCATGCAGTACTCGGCGACCTCGTTCGGGGCCTCCCTGGTCGACCTCTTCGCGGGCCTCGTGCGCCCCAGAGTCCGGAAGCCTCGCAGCGAGGGCCTCGTGACCCGCCTCGTGCCCGACCCGGTCCTGGCCTTCGTGCTCCGCACCTCGGGTCGCCTCGACGCCGCCTCCGCGCGCCTCCGCACCCTGACCCGCCCGCGCCCGGGTCGGCTCCAGCTCCAGATCCTCTACATCCTGCTGGCCGTCATCGCGCTGTTCCTCGCGCTGGGCCTCGGCCTCGGAGGCTCCGCATGAGCCTCACCGACCGCCTCCTCCAGCTCACCCTCCTCGCCCTCACGCTCGCCTTCGTCGCACCCCTCCTCCCGGGCGTCATCGCCAAGGTGAAGGCCGCCATCGCGGGCCGCCGCGGCCCGACCCTCGTCCAGCTCCACCGCGACCTCGCGAAGCTCTGGAAAAAGGACATGGTGCGCAGCGAAACGACCTCGTGGGTCTTTTCCGCAGGCCCCGCCGTGACACTCGTCACCACCCTCTTCGCCGCCCTCATCGTCCCCATCGGCCCCGGCCCGGCACCACTCGCCTTCGAGGGCGACCTCATCCTCTTCGTCTACCTCCTCGCGCTGGGCCGCTTCTTCACCACCTCGGCCGCGCTCGACACGGGCTCGGCCTTCGAAGGCATGGGCGCCGCGCGCGACCTCACCTTCGCCGCCCTGGCCGAGGTCGCCCTGCTCTTCGGCCTCCTCGCCGCCTCGGCGCATGCCGGCTCGCGCTCGCTCTCGACCCTGCTCCCGACCTTCGACGCCGCGACCTCGACCGCCCCGCTGCTCCTGGTCTCGGCCGCCTTCGCGATCGTCCTCCTCACCGAGAGCGCCCGCGTCCCGGTCGACGACCCCAACACCCACCTCGAGCTCACCATGGTCCACGAGGTCATGGTGCTCGACCACAGCGGCCCCGCGCTGGGCCTCGTCCTCTACGGCGCCGCGCTCAAGCTGCTCGTGCTCGCCGCCCTCATCGCCCACCTCCTCCTGCCACCGCTCACCTCGCAGCTCGGCTGGCTGGCACTCCTCCCGACGCTGCTCGGCCTGGCCGCCCTCATCGGCCTCCTCGAGTCCGTCACCGCGCGCCTCCGCCTTTCGCATGTGCCCGCCTTCCTCGTCGCCGCCGCCCTGCTCTCGGGCTTTGGCTTCCTCCTGGAGGTCACCTGATGTCGGGCTCGCTCTTCTCGTCGCTGCTCGTCGTGGTGATGCTGCTCAACTTCTACTGCATCGGGGCCTCGCGTCTCCGCGCCCTCATCCGGGCGGTCTCGCTGCAAGGCGTCGTGCTCGGGCTGATGCCGCTCCTCGTGCACGGCTCTGCGACCGCGGACCTCCCGGTCCTCCACGTCGTCGTCTCGCTGGTCACCGCCCTCATCAAGGGCGTCGTCATCCCGCAGCTCTTGCTCCGCGCGCTCCGCGCCCTGCCGATCAAGCGCGAGGTCGAGCCGCTCATCGGCACCGTCCCCTCGCTCGTGCTCGCGGCCCTCGCCACCGCGCTCGCCATCGTCTTTGGCCAACGCCTCGCCCCCGCCAGCACGCCGGGTGCCGCACTCGTGGTCGCGACCGCGCTCGCCACCGTGCTCTCGGGCTTTCTCCTCCTGGTGACGCGTCTCAAGGCCGTGACCCAGATCGTCGGCTACCTCGTCCTCGAGAACGGCGTCTTCGTCTTCGGCATGCTGCTGGTCGAGGCCATCCCCTTCTTCGTCGAGCTCGGCATCCTCCTCGACCTGGTCGTCGGCATCTTCGTCATGGGGATCTTGATCCACCACATCCACCGCGACTTCCCGACCGGCCAGCGCGAGGACCCCTCATGAGCGGCCCCACCGTGCTGGTCCTCCTCACCATCGCGCTGCCGCTGGTCATCGCCGGCGCGGCCCTCCTCCTCCGCGACAACGCCCGCCGCCCGCGCCTCCTCCCGCTCGCCGCCGGCGCCCACCTCGCGCTCACCCTCGCCCTCCTCATCCTCTTCCCGACCACCCCCGACCCGTCGTCGCCCAGCGCCCTGGGCCTCGATCCCCCGGGCGCCATCGTCCTCCTCCTGGTCTCGGTGCTCTTCTTCTTCGCGGCCATCTACGGCGTGGGCTACCTCCGCGCCCGCCACGACCGCGACAACCGCCTCTTCGTCGCCTGCACCCTCGCGGTCCTCGCCCTCCTCACCCTGGTCGCCACCGCGCGCCACGTCGGCCTCGCCTGGGTCGCGGTCGAGTCCACGACACTCGCGGGCGCCCCGCTCATCTACTTCAACCGGAATCCGCGCTCGCTCGAAGCCACCTGGCGCTACCTCGTGGTCGGCTCGATCGGCATCGCGCTCGCCCTCCTCGGCTCCTTCTTCCTCGGCTACGCCGCCCTCGCTCCCGCCGCCGACCTCGGCGCCCACGCCGTCGGCGCCCACGACCTCGGCCCCGCCCACGCATCGCTCCTCTATGATGACCTGCTCGCCCGCGCCGACACACTGTCCATCCCGTGGCTCGAGGCCTCGATGGTGCTGCTCGTCATCGGCTACGGCACCAAGATGGGCCTGGCGCCCATGCACACCTGGAAGCCCGATGCGTACGGCGAGTCCCCCGGGATGGTCGGCGCCATCTTCGCGGGCGGCACCGCTAGCGGCGCTTTCCTGGTGCTCCTCCGATCGCTCCAGGTCGCCGATCGGGCCGGCGCCGGGGCCTTCGCACACGACGCGCTCATCGCACTCGGCCTCGCCTCGATGGCGGTCGCCGCCGCCTTCGCCTGGCGCGAGCCCGACCTGAAGCGCCTCCTCGCCTGGTCCTCGGTCGAGCACATGGGCCTCCTGGCGATCGGCCTCGGCCTCGGTGGCGCGGCCCTGTTCGGCGCCCTCCTGCACCTCGTCATGAACGGCCTCACCAAGGGCGTCCTCTTCCTCGCGGCGGCCAACATCCACCGCGCCTACGGCACCTCGCTGGTCTCGGCCGACACCGCCACGCACCTCGGCTCGGCCGCCTCTCCAGGCAGCCCGGCTCCGCCAGGCCCTCGTCGCTTGATCACCGGCGCCATCCGCCGCCTGCCGGTCTCCGGCACGCTGCTCCTCCTGGGCTTCCTCGCCGCCATCGGCTCGCCTCCCTTCGGCCCCTTCGTCAGCGAGCTCTGGCTCCTGCGCGCGGCCTTCGCCGACCACGTCGCCGTCGGCATCGCCATGGTGGTCCTGCTCTTCGCGGTCTTCATCGGCATGGGCCGCACCATCCTCGCGGCGACCCAGGGCGCGCCTCCGCCTCCCCCCGACCTGCCGCGCGGCCCCATCGCCGAGGCGTCCGCCCCGCCCGAGCCGTTCAAGGACACCTGGCTCACCGCGGGCCCCATCGCCGCGCTGATGGCGCTCGTGCTGGTCCTCGGCGTGGCCCTCCCGGCCCCCCTCGCGCGCCTCGTCGCCGCGGCCAGCACCTGGCTCCAGGGGGCCCCGTGAAGCGCCAGGATCTCCCGACGATCCGGAACGCCCAGGCGACCCCCTGCGCCCGCCTCCCGACGCTCTCCGGCGCGCGCTTCCGCGACACCGTGCTGCGCGCCATCGAAGGTGGCAGCCGGGTCTCGGCGCTGCTCACGCTCGCCCCCGACGCCGCGTCGCCGACCCTCCTCGCGGTCCTGGCCGACGACCTCGCGGGCCACCTGGCGCTCGTCCAGGGGCGCCTCGAGCCGGGCGAGGCCTTCCGCGCGATGACCCCGCACGCCCCCGAGGTCCACCTCTTCGAGCGCGAGCTCGCCGAGAGCGGCGTCCGCGTCGAGGGCCATCCCCACCTCGAGCCCGTGCGCGCCTCGCCGCCGGCCGCCACGCGGTTTGTGACCCTGGGCGGCGACGGCCACGAGGTCGCGGTCGGCCCGGTCCACGCCGGCATCATCGAGCCCGGCCACTTCCGCTTCCAGTGCCTCGGCGAGGACGTCCTCCAGCTCGAGATCGCCCTCGGCTATCAACACCGCGGCGTCGAGCGCGCCATGGTCTCTTCACCGCACGGCGACCCACGCCGCCGCGTCCACTACGCCGAGACGCTGGCCGGCGACACCACCATCGGGCACGGCACCGCGCACGCCCTCGTCATGGAAGCCCTCGCCGCCACGCCTGCGCCACCGCGGGGCCAGGCGATCCGCGGCATCGGCCTCGAGCTCGAACGCCTGGCCAACCACGTCGGCGACCTCGGCGCCCTGGCCAACGACGTCGCTTTCCTGCCGACCGCGTCCTACTGCGGTCGCCTCCGCGGCGACTTCCTGAACCTCACCGCCCTCGTCTGCGGCTCGCGCTTCGGCCGCGGCCTGGTGCGCCCGGGCGGCGTCGGCTTCGACCTCGACGCCGTGCGCCGGGACGAGCTCCTCGACCGTCTCCGCGCCACCCGCGCCGATCTCCGCTCGGCCATCGACCTCCTCTGGAGCGCCTCTTCGGTGCTCGGCCGCTTCCAGGAGACGGGCCGCCTCACCCGCGCCGACGCGGACCAGCTCGGCCTCGTCGGTCCCGCGGCGCGCGCGACCGGCGCCGAGCGCGACGTGCGCAAGGACTTCGCGTTCGACCTCTACCGCTTTGTCCACGTGCCGACCGCCAACTGGCACACGGGCGACGTCTTCGCGCGCGCCTATGTCCGACAGTTGGAGATCGAGCACGCCCTGGCCTATGTCGAGGACCAGCTCCTGACCCTGCCCGCGGGCCCGACGCGCGTCGCCGCCCCGCTAGACGCCCCGCTCGCGCGGGACCACCTGGCCGTTGCCCTCGTCGAAGGCTGGCGCGGCGAGCTCGTGCACCTCGCCGTGACCGATGCCGACGGCCGCCTCGCCCGCTACAAGGTCGTGGACCCGTCCTTCCACAACTGGCAGGGCCTCGCCCACGCCCTCCGAGACCAGGCCATCTCCGACTTCCCCCTCTGCAACAAGTCCTTCAACCTCAGCTACGCGGGACACGACCTCTGATGTTCCGAATCCTCCAGGCGCGCCTCCAGCAGGGCCACCGCACCATGCGCTACCCGGACGGGCCGCCACCGCCGCTGCCCGATCGCTTCCGCGGCCGCCTCCTCATGGATCGTGCGCGCTGCCCCGACACCTGCCGCGCCTGCGCCGACGCGTGCCCGACCACTGCGCTGACCTTCCCGACCCCGACCTCCCCGCGCCTCGACCTCGGCCGCTGCCTCTTCTGCACCGACTGCGTGGCCGCCTGCCCGACCGAGGCGCTCGGTCACCTCCGCGATCCGCAGCTCGCCGCACGCGATCGCGAGGCCCTGATCGTCGACCCGACCGTGCCCGCGGACCGGCTCGAGGTCGCCCACGCCGCCCTGTCGGCCGAGCTCCAGCGCGTCTTCGGCCGCTCGCTGAAGCTCCGCCAGGTGAGCGCCGGGGGCTGCAACGCGTGCGAGTCCGACCTCAACGTGCTCAGCACCGTCGGCTGGGATATCGGCCGCTTCGGCATCCAGTTCGTGGCCTCACCCCGCCACGCCGACGGCCTGGTGCTGACCGGCCCCATCCCCGACCACATGGCGCTGGCCGTGCAGAAGACGTGGGCCGCGATCCCCGGCCCGAAGATCGCCATCGCGGTCGGTGCCTGCGCGATCTCGGGCGGCCCCTACGCCGGCCACCCCGAGGTCCACGACGGCCTGCCAGGCTTCCCGACCACGGGCGACGTCCACACGAACGACGACGCGAGCCCCCTCGACGAGGGCCACGCCAGAGGCACGGGCGGTGCCAGCGCCATCCCGATCGCGCTGCACATCCCCGGCTGCCCGCCCCACCCGCTGACGATCCTCGACGGCTTCTTGCGCCTCCTCGGGCGCCTGCCCGCGCGCTGACCGCACCCTCCCCACGCGTCCCCTCGAGTTGTGGGGGCAACTTGCACAAGGCCCCGCGGCGCGAGTGCAATTCGACCGGTCTCATCCTTTGGGTTGCGACTCGCGTCACGAGGCGTAGAGTCGCGCCCCGAGGCCCGGCAGGCCGCGTCGCGAGTCGACCCGAGCCCCGGGCTCAACCGAGGAGGACCCGATGGCCGAGCCGCGAAAGCCGACCCAGACCCAGACCTTGGACGCGTACACGCCGGCGTCGAACGCGCCTCCGAAGAGTGGCAAGCGCACCGACGACGACCACCGCGGGCTGGCCGCCTTCGATCGCGGTGCCCCCGTCGCCCCCTCGCGCCCTCAGAAGGGCTCGTCGCGCTGGGGTGCGGGCGGCGGAGGGGAGTCCCTGCTCCCGCCCAAGCCCTCGAAAGAGCGGCAGCGCCAGCATGAGGACGACGACCTCCTGCGTGACCGCGTCTCGGCGCACGTGCGCGAGGACGATGACGATGGCGAGATGGTCGCCGTGTCCGCGACGAACTGGGGCGACGTCATGGCCCCGACCCCGGTGCCGCGTGGCAAGGGTCGCAAGGCCGCGCCCGAACCCGAAGAAGAGGAAGAGGTCGAGGAGGCCCCGCCCAAGAAGCGGTCGTCCGCGTGGAAGTGGGTGCTCGGGATCTTTCTGTTGTTGGGAATCGGAGGCGGGGCCGCCTGGGGAATCGCGGCCCTCAAGAAGCCGGCCGACGCGACCGAGGCCGACGCGAAGAAGGACTCCGAGGACGCCAAGAAGGCCGCGGCCGAGCCCGACACGCGCGAGGCCGACACCCGCGAGGCCGACACCGCCGAGCCCGACGCCGCAGCGGCCGCAGCCACCGACGCGACCGACAAGAGCGCGGACGCGACCGCCAAGAAGCCCGACACCGCGGCGCCCGCGATCGGCCTCGCCTCCTGGGCTCCCGACGCCCTCGCCAAGAACCCGTGGGTCGAGATCCCCGCCGCCCCGAGCGGCACGCGCCTCGGCCTCCGCGACAGCGAGCTCGGCGGCGCGCTGCTCTCCCTACGCACGGGCTTCCGCCCGGACGGCAAGCTCACCGCCCCGACCAAGGGCTATCGCCTCCAGACCCACGAGGTGAGCTGGGGCGAGATCGCGCTCGCCACGACCCTGCCCGACCTCGCCACCGCCCCGCGCCCGTCGTGGGTCCCGAAGTCCGCCGCCCGCGCCGCGGCCCTGCCCGCGACAGGCCTCACCTGGCTCCAGGCCCGCCAGTTCTGTCAGTCCCTGGGCGGCGACCTGCCCAGCGAGGCCGAGTGGGAGTGGGCGGCGCGCGGCAGCGACGACCGCTACTTCCCGTGGGGCCGCGAGGCAATCGACGCCGGCAAGGCCCATATCCAGGCCTCGGGCGGCGTCCCGGTCGTCGCCGTCGCGACCTCGCCGCTCGACCAGACCCCGCCGCCCGTGGTGCTCGCCGACCTCCTCGGCAACGCCCTCGAGTGGACCCGCGACGCCTGGACCCCGAGCGACCCGGCCACCGGGGCCGACCCGAAAGCCGCGACCCACAAGGCTGTCCGCGGCTGGCCTCTCTTGGCCCCAGGCGAGAGCGCCCCGGCCGAGGGCACGACCTATCGCCAGGCAGGCTGCGCCGACGCGAGCTGCCAGACCGCCGAGGCCAAGGCGCTCGCGCGGATCGGCTTCCGCTGCGTCCAGCCCCTCTGACCCGGCCTTGTGCGAATCAACCCTGCACGGTGCGCCAAATCCAAGCCTTCCCCGGCGCCTCCGACGCGCCTAGCCTTCCCACCGGCGCCACACGAACAACCACGGCGCCCCGGAGTCACGATGCGCCTGTCCAACCTCCTCGCCGCGACCGCCTTTGCCGCCACCTCGCTCACCGCCGTCGTGCCCGCGGCACTCGCCTGTGGCGACGACGCCGCCGCCCCGAACAAGGCCGCCCCGGCCGACGCGAAGAAGGTCAAGATCGCCATCGCCGGCATGAGCTGCGGCGGCTGCGCCACGGCGATCCACAACGCTCTCCTGAAGATCGACGGCGTCTTCGTCGCCGACGTCACCTTCGAGAGCGGCAACGCCGTCGTCGCCTTCGACCCGAAGAAGGTCACGCCCGACGCCCTCGTCCAGGCCATCCAGGCCGCCGGCTACAAGCCCGGCAAGCCCACGGACGCTTGACGTGACCAACGCGCCGCGCGCCTGGTCGCTCTCTCACGCGGGCCACCGCGCGGCTCTCCGTGTCTAAGACCGCCCCGCGACGCGCCGGGCCCGACCACTGGTGGGCCACGCCGACCGACGCGCTGCTGACGGACCTCGGCACGTCGCCGTCGGGTCTCACCTCCGCCGAGGCCGCGAAGCGCCTCGCGTCTTTCGGCCCGAACAGCCTCACCGCCCAGCGCCCGCTGACGCCCTGGTCGGTGCTCTGGACCCAGATCAAGAGTCCGCTGCTCCTCCTCCTGGTCTTCGCCGCGACGACCTCGGCCGTCTCGGGCGAGTGGGTCGACGCCGCGATCATCCTGACCATCCTCACGGCCAGCGTCGCCATCGGCTTCTCGCGCGAGTACCGCGCCCAGACCGCCGCCCAGGCGCTGCTCGCCCGCGTCACCACCCGCGCCAAGGTGAATCGCGACGGCCAGGAGGCCCTCGTCCCGGCCGCCGAGCTCGTCCCCGGCGACGTCGTCCTCTTGTCCGCGGGCGCCCTCGTCCCGGCCGACCTCCGCCTCCTCGAAGCGACCGATCTCTACGTAAACGAGGCGGTGCTCACCGGCGAGTCCTTCCCCGTCGACAAGCACCCCGGCGTCGTCCCCGTCGATACCCCGCTCGCCCGCCGCGTGAACGCCGCCTTCCTCGGCAGCAATGTCCGCGGCGGCTCGGCCCGCGCCGTCGTCGTCGCCACCGGCCCGGCCACGCGCTTTGGCGACATCGCGCACCGCCTCGCCCTGCGCCCGCCCGAGACCTCCTTCGAGCGCGGCGTCCGCCGCTTCGGGCACCTCCTGACCATCGCCATGCTCGTCATGGTGATCCTCGTCTTCACGGTGAACACCCTCTTCGGGCGCCCGCCGATCGAGACCCTGCTCTTCTCGATCGCACTCGCCGTCGGCCTCTCGCCCGAGCTCCTCCCCGTCATCCTGAGCATCAACCTCGCCCGCGGCGCCCAGATGATGGCCAAGCACGGCGTGCTCGTGAAGCGGCTCGCCGCCATCCAGAACCTCGGCAGCATGGACGTGCTCTGCACCGACAAGACCGGCACGCTGACCGAGGGCGTCGTCAAGATGGATGGGGCCTTCGATCCCGACGGCCACCCGAGCGACGCCGTCTTCGCCCTGGCCGCCACCAACGCCGCCCTCCAGGCCGGCCTCACGAACCCGCTCGACGCCGCCATCGTCGCGGCCCGCGCCTTCGTCGTCCCACCGGCCCTCCACAAGCTCGACGAGGTCCCCTACGACTTCGTCCGCAAGCGCCTGAGCGTCATCGTCGACGACGCCCCCGGCGCCCCTCCGCAGCTCATCACCAAGGGCGCCTTCGAGCACGTCCTCGAGTGCTGCACGACGCTTGGCACCGCGCCGCTCGACGACGCCGCGCGCACGCGCCTGCGCGCCCGGGTCGACGCCTGGAGCCGCGAGGGCACGCGCGTCCTCGCCGTCGCGTCGCGCCCCGTCCCGCCGCAGCCGACCTACACCCGCGCCGACGAACAGGGCCTCCGCTTCGACGGCTTCCTGACCTTCCTCGACCAGCCCAAGGCCGGCGTCGCCGAGGCCCTCACCGCGCTCGCGAAGCTCGGCGTCGCCGTGAAGCTCATCACCGGCGACACGCGTCTCGTGGCCGAGCACGTCGCCCGCGGCGTCGGCATGCCGACCGACCACGTGCTCACCGGCAAAGATCTCGACGAGCTCCACGACGACGCCCTGCCGCGCGCCGCCGAGCTCGCGACCCTGTTCGTCGAGGTCGACCCGAACCAGAAGGAGCGCATCATCCTGGCGCTCAAGAAGGGCGGCCACGTCACGGGCTTCCTCGGCGACGGCATCAACGACGCCCCCGCGATGCACTCGGCCGACACGAGCCTCTCGGTCGAGAGCGCGGTCGACGTCGCGAAGGAAGCCGCCGACTTCGTCCTCCTCGAGCAAGACCTCGACGTCATCCGAATGGGCATCGAAGAGGGCCGCCGCACCTACGCCAACACGCTGAAGTACGTGCTGACCACCACCAGCGCGAACCTCGGCAACATGGTCTCGATGGCCATCGCCTCCCTGTTCCTGCCGTTCCTGCCGCTCACCGCCGGCCAGGTACTCTTGAACAACTTCCTCTCGGACATCCCCGCCATCGGCATCGCCGGCGACGCCGTCGACCCCGAGCTCGTCGCCCGCCCGCGCCGCTGGGACATGGGCTTCATCGTGCGCTTCATGGTGCAGTTCGGGCTGGTCAGCTCGCTCTTCGATCTCCTGACCTTCGGCGCCCTCATGACCCTCTTCCACACCTCGGCCGAGACCTTCCGCACCGGCTGGTTCATCGAGTCGCTGCTCACCGAGCTCGTCATCGCGCTCGTCGTCCGCACCCGCCGCCCCTTCTTCAAGAGTCGCCCCGGCCGAGTCCTCCTCTGGAGCACCGTCGCGCTCGCGACCGTCACCCTCGTCCTCCCCTACCTCCCCGGCGTCTCGGTCTTCGGCTTCGTGCCGCTGCCCCCGGCCATCCTCGCCACCATCGTCGGCATCACCGCGCTCTACGTGCTCGCCACCGAGACGCTGAAAGCCCGCTTCTACCGCCACGCCCAGCCCTGAGCCCGCCCCTAGCGATCGGGCGCCGTCGGCGAGGTCGCCGCGCGGCCCGGGGCGCGCTTGCCGGGCTCGATGCGGACGTTTCCCGGCGCCGAGAGATCCAGCACGACCCGCGCGCGGCCCCCTGCGACCAGGCCGTCGACCAGGCGGGTCTCGCCCTTTCGGAAGAGCCGCTCGCCCTCCTCGTCCGGGAGTCTCAGGTGCAGCGGCCCCTGCTCGAACCAGACCACCAGATCACAGCCCTCGCGGTAGCGCGTGCACCCCCAGCCGCGATGGCCGGCCATGACGTGCCCCTCGCGACACTTCGGGCAACGCGGCCGCGGGTCCTTCGCGGTCGTCGCCTTGGCTCGCCGGCGCGGCGCGGACTCGGGCGCGGACTCGGGCGCCAAGGCGGCCTCCGACGCGACGGGCGACGGGCTCGGCGCCTGGCGGCGAGGCGCTTTCGGCGCGTCTCCTCCGGCGCCGCGATCGAAGTCGAGCACCACCTTGCCGTCGTCACCGAGCACCAACGCCGCCGAGAAGGGCTTGCCCTGCTTCGAGCGGAAGCCGGGCAGGACCAGCGAGCGCCCTCGCGCCAGCAGCACCTGCACGAGCCCCGGCGAGATCTTCTTCTTGGCGATGGTGGCGAAGATGACGAAGGCGCAGTCGCGCCCCGAGGCGCAGCTATAGGCCTTCCGCCCCTTGGTGACGGGCTCGCCACAGAGCGGGCAGCGCCCGAGGACACCCACGCCGTCGTCGCCATCGGCCGCGGCCGCCGCCTTCATCGCGGGCGCGTCGGCAATGCGCAGGACGTCGACCGTCTCGGCCGTGAAGCGCACGATGCCTGCCATGAACGCATCCGCGTCTCCGCCACCATCGGCCAGCGCGGCGAGGGCGGCCTCCCAGCGCCCGGTGAGCTCGGCCGACGTCAAGGCCGCGACCGGCAGCGACCCCACGAGCAGCCGCCCCTGCGCCGTCGGCCGCAGGGTCTTGCCGTCGCGCACGATGTAGGCGCGCGTGAGCAGGGTCTCGATGATGGCCGCGCGGGTCGCTGGCGTGCCGAGCCCCGAGGCGCGCATGGCGCGGCGCAGCTCGGCCTCGTCGAGGTCCTTGCCGGCCCCCTCCATCGCAGACAGAAGCGTCGCCTCGCTGTATCGCGGCGGCGCCTGGGTCGCGCCTTCGCTGACCTCGACCATGCCCACCGTCGCGTCCTCGCCGACCTTCACCAGCGGCAGCGCGCGCCCCGCGGATTGCTCGGCGGCGCGCTTGTCGGACGGCGGCTCGGCCAGCTCCCAACCCTCGACGAGCCGCGTCGTGCCACGCGCCTCGAAGCGATGCGTCGCCGCGTCGCCGCCCACGACCGCGGTCGTGAGGGTGACCTTGGCAAAGACGGCGGCGGGCAGGAACACGGCCAGCGTGCGGCGCGCGATGAGCTCGTAGACCCGCCGCTCGTCGGCGCCGAGGGCGGCGAGATCGGGGACCTTGCCGGTCGGCAGGATGGCGTGGTGGTCGCCGACCTCGTTGGCGTCGACGATGCGTCGGGTCGGCCGCGGTCCGCCCGCGAGCGCCGCATCGGCGATGGCGCCCCACGGGGTCTGGCGCAGCGCACTCAGCACGGCTGGGAGCTTGGCGGCGACGTCGTCGGTGACGAAGCGCGAGTCGGTGCGCGGGTAGGTGATGGCCTTGTCGCGCTCATAGAGGTGCTGCGCCGCGGCGAGGGTGCGCTGGGCCGACAGGCCGAAGCGTCGGTTGGCGTCCTTCTGGAGGCTGGTCAGGTCGAAGAGCGCCGGCGCCTGCCGCGTCTCGCGCTGCTCGTCGACGCGCTCGATCGTGCCGCGACGACCCTCGACCGCCGCGACGACGGCGCGCGCGGACGCCAGGTCGGGGATGCGGTCGCCGTTCTTGCCATCGACCCAGTGGGCCTCGAAGCGGCGCCCACCGCTGAGGTCGAAGTGGGCGCGCACGCGCCAGAACGCCTCGGCGACGAAGCTCTCGATGGCATCCTCGCGGCGCGTCATGAGCGCGAGCGTCGGCGTCTGGACGCGCCCGACCGAGAGCAACACGCGACCCGCGCCGCCGCGCCGGCCGAGCAACGTCATGGCGCGCGTCGCGTTGAGCCCGACCAGCCAGTCCGCCTGCGCCCGGCAGCGCGCGGCGACCGCCAGCCGATCGAAGTCGCGGGCGTCCCGCAGGTGGGCCATGCCGTCGCGGATGGCGCGGTCGGTGAGCGACGAGATCCAGAGCCGCGAGAGGCGCGGCCCACGCCCCGACGGGCGCACGGCGTCCCAGACCCAGCGAAAGATGAGCTCGCCCTCGCGCCCCGCGTCGCAGGCATTGACGACGTGCTCGACGTCGCGCTCGCGCGCCAGGCGCCGCAACACGGCGAGCTGCGCCTTGGCGCCCTTGCGCGGACGGGTCGCGAAGGCGTCCGGCACCAACGGCAGCGTCGCCGCGGACCAGGTCTTCCACGCCGGATCGTAGTCCTCGGGCTCGCACAGCTCGAGGAGGTGCCCGACACACCACGTGACCCGATAGCCGCCGCCCTCGAGGTAGCCCTCGCGACGTGCCCCGGCCCCCAGCACACGCGCGATGTCGCGCGCGACGGATGGCTTCTCGGCGATGACCAGCGTGACCACGCCCCTGCCGTACCACGGCGTGCGCTGATTGACAGGCCGTCCTCACGAGCGCACATCGTCGAGGTATGTTCGGGCTTCGCGGCGATCGGTTCGGCTTGTGGGTGGCGCTTCTCCTGGCGGGCTGCGGCGACGAGACCGCTGCACGGCTCGATGCCGAGGTCGCGGAGCCAGACGGCGAGGTCACCGACGCCGCCGACGCGCGCGAGGACGTGACCGACGGCGACACCGACGCCGACACCGACGGCGACACCGAGGTCGGCCCGCGCGACCCGAACGCGACGCTCACGACCTTGACCGCGCTCGGGGCCAGGGCCTGCGACCTCGACGGGTCCTTCCTGTGCGGGTCGCTCGACCTGCCGCTCGACCACCAGGCGCCTGAAGGTGCTCGGTTCCGCTGGGCCTTTGCGGTCCGCCCCGCGGATGTCAGCCCGCCGCGCGGGCTCCTGGTCACCATCGTGGGCGGCCCGGGCGACTCGGGCCTCGAGAGCCTCGACGACTACGCCTATCTGGACGACCGCTTTCCGCGAGAGTTCGACATGGCCTACTTCGACCTGCGCGGGGTCGGAGAGTCCAACGGCCTCTATTGCCCTCGGGCCTTGGCCAGCTATCTGGACGGAGACTTTCGCGTCAACACGGCGGCGACCGAGGCCGCGCTGCTTACGCGTGCCGATGCGCTCGGCCCGGCCTGCCTCGCCGAGATGGGGATCACGCCGGCCACGGCCGCCCTCTACAACACCGCCC
Source organism: Deltaproteobacteria bacterium (assembly GCA_016792665.1). Taxonomy (GTDB): domain Bacteria; phylum Myxococcota_A; class UBA9042; order PHBI01; family PHBI01; genus WYBB01. The sequence goes on along the minus strand of JAEUKJ010000281.1, from coordinate 1,467 downwards.
AGGCGGCGGACGACCTCGAGTCGTTGCGCGCCACCCTCGCCCATCCGCGCCTGACGATCTACGGCCTCAGCTACGGCACGCAGCTGGGGCAGGCGTACGCGTTCAAGTATCCCGAGAACGTCGCGGGCCTGGTCATCGACGGCGTGGTCGACATGACCTCCTCGTTGGAAGACTACGGGACCTCGTTGGGCGAGTCCTCCGACGATCTCTTGAAGCAGACGCTGGACGCCTGCGCGCTCGACACGTGGTGCAGGTCGTCACTCGGCGACGCGCGTCGCGCCTGGGATCGCGCGGTCGCGCAGCTGCCCGTGCGCATCAACTACGAATACGACGGCGTGGCCTATGCGCGAACCATGACGCGCAGCGACCTCGACAGCGCCGTGTTCGCCTATCTGGGCGAGGCCAGCGACCGTGGCCAGATCCTCGAGGCGCTGGTCGCGATCGAGGCCAGACGCGATTGGGAGCCGATGCAAGAGCTCTACTTCGCTGCCACGGGCTTTGACCCGGAGACCGACGCAGTCTCGGTCGACCCGACCGCCAGCACCTACTTTCTGGTGACCTGCGCGGACTACGGGCGAGTCGACCGCGAGGCGTACCTCGCGGCCGGGCGCAGGCTCTGGCGACAGGACCTCACCTCCGGCTTCTACGGCGATGTCCCGTGCCTCGGGTGGGGCGAGGGCGAGCGCCGGATGCCGTCGGTCGTCGACCTCGAGGTGCCGACGCTGCTCGTCAACGCCACCAGCGACAACGCGACCCCCTATCGCCAGGGCGTCGCCGTGGCCGCTCGCATGACGCGGGCGGGCGTCATCGACGTCACCGGCGGCAACCACGTGATGTACGGCATCGGCAACGGCTGCGTCGACGACGCCGTCAACGCGTTCCTGCTCGATGGGACCCTGCCTGCGAGCCGCCCGCTGGCCTGTCCCGACGTGTTCCTGGCGCCGCTCCCCCTCGAGTGACCCACCGATGTCCGTCCGCCGCGCCACCGTCCAGACCTTCGACGCGCTCCTCCGCCCGTTCGCCGACGGCATCAACGCCCTCTGCTGGCCCCGCACGCTGACCGGCGACTTCGACGAGGTCGCACGTCTCCTCGCCGCGCCTCTCATGGCCCCCGACTCGGACGGCGTGCGCGCAGTCGCGCCCGAGGACCTCGTCGCGCTCGACCTGAGCCCCGCCGGCCGCGCCGCCGCCGACCACATGCTGGAGGACCTGCGCCGCCTCGACGCGCTGGGCCACGCCCCCGTGCTGAACTGCATCACGCGCTACCCCAGCGACGAGCGCGGGCTCGCGGTGGCGACCGACGTCATGTCGTTCCACGTCGATCGGTCGCCGGTCGAGGTCGACACCTGGCTCTGCACCTACCACGGCAAGAGCAGCGAGGGGCTCGACAACGACGACGCCGTCCGCCGCGTCGATGCCCCCGAGATCCGCGCCGCCCTCTTGAGGGACTACGGCGGACCCGACGAC
>JAEUKJ010000226.1 GCA_016792665.1 Deltaproteobacteria bacterium | reverse complement strand
GGCCTGGCCTGGCGCACGACACTTGAACCCCAAGTCGTAGGACAGTTGGTGGACAGTTGACCTTGCGATTGGCGTCGCCGTGATGCTCGCGTTACGGTTCATGTCCTCTCAGCCACCCGAGGTCTCGTGACTGCTCGTCCCGCCAAAGGGGTCCATGTCCTCGGCGACGTCCTTCGTCGTCGCCGTGAAGAACGTCACCTCACCCGGGCCGAGCTGAGCGACCTGAGCGGCGTCACCGCGCGCACCATCCAGCGCGCCGAGTCCGGCGGTCCGGTGACCCCGCAGGTGGTCCGGGCCGCGTGCGGAGCCTTGGGCCTGGACCTCGTCGACGTACTGCGCCCCTCCTTCGGTGAGCTGCTCCAGCGCCTGCGCGCCTGCGGCCACGCGCCGCCGGTCCCCCCGCAGGACTGGATCCCGCGCGAGGCCGAGACCGAGGCCATCTGTGCCTTCCTCGGATGCGGGTCACCCCTGACCGCGTCCCATGCATGCGCCATCGCGGGGGCGCCCGGCATCGGCAAGTCGGCCCTCGCGATGGTCGTCGTCACGCGGATCGAGCGCGACTTCCCCGACGGCATCGCCTGGCTCGATGGCAGCCACCTCACCACCACTCCACAGATCGCCAACGCCCAACGCGAGCTCGGCGCGGTCCTCGGCTTCGGCGCCCTGCTGCCGGGCCCGCACGCATCCACGCGCGACCTCGACCAGGCCTTCCGCCACTTCTTCTGGAGCCGACGCCGCCTGCTCGTCATCGACGACGTGCGCAGCGTCGACTGCCTCGACGCCTTCGCGCGCTCTGGGCAACCCTCGACCGTCCTCTACACGACCCACTCGCGGCGCATCGCCGACTGCGCGGGCCGCTCGATCGTCGACCTCGGTCCCCTCTCACCCGCTCAGACCCGCGCCGCGCTCGAACAGCACGTCGCGACCTCACGGCTTGCGCATGACGAGCTGGGCACACCGTCGCTCCTGGCGCTCATCGGCAGCACGCCGGGCAGTATCCACGCGACCGGCCGCCTGCTCGCGCGCGAACCGTTCACGCGTCCCTCGGATCTGGTCCGTCGCGTCGAGGACCCGAACCTCGACCAACAGCTCCAGCGCCCGCAGAGCCAGGGCCTCGTGGGTTGGGAGCGCGGCCTCTTCCAGGCCTACGCCCACCTGAAGGGGCAGCTCTCGCACCACGCCTGGGAGCTCTGGATGGCGCTCTCGGTCTTTGGCCCCCACCCCTTCCCGGCCTCGTACGCCGCGACGCTCTGCGATCTCTCGAGCCACGACGCACTGCACGCCCTCTCGGAGCTGCTCGACCTCTACCTGCTCTTGCGCCCACACGTGCCGGGCGGCACCGCGCCCGACGCCGACGCGATGGTCCGGCTGCACCCGCACGCCGCTGCTGCCGGCCGCGTGGCCCTTGGCGACGAGCGCGACCACGTCCTCGACCGCCTGGTCGCCCGCGTTCGCGCTGACTCCTGGCGCGACGGTGACCCACCCTGGCTCGCCCACATCCCCGAGTTCGCGACGCGCTCCGGGGCCGCCCTCAGCTGAGCAACGCGGCCCCGTTCCGGGCGTGCCCCTCGTCCAGGAAGCTCGCCTCTTCGCCCGGAGCACGCACCCAGAAGCGCCCCTCTTCGAAGGTGACGACCCACCCCTCGGGCAGCGCGACGTAGTCATCGAGTCCCGCAATGCGGGATGCACGCGCGAGCGGCGCGAGCCTCAGGGTGCGATCATCGTGCACGTGGTCGGGCTCGAGACACCCGAACCTCCAGCCCGCGTCGAGTGGCCCCTGCGAGGCCTCGCGATACGCGAAGCACGACACCTCCTCGCGTCGCTCGAGCGCATCGATCAGCCGATCGCAGTAGGCCGCCGCGTCCTGGCCCGAAGGGATCCGGCCCTCGCTGACACCCATGCGTCGCTCGACCGCGCGCTGCCGCGACCAGGCCCCGAGCGCACGCGTGACCCCGACCTCGAAGCCCAGGGTCTCACCCGCCCCCTCGAGCGCGTCCATGTCGGGCGCCTCGATGAGCACCTTCGGACTCGGGGTCTGCATCCGATCGTCGAAGGCGAGGCGCAGGTGCGCGCTCGCGAGCAGGTCCCGCAAGTGCGCCCACAGCTCGGCCTCGACGACGTCGCTGTCCGCGAACGACACGAGCCAATATCCCCACGGAAAGGGCCGGTCCCAGGGGACCTCGTCCTCGCCCGCCTGCTTCGACCCGCTGCGCTCGAGTTGGAACGCCGCCCAGGCCCACAGCAGCGCCACCGCGGCCGAGAGCTCGGTCTCGCGCTGGGCCACCAGGAGGACATCGCTCTCTCCGAGCTGATAGAGCCCGAAGAGCCGCGCGAAGAGGACCTCCCCATCGACCGCCGAGCGCACCGCGAACACGTTCTCGACGCTCGGCCGCTCACGCAGGAGCTCGCCCCAGCGCGCGGCCGTCTCGCGGCGTCCGGTGAAGAGGCAGGTGACCTCCGTCTCGCCCGGCACGAGCGCGAGCCACGCCGCTACCTGCTTACGCGCCGACACGAGATCACGATGGGGCCACACGGCGCTCAGGCGGACATCGCCGTCCATCCCCTCGACCGCCATCACGCGCAGCGGCGGCAGCGCTGACGGCAGCCCCTCGAGCACCATCCCATGAATCCGATAGGCGAGCTGAATCATCGCGCGCGCCCTAGCCCGTCGCGTCCGTTCCTTCAAGCGCGATGCATCGTCGGTCAGCCCTTCGCCACACGATGAGCAGCTGGACCATGTCCGCGCGACCGTGCGACCGCCACCGGCGATCGGCATCCAATACGATCGCGATGAGGTCGCCGACGGCATGCGGAGCGCGCGCGAAGGCCTCCTCGCCGCGGTCCAGGATCAGCACGAACGCACGTCGATCGCCGAGTACCGCGTCGTCGGTCAGCACATCGAGGAGCGCGTCCCAGTTCGCCCCATAGTAGCTCGGCAAGCCGAGCGCTTCGGCCAGTCGCGCATGCAGGCGTTCGGTCGCGACGAGGTCGTCGGGCGAGAGCCGCGCGACCGCGACGACCGGCGCGTCGTCCCAAGCCCCCTCCGCGACCTCGGCCTCGTCCCCTTCCGCGTCGTCGGCGACCTCGGCTCCGTCCATCGCGGACACGAAGCGCACGGCCGCCGCGTCGACGCCGAAGCTCGACCACTGCAGGTCGTGAAGGTCGTGGCTCATGGTGTCAGCGTCTCGAAGGACTTGTAGTGGTTCCGCGAGTAGTACCTCGCCTGCCCCCCGGTGACGACGCGCCGCGCACCCCGATCGCGACTCCCAGGGGTCGGCACGGTGTACTCGCGATAGAAGCCACGTGGCTTGGGGGGCAATCGCCGCTCGCGATTCTCGAACACCACCCCGTCGTTGTTCGGATACGGGAAGGGGCCGCCGCGCTCGATGCGCAAGAGCGTCGCCAGCACGGCCTCGCGCTCCTCGCCGGCCGGGACCTGCGCGAGCCCGGGATAGTCCTTGTCGACCGTCGAAGGCTTGGCAGAGCCAGGCTGCCCATCTGCCCCTTCTTGTCCGGCGGCGTCCTCGCGCGGCGCGCTGGAGGTCGGCGTCTCGCGTGGGGGCGCCCCTTCGGACACGTTGGACTTGCGCGTCGCGGCCCAAACTCCGATGAGCAGGACCACCAGCACGACCAGACGAAAGCGCTTCGACACGGGCAGAGCATACCTCTTCGCGGCGCCCTCACAAGCCCGTCGGTGCCTTGCCCCGGCGGATCAGACCACGCGCGAGAACTGCGTCGGCCGCGCCGGCTGCGACGGGTCCGAGGCCCGCACCGGGCGTCCGAGATGGGCGTCGAAGGTCATCGCGACCAGCCGCGGAAAGAGTTCGCCGATGGGAGTCAAGACGATGCGCGCCGGCTCGGCGGTGACCAGGCCTTCGGCGATGAGCGGCGCGAACCGGCTCGCGACCACGTCGTGGCAGATCGCCTGGAGCCGCGGCGGCAGGCTCGCGACCTCGATGCGTCCCTGGGTCATGAGCGAGTCGATGAGCAGGCGTCGTCCGAGGTCGTCGCTCGTGAGGGTCACGCCGCGCTCGACCGGCGGTCGTCCGGCCTCGACCGCCTTCGCGTAGCGCTCGATGTCCTTGTGGTTCTGGGCGTAGGCGCCGCCGAGATCCGAGATGGCGGTGAGGCCGAGGCCGAGGACCTCGAGGCGGCTCGCGCCGAGGCCCGCGGGTGCGACCGTGTAGCCCTGGAAGTTCCGGCGCAGACGCACGCGCTCGGGGTCCAGCGCGGCCTGACCCAGCGCGTCGCCGGGGCGCGCGAAGTGATCCATGCCGATGGCCAGGTAGCCGGCCTGACCCAGACGCTCACGCGCGCGCACGAGCATCTGCACCTTGAGCTCGGGCGGGGCGAGCAGCGCGCGATCGATCTTGCGCTGGTTGGCCTTGGTCTCGGGCAGGTAGGCGAACGAGAAGAGCGCCACGCGATCGGGCACGGCGTCGAGGACCAGGTCGAGGGTCCGCTCGAAGGTCTCCGGCGTCTGCATCGGGAGACCGTAGACGAGGTCGATGTTGATGCTGCCAAAGCCCGCGCGCCGCGCCAGATCGATCGCGGTGCGCGTCTCGCGCTCGCTCTGGTGGCGGCCGATCGCCTCCTGCACGCGGGCATCGTTGTCTTGCACGCCGAAGGACACGCGGTTCATGCCGAGCGTGTGCAGCGCCACGAGCTGGGTCATGTCGGCCAGCCGCGGATCGATCTCGATGGCGAGCTCGGCGTCGGCCGTCGGCACGAAGCGCCGCGTCACCGCATCGATGAGGCGCGTGAGATCGGCGGTCGAGTAGCTGTTCGGGGTGCCACCGCCGAAGTGGAACTGCCCCAAGGTGCGATGCTCGGCCAGGGCTTCCAGGCCCGCGACCTGGGCGAGCTCTCGCAGCACGAGATCGACATAGGCCGCGCGTTTGGCCGGACTCTTGGTACCGATGACATTGCACGCGCAGTAGCCGCAGATGCGCTGGCAATGCGGCAGGTGAACGTAGACCGAGAGTGGGCGATTTCCACCACCCCTCATGCGGCCTATCGCACCGAGATAGTCGGCCTCGCCGAAGGTGGTGTCGAAGCGGTCGGCGGTCGGATAGCTGGTGTAGCGCGGCCCGGCGCGGTCCATCCGGAGGACGAAGGCGGGGTCGAGGGTCGGGGTCGGTCGTGCGAGAGCGTCCATACCCCGTGCCTTCGCAATCCGCGTGCCACCCGCGCACCAGGACCACGGCACCCTCAGCGATAGACCGCGGCCTGTAGCTCGAACAGCGTCGCATACCGCCCGCGCAGCGCGACGAGCTCCTCGTGCGTGCCCGACTCGATGACCCAACCATGGTCCAGGACCAGGATGTAGTCGGCCATGCGCACGGTCGAGAATCGATGCGAGATGACGATGGCGATCTGGTCCTCGGTCAGCGCGCGGAAGCGCTCGAACACCTTCACCTCGGCCTCGGCGTCCATCGACGCGGTCGGCTCGTCGAGGACCAGGATGTCGGCGTCGCGCCGCATGAAGGCCCGCGACAGCGCGATCTTCTGCCACTGCCCGAGCGACAGCTCGCGCCCATCGCGGAACCACCGCCCGAGCTGCGTCGCATAGCCAGCCGGCATGGCCTCGATGAACGGCGCCGAGAGCCCTTTGTCGGCGGCCTCGCGCCACCGCCCCTCGTCCTCGAAGCCGTCGGCATCGCCGGCCCCGATATTGTCGCCGACGCGCATCTGATAGCGCACGAAATCCTGGAAGATGACGCCGATGCGGCGCCGGAAAGCCGTCGGCTCCCACTCGCGCAGGTCTCGTCCGTCAAACGTGATCTTCCCACTGAGCGGCTCGTAGAAGCGCGCCAGCAACTTCACGAGCGTCGTCTTTCCCGAGCCATTCTCGCCGACGATGGCCAGCTTCCGACCCGCAGGGATGTGGAACGAGACGTCCTCCAGCGCGAGCTCGCTCGCCCCCGGATACCGGAAGCTCACGTGCTCGACGCGCAGCCCATCGCCCGGCATCGGCCCCTCTCCGGTCTCGGTCCCGCCCGCCTTGGCGACCGGCTCGTCCAGGAGCTCGTAGAGGCTCGAGAGGTAGAGGTTGTCCTCGTAGAGGCCGCTGACCGACGAGAGCAACGACGAGAGCGCCCCCTGCCCTTGCCGGAAAACCGCCAGGTACATCGTCATCGCGCCGAGCGTGATGGCCCCGCCGACCGTCGCCAGCGCGATCCAGGCGTAGGCGCCATAAAAGGCCAGGCTCGCGATGAGCCCGAGCCCCAGCGCCCAGAGCCCGCGCCGCCACGTGAGCCGTCGGTCTTCCCCATAGAGCACATGGAAGATGCTGATGTAGCGGTCGAGGAAGCGCCGCCCGAGCCCGAAGAGCTTCACCTCTTTGACGTGGTCTTCGCGCGCCAGCACGGTCTCGAGGTAGGTCTGCTCGCGCACCTCGGGCGTCCTCCACTTGAAGAGGCGGAAGGCGTCGCCCGCGAACTTCGCCTCGGCCAGGAACGCGGGCACGCCCGCCACGACGAGGACCAGCACGGCCAGCGGCGAGAACGCCGCGAGCAAGAGCGCATAGGTCAAGAGCGAGAGCCCCGCCTGGATTCCATCGAAGGTCCTCAAGACCAGGGACAGCGGCCGCTGTGAGGCCTCGCGTCGGGCGCGGGTGATGCGGTCGTAGAGCTCGGAGTCCTCGAAGTGCACGAGCTCGAGCTCGAGCGCCTTGTCGAGGATCATGACGTTCACGCGATGGCCGAGCTGCGCGCGCAGGAGGCTCCGCCAGATCCCCGAGAGCCTGAGATTCACGGCCAGGAGGATGACCAGCCCGAGCTCGACGAGGAGCCAGGGCACGAGCGCGTCGGTGCCGTCGTGCGGGATGCCGCCCGGCCCCGGCAGCGCCTGACCACCCGAGGCATGCACGATGACGTCGACCAGGATCTTGCCGACCCACGCGATCGCCGCCGGCAGGAGGCCGGCCACCAGCGTCGCGATGACGAGCCCGAGCGTGAGCCCGCGACTCGTCGTCCAGACCAGCGACAGCGCGCGCCGCGAGGTCGTCCAGAGATCGAGTCGGTCTTTCAGGGATCGACCCGGAGGGCCGGGAGGACCTTGGGCTTCACGGGCGGAGGCAACACTCATGCGCGGCTCCTAGCACGTCGCGCCGACATTGGGCTCTGGATCCTCCGGGATCGACGACGCCTCCACATCCTGCTAACCGATGCGGCGTGAAGTCCCGCCCCGCTCCTCGCCCTGCCCCCTCGTCGCTCCCATCCTCGCGCCAGGGGGCCGCCGCCTCCCAGCCCGAGCGCCCCGCCAAGCGTCGCCGCCCGATCCGCTGCGAAGAGGATCTCAAGTCGGTCGCGCTCTACTACCTCGAGCGCTTCCCGTGCACGACCGAGAAGCTGCGCATCCACCTCGGCAAGAAGCTGAAGGACGCGATCGCTGCCGACGAGGCCCGCCCCACCGACGCATGGCGCTGGCTCGATCAAGTGATAGAGACTCTCACGAGAGTGCACCTCCTCGACGACGTCGCCTGGTCGGAGTCGCGTGCCTCGACGCTCCATCGCCGCGGCCGCGCGACCTCGGTCATCCGCCGCGACCTCGCCCAGAAAGGTGCCCCCGAGGCCGCCATCGACGCGGCCGAGAGCTCTCTCGGCGACGACCGGAAAGCGATCGATCTGGCCTCCGCCGTGCGTCTGGCCAAGAAGAAGTCGCTCGGCCCCTTCGCCAAGGCCGACCTCGCCCCGGCCCGACCGCGCACACCGCGCCCCGGCAAGCCCCCGGTCTCCGATCGCGAGGCCGCGATGAAGGTCCGTCAGCGCCATCTCGCGACGCTGGCCCGCGCCGGGTTCTCCTTCGAGATCGCCAAGACCATCCTCGACGCGCGCCACCCCGACGACCTGGCCGAGCTCCTCGACCGCGACCGCTGAAGCGTCACCACAACATGACCATGTAGTCGCCAGCGTGCAGGTGCACGTGCGGAATGAGCTCGAGGCCGGCCAGCCCGACCATCACGACCCAGCTCCCCGACAGCCCCATCGCGACCTCCGGGATGACCTTGCGCGCCCGCGGCGACAGGAAGCGCGCGACCACGCGCGGGAGCAGCGACACGCCGACCAACATCGGGGTCGTCAGCGCGACCAGGGTCACCATGACCAGCGCGCCCTGGAAGACGCTGCCGGTCGTCGCCGCCAGACCCAGCGCCCAGACGACGATCATGCAGGGCAGAAAGCCCAACATCACACCGGTGAGCCACGCCGCCCCGAGTCGGTTCGACAGGCTGAGCTGCCTCAAGAGTTCCGAGGCCCGGCTGCGCACGCGACGAAAGATCGACGGCGGCCTACGCGCGTCTACGAGCCCCGAAGGGGCGTGGCGAGTCGCTCTGGAATCGATCGAAAGAGCGGGCCGCAAGAGAGTGCCAGGCACATTCGCCTTTTTTGGCATATTGCGCGCGATGATGGCCCCCAGCACCGCGAGCCCGAAGAGGATCGCGAAGACCGCGGCCGAGGGCTCGAAGACCGCGGCCAGCCCGCGCCCGACGAGGCCCGCGAGCGCGCCCATGATGGCCAGCGTCGTCGCGCGCCCCGACTGGTAGACCAGGATGCGCCCGATGCTCTGGCCGGCGCCGAGGCCGCGCCCCACGCCCGCCACATCGAGCCCGGTGATGATCGGCCCGCACATGCCCGCGCAATGCAGGCTCGTCCACACGAGCCCCAGCGAGAGCACCTGCATGATGGCCGGACTCATCTCAGCTCCCGTTCGACACGATGACGATGACCGCGATGTCCAGGGCGAGGAAGAGTCCGATGACGACGGCGATCCAGGCTTTCACTTGTGCTCTCCCTCCCCACGCGGGTCGTGGTGTTCCTCGTGCTTGTCCCCGTGCTCGCCGTCGTGCTTCTCGGGGGGCGGCACCGCCAGACGGTTCGGTCCGAGGACCTCGATCTTGATGCGCCGCGCCTCGGCAAGCTCGGTGTCGTGCACGTCGAGGTAGAGCACGATGCCCTTTTTCCACTCGGCCGCCGGGATGCGTACCAGCACCGGCAGGTCGTGGTCGGCAAACGGCTCGAGCGTGACCTTGGGCTGCGCGAGGGTGACATAGGGCACGGCCTCCGGGGTCGCGACGACCTCGAAGGTGGCCTTGGCCGGGTGCTTGTTCACCAGATGCACGCGCACCTGGTTCTCGACCGCCTCGGCCCCGCCGTCCCTCCTCTGGACGATCGAGAACGGGCTTCCCGAGGCGCGCAGGACCTCGGCCTCGAAGGGGTCGTTCTGGGAGATGACGAAGACCGCCACGACCAGCCCGAGGATCCCCATGAACAGGTAGAAGAAGACACGCGGACGCCAGAAGCGGCGCCGCCCCTCTTCCACGCTGCGCAGCGAGTCATGGCGGATGAGGCCGCGCACCCGCCCGAGCTTGGTCATCACCTCGTCGCAGGCATCCGCGCAGTAGGCGCAGCCGATGCACTCGAGCTGGTGGCCGTTGCGAATGTCGATCTTGGTCGGGCACACGGCGACACAGCGGTTGCAGTCCACGCAGTCGCCGACGCCCTCTTTCTCTTCCGCGCCCTTGACCTTGGGCTTGCCACGCGGCTCGCCGCGCTTGCGGTCGTAGATGATGTTGATGGTGTCCTTGTCCTGGAGCACCGACTGCAAGCGGCCATACGGGCAGATGACGATGCAGAGCTGCTCGCGGAACCACCAGAAATTGCCATAGATGATGATGGTCAGCACCACGGCCCAGGTGAAGGTCCCGGGGTGTGCGGCCGGGCCATCGACGATCATCCGCCCGAGCTGATCGGTGCTGGAGAAATAGGCCAGGAAGACGTGCGCGATGGCCGTCGCCAGAATGAAATACACGAAATGCTTGAGCGACTTCTTGACGATTTTCTCGGTCGTCCAGGGCCCGTCGGCGAGTCGCCGGCGCACGTTGGCTGGCCCCTCGATCCAGCGCTCGATGCGCCGGAAGACGCCGTCCAGGAAGACGGTCTGGGGGCACGCCCAACCGCACCAGACGCGCCCGAAGAGGCCGGCTGCCACGATGAGCGTGAAGCCGATACCGGTCACTGCGAAGAATGCCAGGTAGAAGTCCTGGGCGTTGAAGGTCGCCCCGAACAGATAGAAGTGACGATGTGGCAGATCGATCCACACCGCGGGATTGCCGCCCACCCGAATGAACGGGAGGGCGACATAGATCCCGATGAGGACGGTGTAGACCCAAGGCTTGAGCCGCGACCAGCGCCCCTTCGCGTCGGCCGGGTAGACATATTTCCGCGACCCGTGGTCATCGAGGACCGAGAGGGAGTCGAGGTTCGGGGAGTCTTTTTCTGCCACTTTCGTTCCTTGGGCTCGCGATTGGAGAGAGTCTCACTCGCCCGAATAGGATTCGCCCTGCGGAGCTTTTCCGGCTTTTTCGGTATTGCGGATGGACAGCACGAAGGCCACCACATCCACGAGCTGATTGTCCTCGAGGACCGTCCGCCACTCGGGCATGCCGAGCTTAGGATAGCCGCCGGCGACCGTCATGTAGATCGACTTCACGTCGCCGCCGTGGATCCAGAACTTGTCGGTGAGGTTCGGGCCGACCTGGCCCTGCCCCTCGGGTGCGTGACACGAGGCGCAGCGCTCGGTGTAGAGGGCCTTGCCGCGCGTGACCGTGGCCGGGTCTTTGGACGCGGCGACGACCGTCGCGGGGTCGACCGCGTTGGCGAGCATCTTGAGGTCGTAGGCGGCCTGCTCCTCGCCGTAGGTCGGGAAAGAGAGCGGCCCGTTGGGCAGGCTGTGGAGCCACATCCAGTAGAAGATGGCGAAGACGACGGTGATGGCGAAGGTCCCGAGCCACCAGCGCGGCAGCGGGTTGTCGAACTCCTGGATGCCGTCGTAGGCGTGGTCCTTGGGGACGTCGAAACCCGGGGGGTTCGAGCGATCGAAGGGGGCTTCAGTCTTCATGGCGGGTCGTCTCCTGAGAGAGCGAGAGGGGAGCCGTCTGGGCGACGTCGTCTTCGAGCGGCAGGCGCTCGAGGGTCGCGTACTGCGCGTCGCGGCGCCCCCGCATCAGCACCCGGACCACCACGAAGAGGAAGGTCAGGGCGAAGAGGATGAAGGCGAAGAGCGGCAGCGCGATGAGGTCGGTCTGAGACAGGGTTTCTTTCAGCATGGTCTCTCTCCTCGCCTCACGGGGTGGCCGGGGCGGGCGCCCCCGGGAAACGCGACGCCTGGGTGCCCTGGCCCATGAGCTCGCCGAGCGGGTCGTCGGGCTGCTTACCGAGGCGCATGAGGTAGGCGATGACCGCGGTGAGCTCGCTGTCCCACGCGAGGTCGATGCCGTCCTTGGCGAGGACCGCCTGGACCTGCTTGCCCTGGAGCTCGGTGAGCAGCGACGCGTTGGCGATGTTCTCGGCGGTGTAGGGGACGCCGAGCGTCTTCATGGCCGAGAGCTTGAGAGCGCCGTCGTCGATGTCGATCTTGTCGGTCTCCAGCTGCGGGTAGGCCGGCATGACCGAGCCCTTCGAGGTGGAGCGCGGGTCGATCATGTGCTGATAGTGCCAGACGGCGGACTTGCCGG
>JAEUKJ010000222.1 GCA_016792665.1 Deltaproteobacteria bacterium | reverse complement strand
GAAGGGGGCGCGCCCCGGCGGCGTCTACCGGGTCGACATCGGCACGCGGAAGGTCGAGGCACTGTGGGAGGGCAAGGGGGCGTCCTCGGTCAAGTTCGGCAAGGAAGCGCTCTACTTCCTCCAGGACCAGGGCCGGGTGCTTTCACGCGTCCCCAACAAGGCGCCGGCCGCCGAAGGCGCGGTCGCCGCGGCCCCGTCCAGTCCTGCGACCGAGGTCCTCACAGCGGCCGCTGTAGCCACCCAGCTCGGCGTGAAGGAGGGCGGCCTCTTCGAGGCGCTCGAGGTGTATGACGGCGTCTTCGTCACGTTCCTGCCGCTCGGGACCTGCGGCCCAGAACGCCTGGGCGCCATCCTCGGCCTGGATGCCGACGGCCGCGACCTGCGCGTCATCGCGCGCGGCTGCCCCGACTCCCTGGCCGTGTCCGAGAGCCACGTCCATTGGTCCGAGTCGGACCGCGACGCGGCTCCGGATAAGGGCGGCGAGCGGCTGGTCCGCGCCGGCCGAAAGGGAGGTTCGCTCGAGCTGATCGCGCGCGGCGAGTTCCTCGGCCCCGCCGTGGTCAATGACGACGGCGTCTTCTACGTCGACCCCGGCGCGGCGAAGAAGGGCGTCTACCGCTGGGACCCCGCGAAGAAGACCGCCAAGCGCATCCTCGCGAAGGTCGGTGAGCTCCACGAGGACGTCGGCAACCTCTACCTGCGCGACCTCGACAGCGGGACGATCGTCGGCTTCGAGGCGAGCGGCAAGGGCCTCCTGGAGGTCGTCAAGAAGGTGCCGAACCTGCGCCGGGTCAGCGTCGACTTCGGCGAGTACACCTGGGTCCAGTGCGTGATCGACGGCTGCGTCATCACCAGCAACGCGGTCGGCCGGATGGACAAGGCGCTCGAGAACCTGCCCGACCTCGAGGACCTCCAGCTGGATCCCTGAGGCGCGCTCGGTCGACCGCAGCCAACGGCGTGCGACGTGCTCAGTTCTGATCGGGCACGGCGCACTCGCCCGGCTCGCCGAAGCCCGCGCCCGCCGCTTTGCGGAAGCAGTCGTTCGAGTACGTCACGCCGTCGCAGCCGCAGACGGGCGCGTACTCCTCGGTGCAGACCTCGGGCTTGGTCTGGCAGGTGCCCTGGCCGTCGGCCTTGCCGCAGAGGGCGTCGTGGAACTGGCAGTACTCGGTCTCCAGCGCGCAGGCACCGGCGCGGCCGCCGCAGTTCGCGCCGCTGGGGCCGGTGCTGACCACGCGGAGGTAAGCCGTCTTGGCGTTGAGCGTCTCGGCCGTGCCACCCGGGCCCGTGACCTTGCCGACCTTGGCGGCGACGATGATGCCGTCCTCGTGCAGCGCGGCGGTGGCGGCCTCGTGCTGTGCGTCGTCGGCGCCCGTCGCCTTGAAGTCGAGGCCCGCGTACATCGCGATGGGATCGGCGTTGCGGTTGAGACGCGTGCCCTCGATCGACTTGCACGGGGCGACGATGCACTGGATGCCGGTGTCGACCGTGCGGAAGAAGATGCCGCTGGGCGCGGCCTCGGTCTGGGCGCGCCAGGCCTCGGTGGCGCGGAAGGCCGGCACGGTCGCGAAGTCGCCGCTGTAGAAGTCGGTGACGATGGCGCCGCGCAGGACGACCTGGGACGCGCCGGCCGCGTTCGCGAGGTCGATGGCCTGCTCCTCGGGGAGGCCCAGGGCCGCGAGATCGAAGCCGCCGACGTAGCACTCCTTCTGCCAGGTGCCGTCGCCACACTTGGTTTTGGGCTGGTTCACGCGCTTGACGAAGACGCCACCGCAGAGCGGCGAGACGCAGCGGCGCGTGTCGTGCCGCGTGACCTGGAAGTAGGTCCAGTTGTCGTAGTCGACCCCGTCGGCCTTGCCGTCGAGGGCGGCCGGCTCCTCGTTCACGAGGTCCGCATCGTTGGCGCAGCCGATCAGCGGGAAGGCGGCGAGGACGGCGAGGAACGAGGCTTTCATGGGCGGACTCCGTGCGTGGGTGCCCCTCTCGGGGCGCGGCCTGCTACCAAGTCCAGAACCCGAAAAGCAAGCTATTGCTGCCAAATGGACGTCCGGGCCCGCGCCACGGCGTCATTTCGGGGGCAAGAGCATCCCGGCGCCGACGGTGTTGTGGGTGGCCTCGTCGACCAGGATGAAGGACCCGGTCGCGCGGCTCTCGCCATAGCTGTCGAAGGCCAGCGGCCCGGTCGTCTTCAGGCGCACGCGGCCCATGCCGTTCAGCCCCAGGCGCTCGACGGATTGCTGCTCCATCGTGTTGACGTCGACCTTGTGGACGAGGTCGGTCACGATGGCGCGCACCCAGCGCGTCGTGTGCTTGAGCGCCAGCTTGGCGCGTGCCTCGAGGGGCTGCTCGCTCATCCAGCAGACCATCGCCTCGAGCTCCTGCCCGATGTTCGGGTCTTGGCCCGCGTGCACGATCATGTCGCCGCGCGAGATGTCGAGCTCGTCTTCGAGCAGCACCGTGACGCTCATCGGAGCGAAGGCCTCGGTGAGGGGGCCGTCGTAGGTGTCGATGGCTTTCACGCGCGAGCGACGCCCCGAGGGCACGACCGCGATCGCATCGCCGACCGCGATCGAGCCGCGCGCGATCTGGCCGGCGTAGCCGCGATAGTCGGGGTACTCGGCGCTCTGCGGACGGATGACCCACTGCACCGGGAAGCGCAGCGGCACCTCGGGCGCGGGGACGGCGCCGCGATCGACCGCGACCGACTCGAGGTGTTCGAGCATCGCGGGCCCGGTGTACCAGGGCATGCTCGCGCTGCGCTCGACGACGTTGTCGCCGCGGAGCGCGCTCATCGGGATGAAGGTCAGGGCGTCGTCGGAGATGCCGTCCAGGCCGCGGACGAAGGCCCTGAGATCCGCGACGATGGCGTCGAAGGTGGCCTGGTCCCAGTCGACCAGGTCCATCTTGTTGATGGCGAAGACGACGTGCGGGATGCGCAAGAGCGACGCGATGAAGGTGTGGCGGCGGGTCTGCTCGACGACGCCCTTCTTGGCATTCACGAGGACGATGGCGAGGTCGGCGGTCGAGGCGCCGGTCACCATGTTGCGCGTGTACTGGAGGTGGCCCGGGGTGTCCGCGATGATGAACTCGCGGTGCGGCGTCGCGAAGTAGCGGTAGGCGACGTCGATGGTGATGCCCTGCTCGCGCTCGGCGCGGAGGCCGTCGGTCAGCAACGCAAGGTCGGTGTAGTCGTCGCCGCGGCGGCGCGAGGCTTCCTCGACGTGGGCGAGTTGGTCCTCGAAGATGCTCTTGGTGTCGTAGAGGAGGCGGCCGATCAGCGTGCTCTTGCCGTCGTCCACGCTGCCGCAGGTCGAGAAGCGGAGAAGGCCGGCGCTCTGGTCGAGGACCACGGGCGCGTCGGGCGTCGTGTCGGTGGGGTGGGAGGTCGTCATCAGAAGTATCCCTCGCGCTTCCGGTCTTCCATGGCGGCTTCGGTGGCGCGGTCGTCGGCGCGCGTGGCGCCGCGCTCGGTGAGGCGCGAGGACGCGATCTCCTCGATGACCTTGTCGATGGTGACGGCGTGGCTCCGGACGGCGCCGGTGCAGCTCATGTCACCGACGGTCCGGAAGCGGACGATGTCCTTGTAGAAGGACTCGCCGGGGAGGAGCTCCGTGAAGGAGGTGCGGGCGTAGATCATGCCGTCGCGGTCGAAGACCTCGCGCTCGTGCGAGAAGTAGATCTCCGGGAGCTCCAGGCGCTCGCGCTTGATGTAGCTCCACACGTCGAGCTCGGTCCAGTTGGAGATCGGGAAGACGCGGAAGTGCTCTCCCTTGCGGAGGCGCGCGTTGTAGAGGTTCCAGAGCTCGGGGCGCTGGTTCTTCGGGTCCCACTGACCGAAGTCGTCGCGGTGCGAGAAGATGCGCTCTTTGGCGCGGGCGCGTTCCTCGTCGCGGCGCGCCCCACCGATGGCCGCGTCGAAGCGGTGTTCTTCGATGGCGTCGAGCAGCGCGGTCGTCTGGAGGCGGTTGCGCGAGGCGCGCGGGCCCTTCTCCTCGACGACGCGACCGGCGGCGATCGACGCCTCGACGCTGGCGACGACCATGCGCTCGCCGAGCTCGGCCACGCGGCGGTCGCGATAGGCGATGACCTCGGGGAAGTTGTGGCCGGTGTCGACGTGCATCACCGGGAACGGGAAGCGCGCGGGGCGAAAGGCTTTTTCGGCCAAGCGCAGGAGGACGATCGAGTCTTTGCCACCCGAGAAGAGCAGCACGGGCCGCTCACGCTCGGCCGCGAGCTCGCGCAGGATGTGGATGGCCTCGGACTCGAGGAGGTCGAGATGGCTCAGTTGGGAGGGGCTCACCTGGCAACGACTACCGTTGTGCGGGCCGCGGTGCAAGGACCGCCTGCGCTCGACGACCTTGCCGCCCAGGCCCCGGGCTGATATCGGTTTCGCGCGCGACCCGCGACCGCGGCTGCGCCCCGCCGGCTCCGTGCCGGTCCCCGTCGCCTCGCCTCTCAAAGGAGGGCTCGTGCGTCGCTTCCCCCAACGTCTCATCCGTTCGTTCGCGCTGACGCTCGGCCTGGCCGCATGTACGCCGCACGACGGGCGCATCCCGCACCAACTCGCGGCGCCCGCTGTCCCGAACGTGCCCGCGGTGGTGCCGGCGACCTATGTCGGCGTGCCGGTCGCGACGGCCCCGGTGACGCCCACGGCCCCGCCCGCGGCGGTGGTCGAGACGGCCAAGGATCTCCTCGAGAACCCGCGCTGGGACGATGCGGCGCGCCTCGAGGCATTCGGCAAGCAGGCGCTGGAGCGCGCCAAGGCGGCGCTCGGGCGGGTGCAGAACACGCCTGCCGGGGCCGATCCCAACACGCTGGTCGACGACTTCGACGCGATCTTCCGCGAGCTCGACGCGGCCTCCGGGTTGATGTCGCTCATGGTCGAGGTGAGCCCGGTCGCGGCCGTGCGAGAGGCCGGCGCGAAGGCCGACCAGGACCTCGCGAAGTTCCGGGCCGAGGTGTGGCTCGACCGCAAGGTCTATGACGCGCTGGCCGCCATCGATGTCGCGCGGCTGGACACGGCCGAGCCGAGCATGAAGCGCATGGTCGAGCTCTCGCTCACCGACTTCCGCCTGGCCGGTGTCGACAAGAGCCCCGAGGTGCGCGCGCGGCTCGCGACCATCCAGGGCGAGGTGAAGCGCCTCTCGCAGGAGTACGGCGCCAACGTCAACACCGACACGCGCACCGTGAAGCTGGCGGCCGCCCAGGTCGCCGACCTGCCCAAGGACTGGCGCGACGCGCACCCCGCGGACGCCGAGGGCAACGTGTCGGTGAAGACCGACTACCCCGACTACTACCCGGTCATGGAGTACGCGGCCGACGAGGCGGCGCGGCGCGCGCTGTGGGAGGCCCAGATCGACCGCGGCATGCCGAAGAACGTCGAGGTCCTGAAGTCGATTCTGAAGCTGCGCAAGGAAGCCGCGACGCTGCTCGGTGAGCCGAGCTGGGCGGCCTACGCGGTGCGCGACGCGATGGCCAAGACCCCCGAAGCGGTGACGGCGTTCATCGCCGAGGTCGCCGAGGCGGC
>JAEUKJ010000166.1 GCA_016792665.1 Deltaproteobacteria bacterium | reverse complement strand
CCGCATGGACCGGCCCCTCGGGCCGCGGAGGCACGCGATGGCGCTCGACACCCATGATCTCGCTCTCGACCTCGACCAGCTCCGCGCCGATCCGGCCGCGCGCGTGTCGTTCCTCGCGGGCGGGCTCGAGCACGAGCTCGTCAGGTTGCCGCCCGGTGCGCGCCACGAGTCGGTGGCACGGATCGCCGGGACGGTGCTGGTGCTCGAGGGCACGGGCACGGTCGCGGTCGACGACTGGCGCGCGACCTTGGCCGGTGGCCTCCTGGTGACCGTGCCGCAGGACGCGAAGCTGGTCCTGACGGCGGATGCCGGCGTGCCCTTCGCACTCCTCTTCGTTCACTGCGCGCACCGTGGGCTGCCGCCGCGCGACGCGTCCGAGGCGGGCTCGGAAGGCGCGGATTGAAGCTCCTTGCGGGCGAAGACGGGCACGCGAGCCCCGCCGATTTTCGAATCTGACGGCCCCCTCGAAAATCGTCTTGCAGACCCCGGGAGGCTCTGGTAGACCGCGCTCCGCTTCTCGGGGAGGCCACACAGGCCGACTTGAAGGGCAACGCCAATGGGGTCATAGCTCAGTTGGTAGAGCGCGTGAATGGCATTCACGAGGTCAGCGGTTCGATCCCGCTTGGCTCCACCAGGCACGAAAAGGCGCGGTACTCGCAAGGGTCCGCGCCTTTTTCGTTTCCGGTCCCGGCGCGCATCAGCGCCCGGCTCCCTCGCTCGACCTGCGCCGCCCGAGACTCAGGATGAGGCGCACGACGCGGAAGCGGTGCGGGCGGAAGGGCTCGAGCTCGCGCAGCATCGCCTCGTCGCTGCCGTGCGGGCGATCGTGGAAGAACGCCGCCACGTCATGCGGCAGGTGCACATCGCCAGGCACGACGGCGTCGGCGTCGCCCAGTCCCAGCCCGAGGACGAGCCCGCGCGTCCATGGCCCCGTGCCCGGGCAGCGCGAGAGCAGCTCGCCCACGGCCTCGCGCGCGAGCCCTGCCTCCGGGAGATCGGCCGCCGCCTCCAGCGACCTCGCGAAGCGCGCAGCATGCTGGAGCGCCTCCCAGCGCCCGGTGTCGAGGCCCAGGGCGCGGGCCTCGGGGTGGTGGAGCGCGGCCCAGTGCGCAGGCGTCGGCGGGAGGAGCAGCCTCAGCGGGCCGGGCGCGAGCTCGCCCACGCGCGTGCACATGCGTCGATAGCTCGCGGCCGCTTCGGCAAAGGTCACGCGCTGTTGCAGGATGACCACGGCGTGCCACTCGGCCAGCGAGACGGCGCGCACGAGGCGCATCGCGTGAAGACTCGGGACGTGCAACGCGAGCCGCGGATGCGTCGGCGTGAAGGTGGGCGCGGGATCGTCGACGCCCAGGATCGCGCGCAGGCGGGCCTCGACCCACGGGGCACCCGGTCCGTAGATCGCCACCTCGACCGCCCCCGGCCCGTCCCTCCAGGCGGCCAACGCAACCGGTCCCAGAGGCGTTCGCGCCGCCTTGGCGAAGCGCTCGAGCGGGCCATCGACGCTGGCCGTCGGATCGCCGGGACCAAAGCGCGAGAGGCGCAGCGAGGCGACCAGCCGGTACGGCCCCTCGACCTCGACACGCCGGCGGATCGGCTCCACGCCTCAGCTCTGCCAGGGAGCTTGGCGCCGCACAACCCGCGCGCGTCTATCTTTGCGCCGCGACGCCTTCGGTGTAGCGTTCGACCGCCTCGCTCGGAGTCCGCACCATGTCGCCGCTCACGTCGCTCGTCTCGCCCGCCCTGCCCCGTTCGCGTCCTGTCCGTCGGTTGCTGGGGGCCTCGGCCCTGGTCGTCCTGGCCGCCCTCGCGACCGGGGGCGCGTTCTTCGGGGCGCTCGGCGGCTGCGAGTCGGACACCGGCTGCAAGGACGACTTCGACTGCAAGGGGGCCGAGGTGTGCAAGGTCTCGACCGGCGTCTGCGAGGCCTTCGTGTGCGCCGACGATCTCGACTGCGACAACGGCCTGTCCTGCAACGACAACGCCTGCGAGTAGCAGCGCGCCTCTCTGTCATGCGCGGCGGATCGCCTTGATGACCTTGCCCATGTGCTCGCGCGTCACGCGCAGGACCGCGCTGCGATGGAAGCGCGCGCGAAAGGCGTCGTCGTCCAGGCTGGCGAGGTCGTCCAGCGCGGGGCGGACGTTGTCCGGGCGCGGCCGCAGCGCCACATGCCGTGAGCGCGAGGGACGTCGGTTCCAAGGGCAGACCTCCTGACAGAGGTCGCAGCCGAAGACATGCTGGCCGAGCTGCTCGGGCACGACCATCGCGTCGGGATCCGGGGCCTCGATGGTCCAGGTCGCGATGCAGCGCCGCGCGTCCAGCACGTAGGGCGCGGGAAAGGCCTGGGTCGGGCACACGTCGAGGCAGCGCCGGCACGTGCCGCAGTGATCGGTCTCGGGCGTATCGGCGGCCAGGTCGAGAGGCGTCAGCACCACCGCGAGGAAGTACCAACTGCCGCGCGCCGCGCCGCGCCCGTGCTCCTCACCCGGCTTGCGCAGCGACGCAGGCGGCACCGGCCCATAGGGCTCGCCCCCGCCTCCCGGGCCGCCCGGATGGATGAGGAGGGTGTTCTTGCCGATCCAGCCGAGGCCGGCGGCCTGCGCGAACGCCTTCTCGAGGACCGGGCCGGTGTCGACGAAGATGCGGTGCTCGACCGAGGGGATGGCCCCGAGCGCGGCGTCATCGCCGAGCTTCCTGACGAGCTGGACGAGCATCCGCCGCACCACCTCGTGATAGTCGCGGCCTTGTGCGTAGCGGGCGATCCACCCTTCGTCGGCGCTCGGCGGTGCCTCGAGATAGCCCGGCACCTCGGAGGCATAGCTCACCCCGAGGACCACGACCGAGCGCGCCGCCGGCCAGACGTTGCGCACATCGCGGCGCAGCTCGGGCTCGTCGACGAGCCACGGCAGCCCGGCCCCGTAGCCCTTGTCGACCGCCTCGCTGAAGCGCGCGAAGGCCTCGGGCACGGCCGTCCCAGTGACCCCCACGAGGTCGAAGCCCACGGCCCGCGCGTGCGCCTTGACCCGCGCCGCACGCTCGACCGCGCTCTCCAATTCCTTGGCCACCGTCCTCCTCGCGCCCGCCGTGTCAGCCGGACGCGGTCCGCCGGGTGCCTTAGCGCGCGATGCCGAGGCACGGCAAGCGCGTCGATCCCCGCTGGCCCGCGATCCGCGCCCCGCGGCGACGCCTGCCTCGATTCGCCGGCGATTCTGAGGTTGACCGCCGCGCGGGCTCCCCGTAGCAGTAAAAGGTGCGCTCGCGTCACCTCCCGCTCGTCCCGGTCCTCATTGCCGCCGCCCTGGCCGCATGCGACCCCGATCCGCGCCCCGTGTGCACCGAGGCCTACAAGCATCTCATCGTCCTCGGGCAGCGCCAGGACGACCCCGAGCTCGCCAGTCGCTTCGTCGAGGCCTGCGCCGACGCCTACGACCCCGAGCGCCTGAAGTGCCTCACCGCCGCGCGCTCCGCGGGCGAGGCCCTGGCCTGCAAGGCCGTTCGCAAGCGGCCCGGATGAAAGGACCAGAGGCTCACGGATGACCGCGTTTTCCCTCGACCCGCCCGCCGAACGCCGTCGCCTCGTGGTCGTCGACGCCCACGGCCACGCGTTCCGCGCCTTCCACGCGCTGGGCTCGATGCAGGCCCCGGACGGCCGTCCGGTCCAGGCGATCTACGGCCTCGCCGGTCTCCTGAAGCGCCTCGTCGTCGACGAGCGCTGGGACTACATCGCGGTGGTCTTCGACGCGCCCGACGACCAGCGCCGCACCTTCCGGACCGGGCTCTACGCCGACTACAAGGCGCACCGCCCCGAGCGCCCGGTCGACCTGGCGATCCAAATCCCCGTGCTGCGCGACGCGACCCGCGCCATGGGTCTCGCCTGCCTCGAGCACCCCGACTTCGAGGCCGACGACTGCATCGCGACCATCGTGGCCCAGGCCGAAGCGGCCGCGGTCGAGACGACCATCTTGTCGGCCGACAAGGACCTCTTCCAGCTCGTCTCGCAGCGCACGACCGTCTGGGATGCGATGCGCGGCAAGCGCTACGACACCGCCGGGGTGGTGGAGAAGCTCGGGGTCCCGCCGCACCTCGTCGCGGACTACCTGGCGCTGGTCGGCGACGCCTCCGACAATGTCCCCGGCGTCCCCGGGATCGGGCCCAAGGGCGCCTGCACGCTGCTCGGCACGCTGGGCTCTCTCGACGCGGTCTATGCCGCGCTCGACACCCTGCCCCCACGCGAGCAGAAGCGCCTCGCCGAGCATCGCGAGCGCGCCTACCTCTCGCGCGAGCTCACGCGGCTTCGCGCCGACGTCCCGCTGGCCGCGCGCCTGCCGGACCTCACCCCGCCGCCGCCGCACGCGATCGACACGAGCCTCTGGAGCGAGCTCGGCTTCGACTCGCTGCTCCGCTCGCTCCCTCCCCACCTGAAGCGCCAGGACGGCGCGCGCCCACGCCCCGCTGCGCCCCTCACGCCGCCGGCTCCGAACCCGACGGCTGAATCGCCGTTCATCCCCGCGCCACCGGCCGCCGTGACCGCACCCGCCGCGCTGGCGCCCGCGACTGAATCGCCGCTCATCCCGGCGCCAGCCGCGCGCCCCGCCGCGCCCCCCGCGCCCGCGCCTCGCAAGCCCGCCCAGCTCGCCTTCTCGTTCCTCGACTACGAGCGGCCCCCGGGGCCGACATGAAGGCCCCTCCGTCCGAGCTCGAGGCCGGCCTGCACCCCAAGGCCCAGGACTTCCAGCCACTCACGCCGAGCGCCCTCGAGCTCGAGAACGCCCAGCTCCGCGAGCGCCTCCGCCGCGCCGAGCTTCGCCTCCACGGCCTCCAGGAGCTCGGCCAGATCCTCGCCTCGGACCCGAACCTCAGCACCGTCCTGGACGAGATCATCCGCCGCACGACCCAGCTCCTCGAGTGCGAGCGCGCCACGCTCTACCTCGTCGGCGAAGACCGCGTGACGCTCTGGTCGCAGGTCTCCAACGGCGAGCTGACCCACACGATCGAGCTCAAGAAGGGCCAGGGCATCGCGGGTTGGGTCGCCGAGCACGGCCGCACCGTCAACGTGAAGGACGCCTACCGCGACCCGCGCTTCGACGCGCGCTTCGACCTCGCCACCGGCTGGCGCACGCGCTCGATGCTCTGCCAGCCGCTGCGCGACCCGCAGCAGCGCCTCCTCGGCGTCATCCAGGCGATGAACAAGCGTCCTGGCGAGTTCCGCGGGCAGCCTGGCTCCGCGAGGCCTTCTGCAGAAGTCGAGACCGACGGCTACTTCACGCCGACCGACGAGGACTTGCTGGAGACCATCGCCAGCCAGGCCGCCGTCCTCATCCGCGGCTCGCGCCTCTATCTCGACCTGGTCGCCAAGAACATCCAGCTCCTCGACACCAAGATCTCCCTCCAGGAACGCACCAAGGAGATCGAGCTGATGTTCGCGGTCGAGCGGTCCGCCGCCGTCTCGCGCACCCTCGATCAGGCCCTCGACGGCGCGCTGCGGGTAACGATGGCCGAGTACCCGTCCGAGCTCGCCGCGGTCCTCCTCCTCCGTCCGAGCGAGCCCGACGAGCCGCCCGATCCCCAGACCCGCTGGGTGGTCGCGCGCGCCGCGGGGCCGAGCGCCGAGCGGGTCCAGCGCCTCGCAGGCCGCGCCGGTGAGCCGGTCCTGGCCGAGGCCCTGCTCGCGTCACGGGCCACCCGCATCGCGGGCGCCGACCTCCAGCGCGACGCCCTGCCGCCGCTCATCGCGGAACACCCCGGCCCGATCCAGACGGTCGCGGTGCTGCCGATCGTCTGGCGCGGCGAGGCCCCGGCCGGCTTCGAGCACGACGATCCCGGCATCGAGCCCGGCGAGTCCGGGTATCCCCAAGGCGCCCTCGTCCTCATCAACCCGCGTGCCGCCCGCGGCCACATGGGCGACATCGAAGCGCGCGACCTGACGAAGCTCGGCCTCATCGCGACGCGCATGGCGCTGTCTGCGACCCTGGCCGGCGCCCTCGAGGAAGAGCGCCGCGCAGAGCGCATGGCCGCCGTGGGCGGGGCCCTCTCGGGCATCGTGCACGATCTGCGCACCCCGCTCACCGTGCTCGGCGGCGTCGCGCGCCTCATGGTGAAAGAGGACGACGCCGAGAGGCGGGCCGCGCTGCGCGACGATCACAAGAAGCAGATCGCGCACATCCAGACCATGATCCACGACGTCCTCGCCTTCGCGAAGGGCACCAGCGAGGTCTTGCCGCGCAAGGTCTTCGCGCGCGAGTTCATGCACGACCTCGAGGAGATTCTGCGCCTCGACCTCGACGGGACGCCCGTCACGCTGGTCATGCAGGTCGACTTCCGCGGCGCCCTGCGCATCGACGACGCCAAGATGAAGCGCGTCGTCATGAACCTCGCCCGCAACGCCCGCGAGGCGATGGGCGAGCACGGTGGCGAGCTCCGCATCGCGCTGCGCGAAGACGGAGACTTCGTCGTGCTGAGCGTCAGCGACACCGGCCCCGGCATCCCCAAGGAGATGGAAGGCCGCCTCTTCCAGTCCTTCGCCACCCACGGCAAGGCCAACGGCACCGGGCTCGGACTGGCCATCGTCAAGACCATCGTCGACCAGCACGAAGGGACCCTCACGGTCTCGAGCGAGCCCGGGCGCGGCACGACCTTCGCGATCGGCCTGCCGGCCGCGTGACCCGAGGCGGCCCCTCGTGCGAGCCCACCAAGAAGGAGAGCCCATGTCCTCACCTTTCCTGCCCTCCCCGTCCTCCTCGACCCTCCTCGTCATCGACGTCCAGGAGCGCCTCCTGCCCGCGATCCCGAGCGACGAGCACGGCGCCATCGTCAAGCACGTCTCCAACCTCGTCTCGCTCTACGGCGACTTCGCTGGCGACGTCGCCTTCACCGAGCAGTACCCGCGCGGGCTCGGGCCGACCGTTGCCCCTCTCGCGACGCTGCTCTCCGCCCTGCCGCCGGAGCGCCCCGCGCGCCGACTCGAGAAGGTCGCCTTCTCCGCGTGCCAGGCCGACGGCTTCGACCTCCTGGGCGTCCGCCAGGACGTCGTGCTGGTCGGGATGGAGGCCCACGTCTGCGTCCTCCTCACCGGGCTCGACCTGCTCCAGCGCGGCCACCGCGTCTTCCTGCCGTTCGACGCCGTCGCCTCGCGTCGCCCCGCCGCGCGTGACAACGGACTCGCGCTCTTGCGCCAGGCCGGGGCCACGGTCATCAATACCGAGACGCTGGTCTTCGCCACGCTGCACAAGGCCGGCGGCGATACGTTCAAGAAGTTCTCGGCGCTCATTCGCTGACGGGTATCGCGCGCATCATTGACGCGGCCACGAGTTGTGGGCAAAAGCCCCTCGTCCTCCCCCTCGACGTGCTTTGCGTGCTCGAGGACGAGCCCGAAAACGAAGAGGTCGATGACCGCGCCCGCCCTGCCCGAAGAGAGCCCGATTGCCCGCGACGTGCGCGGCTCTTCATCGCGCTCGATCTGGGCCGACGTTCCCGACGAGCTCTGGAACGACTGGCGTTGGCAGCAGCGCAACCGCCTCCGCACCGCCGAGGACCTGGAGCGCGTCGTGACCCTCAGCGAGGGCGAGCGCCGCGCCATCGCCGAGACCGCGGGCGCCTTCCGCATGGCGCTCACGCCCTACTACGCGGCGCTCATGGCGCGCGAGGACCCGGCCTGCGGCATCCGCGCCCAGGCCATCCCGCGCGTCGACGAGCTCACGCCGAACCCGACCGATCTCGACGACCCGCTCGGCGAAGAGCGCTTCATGCCGGTCCCGGGGATCACCCATCGCTACCCCGACCGGGTGCTCTTCTACGTGACCCACAACTGCCCGGTCTACTGCCGCCACTGCACGCGCAAGCGCAAGGTCAGCGACCCCACCTCCGCGGCCGGCCACGACCAGCTCGGCGCTGGCCTCGACTACATCCGCGCCCACCCCGAGGTGCGCGACGTGCTGGTCTCGGGCGGCGACCCGATGACCCTCTCCGACGAGCGGCTCGACCAGCTCCTGGGCGCCCTCCGACAGATCCCGCACGTCGAGGTCATCCGCCTCTGCACACGCAACCCGGTGACCCTGCCGCAGCGCTTCTCCGCGGCCACCGTCGAGATGCTCGCGCGGCACCACCCCCTCTTCCTGCACACGCACTTCAACCACCCGCGCGAGTGCACCCCCGAGGCCGCACGCACGCTGCGGGCCCTCGCCGACCGCGGCATCAACTGCGCCAACCAGATGGTGCTGCTGGCCGGCGTCAACGACGACGCCCGCATCATCCGCGAGGTCAACGTGTGGCTCCTGCGCCAGCGTTGCCGCCCCTACTACCTCTTCCAGGCCGACCTCGCGCAGGGCATCTCGCACTTCCGCGTGCCCGTCGCGCGTGGCCTGGAGATCATGCGCGCCCTGCGCGGCCCGGTCTCGGGCATGGCGGTCCCGACCTACGTCATCGACGCGCCCGGCGGCGGCGGCAAGATCCCGATGGTCCCGGCCTACGTCGAGTCCATCGACGACGAGTCGGTCACCTTCAGGAACTGGCAAGGCCTCCCCTACACCTATCCGTCGCGCTGACGTTCGCCGCGCGGGTCCCTCACGCGCGCCTCGCACAGACCTGAAAAGCAAAAGCGCCGGGCGGAGGGCCCAGCGCTTTGCGATTCCGGCACCGACCCGCGGGTCGAGCCCAGGTCAGTTGACCTTGGTCTCGGCGCGGCGGTTCTTCTTCCAGCAGCCCTCGTTCTCCTGCGTGCAGGTCGGCTTCTCCTCGCCGAACGAGAGGATGCGGCCGAGGTTCTTGACGCCCAGCACGTTGTACTGGCCCGAGACGCTCTTGGCGCGCTTCTCGCCGAGGATGAGGTTGTACTCGTCGGCGCCGCGCTCGTCCGTGTGGCCCTCGACCACGACGCTGCCGTAGCTGCTCGCCTTCAGGCACGCGGCGTTGTCCTTGACCTGCTTCTCCTGGTCGAGGCGAATCGCGTACTCATCGAAGTCGAAGTAGACCGTGCTGAGCTCGCACGCGGTGGTGCACTCGCCGTTCTTGCACTTCAGGCCATTGCCGCACTGGCTGTCATCGGTGCAGCCGGTGGCGGCCTCGACGCAGCGGCCGCTCTGGCAGCGCTTGCCGTCCGGGCAGTCCGAGTTGAGCGAGCACTCGGCCTTGCACTCGCCGGCGTTGCAGCGGCCGTTCGGGCAGTCGTAGTCGCCCTTGCAGCAGTTCGGCTTGCGCACGCACTCGTTGGCCTGGCAGGTCATGCAAGCGTCGAGCTTCGAGCACTGGCTGTCGTCGCGGCACTGGCGGCAACGCCCGTCGACGCAGACTTCATTGTGCGAGGCGCAGGTCTTGTCCCCATCGCAGTCGGGATAGGACTTGGAACAGCCGGAAGAAGCGAGGGTCAGGAAGAGTCCGAGGACCGGCAGGGCCAGCAGCCGGAGGCCTGAGCGAGCAGAGTGTTCGGAGGCACGGTTCATGGTCATTTGTCGTCCTTAGCAAGAGAAACGCGGCGGGGGCTTTGGGGTACATTTGACTTAAACCCATGTCAACGCATACCGGCACCGCCGAGTTCAGCCTCGGAAGCTTTTTCTTGGCCCGTTCCGCAAGCCCCCAGAATGGCGATAGTTCATCGCGGGGTGAAAGCGGCTCAGTGGATCGCGCAGCGCAACGGCAAGGACTCCACGAGCTCGCCCTCGAGACGGGTCAGCACCTCGAGGCGGTCATCAACCTCGGCGCGCTCGATTCCATGCCGAGCCGCGACATTGCGCGCGAGCGAGACGAAGGTTGCTCCGTGGCGCGCTTCCGATCGCGCAAAGCGCGCGAAGAGCTCGGCCAGCTCGGGCTCCGGGTGATGCTCTCCGAGGAGGCGCAGGCGCTCGAAGCTCCGCGCCTCGACCAGCGCCGCGCACAGGAGCCGATCGATGAGCTGCACGGCCACCGCCCCATTGCGTGCATGGCGCAGGAGTCCTTGCACGTAGGGATCCCCGCGATCCGGTCCGAGCACCCCGCCGCGCTGGGTGAGGGCCGCGTGCACCTCGCCGAAGTGCGCCAGCTCCTCACGCGCGAGCTCGACCATGGCCGCGACGATCTCGGGCTCGTCGGGGTGGCGCGTCATGAGCATCATCGCCGAAGACGCCGCCTTCTTCTCGCAGTGGGCGTGGTCGGCGAGCAGCGCCAGCGTGTCGGAGAGGGCCACTGGGAGCCAGGCTTCTTCGCGGGTCGTCTTGCTCGCGCGCATGCGGCTCCATAGCCAGGTTCCGTTCTTCTTGTCGAGCAGGTCGAACGGCGAGTAGGGTCCGCCCCTTCGAGGTGGCCCATCGGGTCGAGGAGCGCGGACATGGCGAGCGACGGGACGAAGACGACTGAGGGAGCGATCGGCGGGCGGCTCGGCGAGGCGCTCAGTGAGCGCGTTCGCGTCGCGATGCTCGACGCCTTCGCACAGGGCGCCGCCCCCGAGGTCGAGGCCGCCGTGCACGCCGCCAACGCCGGCGGCCAGCTCATCAAGCCGACCAGCGACGCGCGCTTCGGCGACTACCAGGTCAACGCGATCCTCCCGCTGGCCAAGCTCCTGAAGGGCAATCCGCGCGCCCTCGCGCAGCGCTTCGTCGAGGTCTTCGACAGCCGCGGCATGTGCCTCGCGCCCGAGATCGCCGGCCCTGGCTTCGTGAACCTCCGGCTCGACCCGTCCTGGCTTGCGGCCGAGCTCGGGCGCGCTGCGACCGATGCCCGCCTCGGGGTCGCGCCCGTCGCCCAGCCTCAGCGGGTGATCGTGGACTTCTCCAGCCCGAACGTCGCAAAGCGCATGCACGTCGGACACTTGCGCTCGACCGTCATCGGCGATGCGCTGGTCCGCACGCTCAAGTTCCTGGGCCATGCCGTCGTCGGCGACAACCACATCGGCGACTGGGGCACCCAGTTCGGCATCCTGCTGTGGGCGTGGAAGCGCGGCCACGACGAAGCCGCGCTGAACGCCGACCCCATCGGCGAGCTCGAGCGCCTCTACAAGGAAGGCACGGCCGCGATGAAGGCCGACGTCGAGATCGCCAACGCCTGCCGCGCCGAGCTGGCCAAGCTCCAGGCCGGCGACGCGGAGAACAAGGCCCTCTGGGAGCGCTTCGTCGCCGTGTCGCGGGCCGAGGCCGAGCGGGTCTACGCGCGCCTCGAGGTGACCTTCGACTCGTGGCACGGCGAGAGCTTCTACAATGATCGGCTGCCGGGCCTCGTCGAGGAGCTCCGCGCCAAGGGTGTCGCCACCGAGAGCGAGGGCGCCATCTGCATCTTCCTCGACGAGCCCGGGCTGCCGACCACGCCGTTCATCATCCGCAAGTCGGACGGGGCGTTCCTCTACGCGACGACCGACCTCGCGACCGTCGAGTACCGCCGCGAGACGCTGCACGCCGAGCGCCTCGTGTACGTGGTCGACGTGCGGCAGTCGGACCACTTCCGGCAGCTCTTTGCGACCTGCAAGAAGATCGGCTGGGACGCGGACTTCGTGCACGTCGGCTTCGGCATGATGCTCGGCGCCGACGGGCGGCCCTTCAAGACGCGCGACGGTGGCGTCGTGCGCCTGGACCAGCTCCTCGACGAAGCCGAGGAGCGCATCCTGCCCGTCGTGCGCGAGAAGTGGCCGGAGGCGACCGAGGCCGCGCAGCGCCTCATCGCCAGCAAGGTCGGCGCCGGCGCCGTGAAGTACGCCGACCTCGCCCAGAACCTCGCCACCGACTACAAGTTCGACTGGGACAAGCTGCTCGCGGCCGACGGCAACACCGGCCCCTACCTTCAGTACGCGCTGGTCCGCTGCCTCTCGATCTTCCGCGAGGCCGAGAACCGTCTGGGGTTGGTCTTCGCGCCCGACGGCACGGCACTCCTGCTCGGCACCGACGAGGAGAAGGCCCTGGCGCTGGAGCTCGCACGCTTCGGCGACACGCTCGATCGCATGGGCGCCCAGCTACTCCCGCACATCCTGTGCGAGTACCTCTTCGCGCTGGCGCGCCTGTTCTCGGCGTTCTACGCGAAGTGCCCGATCCTCGCTTCGAACATCGACGCGGCGACGCGCCACTCGCGCCTCACGCTCACCCACCTCGTGTGGCGCACGCTCGAGACCGGCCTGTCCTGCCTCAACATCCCGCGCGTCACGCGCATGTAGCGCGCTCGGGCGGGCGTTGACTGCGAAGCGAGGGTGTCTATGCCCTTGGCGCTCGCAGGCCTTCCGGAGACGCCCACGCCGCCCGGGCCCGCGAGAACCCTCACGAACACGCGCCGCTTTGCGGCCTGACAACGCATACGCCGGGAGACCCACCCCATGTCCGAATCGCCCCACGCCGTCGAGACCCACCGCTTCGAAGCCGAGGTCAGCCAGGTCCTGCGCCTGGTCATCAACTCGCTCTACTCGAACGCAGAGATCTTTCTGCGCGAGCTCGTCTCGAACGCGTCGGACGCCCTCGACAAGCTGCGCTTCCGCGCGCTCACCGAGCCAGCGCTGGTCGGGTCGGAGCCGCTGGAGATCCGCATCCGCACGAACCCCGAGCTCGGCACGCTGACGATCGAGGACTTCGGCGTCGGCATGACCCACGACGAGCTCAAGCAGAACCTCGGCACGGTCGCGCACTCCGGATCGCGCGCCTTCCTGCAGGCCCTGGAAGAGTCCAAGAAGGGCGACGTCAAGCTCATCGGGCAGTTCGGTGTCGGCTTCTACTCGGCCTACCTCGTCGCCGACCGGGTCGAGGTCGTGTCGCGCGCGGCCGGCTCGCAGGAGGCCTGGCGCTGGGTCTCGACGGGTG
This sequence comes from Deltaproteobacteria bacterium, assembly GCA_016792665.1. Taxonomy (GTDB): domain Bacteria; phylum Myxococcota_A; class UBA9042; order PHBI01; family PHBI01; genus WYBB01. Next base: position 6,867 of record JAEUKJ010000166.1, on the reverse strand, counting down.
AGGACGCCTACACCCTCGAGCCCGCCGAGCGGCCCGTCCACGGCACCGAGATCACCCTCCACCTGCGCGAGGGCCAGAAGGAGTTCGCGTCCGAATGGCGCGTGCGCGAGCTCGTGACCCGCTACTCCGACTACCTCTCGCACCCCATCAAGCTCCTCTCGGAGCGCTGGGAGAAGGCCAGCGAAGAAGGCCAGACCCCCGAGCGCACGTTCGAGTTCCAGCAGGTCAATCGCGGCACGGCGCTCTGGCAGCGCAGCGCGGCGGACGTCAAGCCCGAGGAATACGAGGACTTCTACCGGCACCTGACCCACGACTTCGAGGCGCCGCTCGCGCACGCGCACTTCAAGGTCGAGGGCACCCAGCTCTTCACCGGCGTGCTGTTCCTGCCGCGGCGCGCGCCCTACGATCTCTACGCCCTCGAGCTCAGGAAGGGCATCCGCCTGCACGTCAAGCGCGTCTTCATCCTCGACGACGTGCGCGAGCTCATCCCGGGCTTCCTGCGCTTCGTGCGCGGCCTCGTCGACAGCGACGACCTGCCGCTGAACGTCTCGCGCGAGATCCTCCAGGACTCGGCCGCGGTCCGCTTCATCCAGAAGTCGGTCGGCAAGAAGGCCCTGGACATGCTCGACAAGCTCGCGGCCGACAAGCCCGAGGACTTCCTCCTGGCGTGGAAGGCCTATGGCCCGGTGCTGAAGGAAGGCTTCCACACCGCGCCCGAGCACAAGGACCGCCTGGCCAAGCTCGCGCGCTGGAAGTCGACCAAGACCGGCGACGGCGAGTGGGTCACGCTCGCCGACTACAAGGCGCGCATGCCCGAGGGGCAGAAGGCGATCTACTACATCATCGCCGAGACCGAGCGCGCGGCGCGGACGAGCCCCCACCTCGAGGCCCTGCTCGCCAAGGGGTACGAGGTCCTCCTCCTGACCGATCCCATCGACGAGTGGGCGGTGCAGGGCCTCGGCACGTTCGAGGACGTGGCGCTCCAGTCGGCGATGAAGGCCGACCTCGAGCTCGAACCGGTCAAGGCCGAGGGCGAGGACAAGCTCGACGGGGACGAGAAGGCGGTGGCCAAGGCCGTGCTGCTGCGCTTCCGCGAGGTCCTGGGCGACCGCGTCTCCGAGGTCCGCGAGTCCTCGCGCCTCACGACCTCGGCGGTCTGCCTGGTCGTGCCCGAAGGCGGCGTGCACTCCCACATGGAGAAGCTGCTCAAGGCGAGCCAGCCGACCTGGCAGGGCACGAAGAAGATCCTCGAGGTCAACACCGCTCACCCGATCATCCAGGCCATCGCGAAGATCGCCGAGAAGGCCCCCTCGCACGCCGAGCTCCAGGGCTGGATCGAGGTCCTCTACACGCAGGCCCTCCTGACCGAGGGCAGCCACGTCGACGACCCGACCCGCTTCGTCGCGCAGATCTCGCACCTCCTCGAGGGCGCGACCGCGCGCATCGCGACGACCCTGTCGTGAGCCCCGAAGGCGATGGCCCCGCGGCACCGAGCCCGCTCGCAGCGGGGGCCTTCGTGCCGGCCTACCTCGAGGTCCGTGGTCCCGACGCGTCCCTCGCCGCGGAGGCGACCGCGCTGGTCGTCCACGGCATCCTCGGGAGTGCCGCGAACTGGCGCGGCTTCCTGAGGAAGCTCGTCGACCAGGCCGGCCCCGACGACGCGGTGCGGCGTGTGCGCTGGATCGCAGTCGACCTGCGCGCCCACGGCGATTCGACTGGCGCGCCGCCCCCGCACACCGTCGCGGCCTGCGCGGCTGATCTGGAGGCCCTCGCAGCCGCGCTCGGGACCCGCTTCGACCTGGTCCTCGGGCACTCGTTCGGGGGCAAGGTCGCGCTCGCGCATGCCCGCGATGCCGAGCGCCCGCCGCGCGCGACCTGGTTCCTCGACACGCCGGTCGGCGGAGGGGTTCGACCCGAAGCCGACCGCACCGGCGGGCAGGACGAGATCGCGCGCGTGCTCGACGCGGTCTTCGCCCTCGGTGAGGACCTCCCTCCACGCGCCGAGGTCCAGGAGAGGCTGATAGCCTCCGGCCTGTCCCGCGGGCTCGCGCAGTGGATGACGACCAACGTGCGCGGCACGGTCGACAGCGGCTATCGCTGGAAGTTCGACCTCGCCGCCGTGCGCGAGCTCATCTCGGACTACTTCGCGCTGAACCTGCGCCCTTTCGTCGAGCGCAGCGTGCGCGCGGCCGGGACACACGCCGGGTCCGCGACGGCGCGACCGACCCTCATCCGCGGTGTGCGCGGCGGCCTGAGCGACCGCTTCGACGCGAGCGAGCTGGCGTGGCAGGCCGGACTCCCCGAGCTGCCGATCCACGTCCTGCCCGCCGCCGGACACTGGCTCCACGTCGACGATCCCAGCGGCCTCATGCGCCTCTTCGAGCTGGCTGCGCGCGAGGTGTTGGACCGCCCGTGACGGGCTGAACGCGAGCGCCCGCGGGGCACGCGGGTATCGAGGTCCTCACGCCGCGGGCTCGACGGGCTCGGCCGCGAAGACCGCCGCGATGAGCTCCTCGATCGCATCGACCGGCAAGCCCGCCGCGCGCCCCAGGCGCACCAGCTCGCTCAGCGCGAAGGCCGTCTGATCGCGGACCTTGGTGAAGTGGTAGCCGAGGTAGACCTCGAAGTCGAAGGGCATGCGCCACGCCGCGATACGCAGCGCCGTACCCACCACCCACGGACGCACGAGGGCACGTGCGAGAGGTGGCTTCTTCCCGCGCAGCGAGGCGAGGACGCCGATGGCTTCGCGCGCCGCCCGGGCCGCGACCTTGCGCAGCGGGCTCTGGCGCAGCGCGGCGAAGGTCCACCCCACCCCTTCGAGCGCCGCGACGTGGGTCGTCAGGACGCCGCCCGCCAGCGGCCCGCCGTCGACCTTCTCGCCCTCGTAGCGCACCGCCGCCCCGCCCGCCGCGAGCGCGTCCATCGCGACCTGCGCGCGATCGCGCAGCCCCTTGAACGGCAGCTTGCCCATGGGCGGCCACCAGATGGCGATCCCCTCGGGGTGCTCGGGCTCGTGGGGCAGTGGGCTCTGCCACGCGACCAGCGCGATGAGACCCGACACGATGCGCTCCGACGGAAAGCGCGCCGCCAGGTAGGCGCGATCTTCCGCCCCCGGCTGCAGCATCACCAACGTCGCGTGCGCCGGCAGGGTCGCGAGAAACGGCTCCAGCCACGGCCCCCGCAGCGCGGTCGAGCTCACGCAGAGCCAGGCGACGTCCGGCGCGAAGTCCCGCACCTGGTCGTTGTCGGTCAGGACCGCGTAGCCATCACCCGCCGACAGCCCAGCGGTACCAGGCGTCGCGCGGGCCGCGAACGGCACCGGCTCGCGCACACCGCGCTTCTTCGGAAAGTAGACCCGCGTCCCGGCGCGCAGCGCGTCGGCATACTTCGGGCGCACCAGGAAGGCGACCTCGCCCCCGCCCTTGGCCAGGTACCAGCCGTACGCCACCCCGACCGCCCCCGCGCCGACCAACACATGGCGAAGCTTCGACATCGCGACTCCCTCGGCGCAGGCGACACCTCGGCCTGGGCGCGTGGTGATTTCCTACACACCCCGCGACCCGATTGTCACCACGGCTTCGCCCGATTCGGCCACCGCACAGGCCGGGCCGTCCCCTCACGCGCGAGCGATCGACGACCCGGACACGCGACCTGGCCGCGGCACACCCCGCACGCCTCTCAACCTGAGAATCCGCGGCCTCCGCAGCGCCATCGCGCGACACATCCGCCTCAATGCGCAAATCTCAGGCTCAATCCGCGACGCAGCGCGTCATCGAGGCCCGCACAAGCGCCTCCAGACGGCTGGCACGCACATTGCTGAGCATACTTGCGTCATCGGCGCCCCGGCCCGACCGGATGTGCGCCGAAAGTCGGATGCTCCATCGTCCCCCGTCAGGAGTGACGGCCGGCGGGCGACGATGGAGCTCAATTTCCCGACTGAGACACCGCCTACTCGACGCGCAGGTCATCGACCAGCACGGCGGAGTCGAAGAGCGAGTCGCCGCTGTCCTCGACCACGAGGCGCAGCGTGACCGGACCGCGCCCCGCGACGTCCGATACGTCGAGGATCGAGCGTCGCCACACGGTCTCGTAGACGCCGCCCTGGTCGAAGCCGAGGCTCGAGCTGGTGAGGCCCGTGTACTCGCGCCCACACTGGCAGTTGAAGTCGCCGCGGCACACGCCCTCGTCCGGGACGAGGTAGCAGCCGGGCTCGGCCGAGCACGCCGCGTCACACGCCTTCGGAGCCGCGCACGCGGCGCAGACGCCATCCGAGTAGCCGCACAGATCGTCGACACGCACATCGACCATGCGCCGGACGGCGCCCCCTGCGTCGACCAGCTCAGCGCGGAAGCGGTCCTGGAACTTCGTGTTTCCGCACCACTCTTTGAACTCCTCGCTCATGAACTTCCAGTAGAGCGAGAGCTCGGACTTGCCGGTCGGGACGCAGAAGGTCTGCTCGAGGCGCCCGGTCTCGACCGAGAAGCCGAGGCCGGTCGAGACGACGCCCATGCCCTTGCCGGACACCGGCTCGACGTTGCCGAACTTCGCCACCACACGCCCGTCGCCGACCGCATTCCAGCCGGTCAGCGCCGTGCCTTCGAAGTCCGGATTCAAGAGCTCGGAGCCGGACAGGTCGAGGTTCGCGGCGCCAAAGAACGTCCACCGGGTCGTCGGGTGCTGCGGGTCGTACGCGCCGACCAGAGCACTCGCGATCGGCCCGGCCGTCGCCCCCGAGGTGAGGGACGCGAAGAGCTCGGCGGCCCTCTCGCCGGCCCACGCGCTGTCGACCGCCCCGGTGAAGCCGCTCACCGCGCGCGCCCCGGCGGCATACAGGGCGGCCGCGAGCGTGCCGTTCCAGAGCGAGCGACAGGCCCCGAGGTGGACCAGGCTCGTGGGATACCCACGCCCGCGCCACGCGCCGAAGAACGACGGGGTCACGGCATAGCCGCGATTGGTGATGAGGGCGTGGCCGAGGCGGAGGTCGGCCTGCGTCTCGTCGAGACACACGCCCTCGCCGGTCGCAACCGCGTCCGAGGCGAGCCCGCGCGTGACGAGGCAGCGCGTACCGACCGGGCACCCGCCGCTCGGGGTCTCGGAGGTGACCACGCAGGCCTGCTCGGCCTGCAGGAGCGACCCGCACGCGACCTCGTCCCCCGTGAGCAGGACCTCCTGCGGACCGGCCCCGACCCAACGCGTATGCTCTCTCACCCAGGCCGCGTCGAGCCCCCCGAAGAGGACCTCCCCGTGGGTCGCGATGCTCACGACGCCGTAGTTCGAAGCGCTGCGCCAGCGCGCGAGCCCGGCCTCACCGTCCACCCACGCGCGCCCGCCCTCGACCTCGAAGCGAGGGCACTCGACCGCCGCGAGCGAGGCCGCGACGCGGTCCCCTTCGTCCGTCACGCCGAGCTCGGCGCGACGCGGTGACAAGACCAGCGCCCGCTTCGACCCTATCCCGAGCGGGGGCGCGGTCGTCATGGCCGCCATCGCGAGCCGCGCGGCGCCTGCCCCGGGCCCGCCACGCGTCCCGCCGACGAGGTCGACCGGCGGCAGGACCGCACCCAGGAGGCCGTCCTTGAACGCGACCCACAAGGCCCCGCTCCCATCCTCGGACGGACCGACCGCCGCGACGTCGGCCTCGGCGGCGAGCTGGGCTTGGACCTCGGCGACGCTCGCGCCCCCGGTCAAGGCGGCCCCGGCACTCTCGACCAGGCTTCGATGGGCGTTGCAGGACGAGGTCGTCACACGCTCCAGGCACTCGACGCGCACGCTCGACGAGACGGCGGTGTAGCTCGGCTGGGTGCCCACCTTCACGGTCGCCCTGAAGTAGCGCGACCCGACGGAGGTACAGGCGAAGCGCCCGCTCCACGTGAAGATCCCGTCCTGTTCGATCTCGTCTCCCGAGCTCGACACGCGTCCGTCGTCGCGCATCGCGCCGATCTCACCGATGAGGGTCCCCTGCGCGTCGACCTCGACCAGGCGGAGGGTGTTGGTGTCGGCGTTGCTGAACCGGGTCAGCGGGATCGAGACGACGAGATCGCTCTCGCCCCCGACCCAGTGCAGGCGCGGCCTGGCGATCAGCAGATCGTCGAAGCGGAACGCAGGGTTGTAGGTCACGACGACCACGTCCGTGACCGCGCGCGTGCCGTCGTTGGCGGTGACGACGATGCGGTTGTCGCCCGGGACCAGGTTGACGGGACCGCCCCTCCAGAAGGTCTCGGGCACGATGCTGCCGCTCTGGGCGCCCGCCTGCCAGGACATGACGACCGCATCGCCAAAGAGGATCCCCGAGATCATCGCCGAGGCCCCCGACGCCTCGGCAACCCCGGCCGAGCCCGGCTCGAGGATGCGGACGACCAGGCCATGCGAGGGGAAACCGCTGGAGGTCACCTCGGTCGTGTCGCCCGCATCCGAGACCTCCAGGTCCGCGTCGGGAGTCGTGTCGGTCGCATCTACGGTGTCGACGTCGACGTCGCCCGGCTCGGTCGTCGCGTCCGTCACGTCCACCGTGTCGACGTCACCGATCCCGTCCGGGGCGACCTCTTCGATCGTGTCCGTCGCGTCGTTCGTCGTGGACTCGCCGCCGCATCCGACGACGAGCCCGAGCACGATCAGCGACGCTCGAAGACGATGCCCTCGTACTCGACGGTCCGGCCCGTGGCCCCCATCTCGAGGTCGAACGAGAGCTTCTCCTTCGGGGGCGTGCACTTGGACGGGCACGTGCAGAGCAGGCTCTGCCCATTGCTCGCCTTGATGTCCGCCTTGCGCCCCTTGACCTTCCCTTCGACCTGCCATTGCGTCACCCAGTCCCACTTGGTCGCGCCGCCGCAGAACCGGTCGGCCCAGCTCGCCAGCGGCAGCGCCTGAGAA
>JAEUKJ010000135.1 GCA_016792665.1 Deltaproteobacteria bacterium | reverse complement strand
TTCCAGCTTTCGATCGAGTTCTGGCCCGCAGACTCGCAGATCGCCTGCTCGAAGCTGCCGGGCTCGAGGCAGCAGCCGCCGTCTCCCTCGGTCGCGGCGCGCTGATACGTGCGAGAGAGCGAGACCGCATAGCCGTAGTTTGCGGCATATTCGAAGTTCGCCGTACGCGTGACCGTGCGCTCTTCGGCCGGGATGTACCACTTCTGGCCGCTCACGCAGTAGAGCGACGCGTTGCCGCTGACGTTCGAGTTGTTGCTGTTGTTGCCGTCGAGGGTCGCCAGCACGACGGCCTCGAGCGCGGTGTCGACGGTGGTGCCGTCGAAGCTGCCGCCCCAGAAGTCGCTGTTGGTCGTGACCGTCCAGCTACCGTCGCCGCCGACATCGAGATTGCCAGGCCACGAGATACGGAGGCCGATCGACTCCGCGTCGCCGCTCGAGGTCCAGTTGAAGTCGGGGTCCGCGAACTCGGAGGTCGTGCCGCCGAGGTCGCCCGTCAGCGAGCCCGGCACGTAGGTTGCGCCCGGCGGGAAGAAGTCCTGGAGGACCGCATTGGTCGCGGAGGCGCGGCCGAGGTTCGCGACCGTGAGGGTGTAGCGGAGGCGGTCACCGATATTGGCGACGGTCGACTCGAGAGTGCCACTGGCACTCTCGCGGATGAGCTCGACGTCCTTGTTGATGACGAGGTCGGGGCGCCAGGTCGTCACGTCGCAGCTCGCGCTGTTGTTGGCGAGGATCTCTTCCTTCTGCGACACGCCTTCCTGATAGGCGAGGCCGTAGTCGGGGGTCACGAGGCCGGCCTCGGTGACGACCGTGCCCGACAGGGTCTGGCGGGCGATCTTGCCGATGAAGGTGAGCGAGACCGAGCCGCCCGGCGGGACACCGACCGTGCGGTAGTAGTTGGCCGAGCCCGGCGTGGTGTTGCCGAGCACGTACTCGTTGCCGACCAGGGTCCAGCTCACGTTGCCGTTCCTGGCATCGCCGGCCTCGTCGCGGAGTGCCACGGCCTGGCCCGCAGCGTCGACCGCGTTGGCGGTGAGCGACTGGGTCAGCGGGTTCTCGAGCGCTTCGGACGGGCTCGGCGTGAGGCGCACACCGTAAGCGATGGTCGTGCCGCGGTTGGTCACGGTCAGCGTGTACGACGCGATGTCCTCCGGGCGGAGGCCCGGGTTGTCGCCCGCGGGGTCGCAGGTCGCGGCCAGGGCGAGGTCGATGCCCGGCGTGCCGACGGTGGCGCAGCTGTCGTTGTTGCTCGGGTCGCCGTCGGCGGCCGAGCCGGGGCCGCCCATCTTGGCGGCGACGCAGTTCTCGAAGCGCGTGCCGGCCTCGGGCAGGAGGCGCGAGATCGGGTGCTGGAGGTCGAGGTCGATCTCGATGGTGCGCGTCTGCGAGAGGGCGCCGAGCGGGGAGGGGAGGACGAAGGCGACCCAGTTCACCGGGGTCGTCGGCGTCGCGGACCATCCATTCGAGGCCGGGCTCGCCGGGTTGAAGGCCGGCTGGGCGCCCGCGCGCGAGGCGGCGCTGAAGTAGGCGACCTCACCGGCCGACCCATGGAAGCCCGCGTACTTCACGGCCGCGGCGGTCGGATAGAGGTCATTGGGCAGGAGCGGCAGACGGTCGACGAGGTAGGAGCCGACCGCGACCTCGCGCGAGCCGTTGCGGTACGCCAGGGCGAAGGTGACGCGCGCGCCGGGCAGCGCGTTGCTCGGGCCGGTCTTGATGACCTGCAGATCCGGCAGCGGCGTCTTGGCGGTGGCACAACCCTCGTTGTTGTCGGTGGTCTCCTCGACCAGCGTGGTCGTCGCCGAGGCGCAGTTCTGGAGCGGGTGGTCGGGGCCGACCTGACCGACGTCGGCCTTGAAGGTGATGATGACCTCGGTGCCGCCCGGCATGAAGCCGTCGGCCGAGATGGGCGGCGTGGCGGTGGGCGGCGTGACGCCGGTCTTCTTCAGGTTCGACCAGGTCAGCGTGCGGTTGCCGCCATTGTACGTCGCAGTGCCCGTCCATCCCGGGCTGAGGATGCTGGCGGAGTTGGCGACGTAGGTGAAGTCGGTCGGCAGGACGTCGCTCAGCACGACGCTCGGGGCCCAGTGGGCGCCGGCGTTCTTCAGGAACAGGGTGAAAGTGACGCGCTCTCCCGAGGGGGGATCGGTCTGGTCGATGGTCTTTCGGACCTGGATATCGGGGTTCGAGATGAGCGTCTGGCAGCGGCCGAACGTGCTGAAGACGCCGTCCTGGTTCTCGGCGAGACCGAGCACCGTGACCGGCAGGATGTCGCCGGTGTCGGCGCTCGCGGCGGCGCGATAGCGCACGAAGAGAGTGCCGCCCTCGAGCGAGTCGAGCGGGGCGTCGGGCGGGCTCTGGACGATCGTGAAGCGGTGGAGACCGGCACCGAGGTCCTCGTGCGTGATGGCGGGGTTGCCGCGGAGCGCGGTCGAGGTCGCGTTCCACACGTGGCTGAACGAGACGTACTCGAGGCCGCCGAGGTCGACGTCGACGGTGACCTTGCCGTCCTCGTTGGCCGAGTCGTTGTAGTAGGGAAGGACCAGCTCGGAGGCTTCGCCACCGGCCAGGACTTCGGCGCCGCAGGTGAGGCCGAGGCGCAGCGACGGGTCGGGCGAGATGATGGTGACGGCGCGCAGGCCGATGGTCTGGAGGAGGCCGTCGGCGAGGCCGAGCTCGTCGTTGTTGGCGATCGTGTTCTCGGGGACACCCGAGTTGACGGTGACCTTGAAGGCGAGCTTGCGCGCGAGGTCGGTCACGAGGACCGGCGGATTGAGCGCGGGGTCGACGACGCGCCACGCGATCCAGCGCGGGGTCATGCCGGCCGGCCAGGTGACGACGCGGTTGCCGTTGGCGTCGGGGGCGCCGTAGGTGCCCTGCGTGAAGTGCTGACGGATGAGCGTGTCCGAGAACAGGAAGTCGTTCGAGATGAGGTCGGGGAGGGTGGGCGGCGGCTTGGCCGAGAACCAGACCGACTCGACCCAGGCGGGCTTGGAGATGGCCGAGAGCGTGACCGGGGTCGGGATGCGGTCCACGACCCAGGCGCCGGTGGCGACGGCCTGGCCGAGGTTGGCGACGGTGAGCTCGTAGTTGAGCTCGCTGCCTTCACCGGCCACGCCGAAGTCGACGGTCTTGGTGAGGTAGAGCGACGGCTCGCCGCGCATGACGGTCGCGGACTGGTAGCTGCCGCTGGTGGGGCCGCAATAGGCGTCACGTCCGTTGGCGACGATCGAGCTCGTGAGGTTCGCGCCCGAGACGAAGCCCTTGGGGACGACGAGGTTGAACGAGATGGACCGGCTCTGGAGGGCGTCGAGGGTCGGGTACGTGAAGGTGATCTGACCCGTGGTCGCGAGCTGGCTGTAGTCGATCGAGGCACCGGGGGCGCTCATGGTGCCGCCGAAGGCGAGCGGGACGAGCGGGCCGCCGTTGACGGCGAGCTTGGGGACCTGGACGACGACGACGGGCTCGAGCAGGGGGCCGGTCGGCGAGCCGCCGTTCTGGGCGTTGCGGATGCTGGCGGACACATTGAGGATGCCGCTGCCGACCATGGTGGTCGGGGACTGCGAGATGTAGACCTGACCCGAGAGGTTCGGGGTGCGGGGGCTGACCTCGGCCCACTCGGCGTCGATCGCGCTGCCGGTCGTGTAGGTCACATTGGGCGGGATGAGCCGCGGCTGGAGGCCGGCGACGGGCGAGGTCACGGTCATCTCGGGCGTGATGTAGCCGTAGATGCGGCCGACCATCTTGTCTTGCACGAGGAACTGCGCGCAGGCGCCGTTGGGCTGGTCGACGGTGACGTTGATCTCGGCCGTGACGGAGGTCGGGGCGGTGACGAGCGCCGGGAAGAAGCTCGAGCCGAGGGCCGGGACCTGGACGTAAATCCAGGTGACCGACTTGAGGTTGGCGGGCGGGCTCGAGAGCCAGAGTGCCGCGTCCGCCGCGGGCGGGTTGCCGTCGGCGTCGAGGGTCGGGGGCGTCTGGGGATCGGTGAAGCCGGTGCCGATGTAGTAGCGGACGATGGCGTTGGCCGAGGGCGGGACATAGACCGACTCGAGGGTGACCTCGGCCGGGATCTTGTTGAACATGACGACGTTGTTCAACGCGGACACACCGCGGTTGCCGGCGTACATGGCCAGCGCGTAGCGCTCGTTGTACTCGACCTTCGAGGTGTTGTTGTCCTGGTAGCCGGCGCCGACGCCGAGCGAGCCGCGGATGCGATCACCGAGCGCGAAGGTGCCGGTCGGCGAGTCGGGCACGCCGATCTTGAAGCTGCGGCAGCTCTGCGCGGTGGGGGTGCGGAAGCCGGACTTGATATTGCCGCACTGATTGATCACTTCGTCGCGGACGAGAGTGCCACCATCGGCGACATATTTTTCGAGGTGCACGCCGTAGGACAGCGAATACCACTGGCCGACGGTCAGGGTGCGGAGGTCCCAGTAGACCACGTTGCCCGGGATCTGCACGCCGTCCCAGGTGGTGATGCCGCCCGGGGGGCTGACCTGGCCGCCGTTGGAGATATTGGTGATGCCGCTGGCGAGAGTGCCACTGGGCTTCTTGATCTTGCCGGCGATATTGGTGAGGTCGTCCCACACCCATGCCTGGTAGTAGTTCTCACCGCAGGCCGGCAGCGAGTAGGAGTGGTTGTACCCGTAGAGGTTGAACGTGATGTCGCGGTCCGGATACGAGTAGTCGACACCGTCGATGTTGTAGACGTTGCCGACGGTGCGCTGGATGAAGGGGCTCGGCGCGGTCGGGCCGACGGTCACGTTGGCGGTGTTCGAGTTGACCGGGGTCGGCATGTTGGTGGCCGAGACGCGGCTCTGGAGGCTGTAGCTCGTCTGGTTCAGGAGCCCTTGCGGGATCTGGAAGCTGACGCTCAGGATGAACGAGGTGCCGGCGGGCTGGTTGGCGCGATACCAATAGACGTTGCCCGGCTGGACGGTGACGCCCGGGGCGAGGGTGAGGACGCCGGGGCCTGCGTGGTAGAGGCCGCCTTCGGTGGCGTTCAGGAAGGTCGCGGTCGAACTCTGGGTGAACGGCGCGGGATCGACGATCGGCAGCGGCGGGGCGGGCAGGGCGCCGGCCGGGGCCGGGATGGTCACGAGGAAGTTCTTGGCGTCCGTGTAGGAGACCGCGACCTGGTTCTTCACCGTGAGGGTTGCCTGACTACAGACCGTGGTCGGGCTGTCGAGGACGAGGCGCATCTTGGGGACCGGCTTCCAGGTCACCTTGAGGGTCGTCACCTTCGGCTTGATGGCGGTCGCGGCGTTCATCGCGACGCGCACGCGGCCCTTCGGGTAGAGGGTCGCGTCGACGCCGTCGAGGCTGAAGCGCAGCGTGTACGGCGCCTCTGCCTGAGTCGCGGCGATGCGGGGTAGGGGGCCGAAAGTGACGGTGCCGCCCGGCGTGATCGCGTCGAAATAGACGGTGATCTGGTTGGCAACGAGCTCACTGTGCTCGAGATAGATCGAGCCCCACGTGTCGAACGACGACGGCGCTATGTCGACGGTCGTGAAGTGGCCGGTCAGCGCCGGAGGCGGGACGCAGTTCTCCCCTTCGGTGCACGAGCTGTCGGCACAGCACGCCGGAGGAGGGGTCCAGGTGCCGGTGACGGTCATCGCGAGGGAGAGAGGGTCGCGTACGGCGTTCACGGTCTCCGACGGGAAGAGACCCGTGGAGGTACCGTAGTCGTCGTAGAAAAAGCCGCCGTTGTTGTCGAAGACCGGTTGGGCCTTCGCCTGACCGGCGAACGTGAGGACGACCGCTGCCGCGACGTACAAGAGAGGCCGCATGGACCCTCCGCAAAGTGCTCGTGACGAGGAAGGGCCGCCCGCATGACAGCCTCAGCCTTGACTATCCGACAGGTCAGTTCGGACTGTCAACGGGCTGGGAATACGAGTTTCGTCACGTGCGGCAGACGTCGTGGTGCGGCGTACCGGTCAATTGCGGCGAGGTAATCGCGAGCCTCTGTGCGTCGCTGTAAAGTTGTTGAAGTGTTTATGTGGACGCGTCAAGGCACCTTTTGGTCGAGAGACGTGGCCAGATTTGGCGCGCGGTTGCGGCGGCGCGTTGTCTCGCATAGACGAGCGCGGCGAGGAGGCGGCTGGGGCCGCTCCGCGTTCAAACCGTCCTTCGGAGTCTCAGCGATGCGCATCATCTTCATGTCGGTTCTCGTTTCCTCGGCCCTCGGGACCGCCGCTTGCGGCAAGAAGGCGGAACCCGCCCCCGACGCGGCGATCGCCGTGAAGCCCGAGGCGAAGTCGGACGTGGTCGAGGCCAAGCCCGAGGCGAAGTCGGACGTGGTCGAGGCCAAGCCCGAGGCGAAGTCGGACGTGGTCGAGGCGAAGTCGGATGTGGTCGAGGCGAAGTCGGATGTGGTCGAGGCGAAGTCGGACGCGGTCGAGGCCAAGTCGGACGTGGTCGATGCAAACGCGGGGGCGTTGCCGGGCTACTGGGCCCCGCTCTTCGTGAGCGGGAAGTCGAGCACCTGGGCCGTGACCGAGGCGGTCGTGGCGAGCGAGATGGACGACGAGGGCAAGCAGCCGCCGAAGGTGACGAAGAAGGATCTCGCCGGCAAGATCACCTGCAATGTCAATGAGGTCGTGATGTCCGACGGCGTCGCTCCGGGGGCCACGGACAAGGGCAAGCTCTGGACCTCGCAGGTCGAGTGCACCGGCTACGAGTTCGCCAACGGGGTCGAAGAGGGCCCGATGGGGACCTGGCTCACCAACGGGAAGTCGCTCTGGAAGAAGATCGGCGAGGTGACCGAGCTGCGCCTCGAGGCCGAGCCGACCGCCAAGACCACGAAAGACGAAGAGATCGAGGTCATCTGGTCCGCGGGCGACGCGGGTACCTGGTGCTTCAAGATGAACATCCTGATCGGCGACGGCGGTGTCCTCGAGGCGTGCTTCGACAAGGACAAGGGGCCGGTGAAGTTCTTCGGACACGGTGGCTCGGCCGCCGTCGACAGCAAGGTCACGGTCACCCTGGTGCCGTGAGGGGCGTCTGGCCTGGCTGAGCTGCGCCGCCTGGGAGCGTGCGCTACTGCAGGCGCGCGTAAGCCAGCCAGCTCTGGATTTCGCGGATGGCGTCGGCGGTTCGGGCTTCGCGCAGCGCGTCTTCGAACCAGCCGATGGCGTCCCCCCAGAGTCCGGCGCGCGCATAGAGCTTGCCGACCTCCCACGCGGGGCGCCAGCGATCGGAGGTCGGCCACGACCATCGCTCGAGGTTCGCGCACGCGAGCTTGAAGTTGACGAGGGCCTCCTGCGGGCGGTCGAGCTCGAGCTGCAAGCGGCCGAGTCGCCACAGCGTCGTCGGCACCGGGGTCTCGGCGACCGCTTGCTGGTAGTGGGCCAAGGCCTCCTCGGGGCGCCCCCGAGCCTCGGCGATGGTGGCGAGGTTGTGGAGGACGGCGGGGTCCTTCGGGTCGCTGGCCCGCGCCTCCTCGGCCACGCGTGCCGCGTCCTCGAGCTTCATCCGGTGCTTGAGGATGGCCGCCAGCAGGTTCAAGCGGCGGCGCTTCGCGTGCGGGTCCGAGCCGGTCATCTCGACGGCCTGGCGTGCGTTGCGCTCTGCCGCCTCGAGGTCGCCGAGCTCGTCGCGTGCGTCGGCCAGCCGCTCCCACGTGCCGGCCTCGGCCTCGAGCCCGAGGTTCACAGCGACCTGGAGCGCGTTGACCGCCTCCGACCAGTGTTCGGCGGCCATGGCGGCCTCACCCAGGACGCGCCACGAGACGCCCATCTCGGGCAGGGCGGCGACCGCCAGGTGGGCCGCGTCCAGCGCCCGTCCGTTGTCGTGGAGCGAGAGCGCGAGGCGCGCGGCCAGCAGCCAGCCCGAGCCGACCGTGTCCTCGTGCTCCATGAGCTTGTCGATCTTCTTCTCGATGCGATCGGCGATCTGCTGGCGCGCGTCGGCCTGACCCGCGACGACCATGCAGCGGATCGCGCCGAGGGCCGGGGCCATGGAGTCGACACGCAGCTCCATCGCGCGCAGGTAGTGCACGCGCGCGGTCTCGAAGCGGCCCGAGTACAGCGCCGCGTCGCCAAGACGCATGGCGTCGTCGAAGGCATCGACGGCCGAGGCAGAGGTGTCCCCTTCCTGGCGCCCTTCGCCCTCGAGGGGGCGCCGATTGACAGGGCCCGCGGCGTCGCTCTCGAGGCCGATCTCCGAGGCGCTCACGTCGCTCGCGGTGCTCGACCCACCGCATCCCGCGACGACACACGCCAATGCCGTGGCCCAGGCGCGACCTGAACGCGAAGAGGTGGGCGAGCTCGGCGGGGCACGGTTCACTGACAGGTCGTGTACACCGTGATGTCGTCGACGAACACCCCTTGTCCCTTGTTGCCCTGCCCATCGATCGAGTCGAAGACAAAGCGGATCTGGATGTCGCGGCCGAGCACCGCGGACGGCAGCGGGACCGAGACCGGCACCCACTGCTTGAACTGCGTCGCCGGCAGCGAGATGCGGTCCCAGACCACGACGTTCTGGTTGTTCCCGTAGAGGACGCGCGCTCGCAGTGAGTCGCGATCGACGTCCGGGTCCACATCCACATAGACCATGAAGTCCAGCCGCGCGGCGACCGCCGAGGCCGGCACACTCAGGGTGGGACCGGTGGCGCGGCCCGCGGTGCGGAAGCCGATGTCATAGTCCTCGCCGCCCTCGTCACCGTAGCGGATCGACTGGCTCGGGCTGAACGAGCGGATCCCGTCGACGCGCCATCGGACCCCGAAGCCACCGCCATCGGTCGTGATGTCCGCGCTCTCGCCCGCGACGAACGAGCGCTTCCAGAGGACCGACGGCGAGCACGCGCAGTTGGGATCCGGGGCGTGGGTGCAGCCGGCCTGCGGATCGCATGCGTCGATCGTGCAGGCGTTGTTGTCATCGCAGCCCGTCTGGAGATTCACGCACAGACCGGCGGCCGAGATGCAGAAGTCGTTGGTGCATTGATTGCCATCGAAGCAGTCGGCGGCGTTCTGGCAGCAGCCGACGATTGGGGTCGTGCGGCAGGTGCCGCCGATGCACTGGTTGTTGGTGCAGGCCGAGGCGTCCGCGCACTGCGCGTCGCTCTGGCAGCCGGTCGGGACGCAGCCAGGGGCCTGGACCGGCGTGTGGGTGCAGCGGTTCTGGAGGCACTGGTCCGAGGTGCAGGGGTTGCCGTCATCGCAGCTCCCGGCGGTCGTGCAGCAGCCTGCGATGGGCTCGCGGATGCATTGCCCGGAGGCCTCGTCGCAGCGGTCGGCGGTGCACGCGTTCTGATCGTCGCACCCGCCGGTGCAGCGCGAGCAGTTCGGGACGGGTTGCCAGAAGCAGCTGCCGGTCGCCTGATTGCACTGGTCGCAGGTGCAGAGGTTGCCGTCGTTGCACCCATCGGAGCAGCGCTGGCACCCGGGGATCGCGGTGGAGACGCACTGGCCCGCCGCCGAGCAGACGTCGCTGGTGCAGGGGTTGCCGTCGTCGCAGCCGTTGGGGCAGGGGGTGCCGCAGCCCGGGATGCGGTCGAAGACGCAGCGGTTGGAGGCCGCGTCGCAGCGGTCGTTGGTGCACGGGTCGTTGTCATTGCAGCCGCCCGGGCAGCATCCGGGGATGACCTGGTGGATGCAGCGGCCGTCGGCGGCGCACGAGTCCTCGGTGCAGGCGTTGTTGTCGCTGCACTCGCTGACGCTCGAGCAGCAATCCGGGATGTCGAGCGTGACGCAGCGTGCGAGCTGCGGGTCGCAGTAGCTCTTCTTGCAGTTGGTGGGCGGCGGGCACTGGTTGTCGGACTGGCACTGACCCGAGCAGCCGGGGAGGTCGGCCGTCGCGATGTGGCGGCAGATGGTCCCGTCGCAGAAGTCGCGCGTGCACGGATCGAAGTCGTCGCAGGTCGGGTCCGGGCAGCCGGCGCAATTTGGCAAATTGGGATCGAAAATGTTCGAGCAGACGCCGCCACGGCAGATGTCGGTCGTGCATCCATTCTGATCATTGCACTGGCCGTTGTTGGTGCAGCCCTCGCCGCAGCCGGGGAGGGAGGCGTCACGGATGAAGGAGCAGAGGCCCGCCTCGGCGCGGCAGAGCTCGCGCGTGCACGGGTCATTGTCGACGCAATCGGTGTCCAACTTGCAGCAGCCCTGGACCGGCGTGTTCTGACAGGTTCCGTTCACGCACTGGTCGGCGGTGCAGACCGTGCCGTCGTTGCACTGCTCCGGCGTCTGGCACTGGCTGCAGTCGGGGCGCGGCGTGAAGCGGCAGAGTCCATCCCCGCCGCAGGTGCCGGTCACGCACGGGTCGTTCGAGATGCACTCGCGGTCGCTCGTGCAACCCTCGGCGGCGCCGCAGCCGGTGCGGACCTGGAGGTCGTCGATGAGGACACCGAAGTAGCGCGCCTCGAAGTCGGCAGCCTGGTGCGCGAACCGGAAGACGAGGGTCCAGTTGCCGCCCTCTTCGACGAAGAGGCTGCGCTTGACCGGGTGCCACGCGCCGAGGGTCGCCTGCTGCTTGTTGTAGACCACGCGCTCCTGGCCGCTGGCCGAGCGCAGGAACACGCGCAGCCGGTCTTGCTCGGGGAGGGGATCGACGTCGAGGTAGGCCTGGAACTTGATCTCGATCGAGCTGTTGGCGCGCACCGCGCCGAGCGAGAAGCTGGCCTCGGTCTCGTAGGTGCCGGCGTCCGAGGCGATCGACAGGCGCGAGGCATTGCCGACATAGAGCGCCGCGGAAGGGGTCGGCGTGAACGAGGTCGAGAGGACCGACCAGGTTGCGTCCGCCGCGGTCGAGGTCACCGCGAAGAGCGGCGGCTGATCGAACGAGGTCGCGATCACCGGGATGTTGGTGCAGCAGCCCGCGCCGAAGTTGTCGCGGTAGTTGCACACGCCGAGCGTGCAGGTCTGGTCGGTGCAGACATCGGCGTCGTCGCAGTCGGCGGCCTCGACGCAGCAGGTCTCGCGGGCCTCGAAGATGCACGTCCCCTCGGAGCATCGTCCGGTGGTGCAGCGCGGGGCCTGGCCCTGGCACTCGGAGTCGAGCTGGCAGGGCGCACACAGGTCGACGCCGACGCAGGCTTCGCCCGGGACTGGGCAGCGGTACTCGAGGCAGGCCGTGCCGTTGCCAGGGCAGTCGGCCACGGTCTCACAGCAGTCCTCGCGCTTGCTCACGATGCAGGTGCCCGAGAGAAGGTCGCAGCTCGCGGTCGAGCACGGGCTGAGCCCGTCGCTCGGACACTGGGCGTCGCTCGTGCACGTGGTGACTTCCTGGTCGACCTCGGTATCCGCGTCGGTCGTGTCGCGCAGCGGGCGCGTGTCCTCGTTGGTGGCGTCGACCGGCGTCTGCGAGGCGAGCTCGGAGTCGGTGCAGGCCACGGCGGCGAGCCCGAACGCGACCAGCGTCAAGAGGCCGCGTGCGGAGGATGAGCGAGCGTGATGTAGGCGAGGCGACATGGCGGGACCCTTGGGCCGTCGGACGCCGCACTATAACGAAGCCACCGGGTCATGTCGCGACCGTTCGCGAAACGGTGCGACTCCGACTAATGTGCTGAAATGACGGCGGTTATGGTGGTGTGTGAAAGTGTGAGCAGCCGGCTCACGGGCAGGACGCCAGCTCGAGGGCGGT
>JAEUKJ010000510.1 GCA_016792665.1 Deltaproteobacteria bacterium | reverse complement strand
GCACCTCTTCGTGACGCCGCTCGAGGTCGCGCACCATGGCCTCGACGAACCGCTCGTCCTCGGGCGCCTTCATGCGTCCTCCTTGTCGATCGCCTCGAGGACCGAGACGAGCCGATTCTTCGCATGAAAGAAGAGCGTCCTCAGCCCTTCGACCGACTGGATATTCCGGTCGAATTCGCGCGCATAGTCGGGCAGGATTTCGGCATATTCGCGCTGCGCCACCAATCGCTGCCGTACGATGAACGCATCCCGCGGCGCGAGCCTCTCCAAGGCCGCCAGGAACTGCTTCGCCCGCGCCTTCCTCAACGCCGCCGTCTCGATGGCCTCGTCCGCCTCCCCGTGCAGCTCGTGCCGGATATCGTCGGCGTGCGCCCCCTGGAGGGCACTCGCGCGCGCCTCGTCCCGACGCGATTGCCGACAGATATTGTACGCTATCCCGAACAAGAAGCCGCGCAAGCTCCCGCGCTCTGCAAACGTCCCGAGCCGCTGCCAGAAGACGACGAAGGCGCGCTGCGCGCAGTCATCCCCCAGCGTCTCGACACCGCCCACCTGGGCCGCGCAATAGCGCCTCAGCTCGGGACCGACCGCGCGCATCATACCCGCCGCCACGTCACGAAAGAGGGCGTCGCGCGCGAAGGGGTGCGCGTCGTGTCGCGCCTCCAGGGCCTCGCGCAAGAGCGCCTCGCAGCGCGCCACGGCCGCGTCACTGGCGCGCTCGCGTAGCTCCGGGGCCCCACCGCCTTCGACTCCAGGCGCGACGGCCCCCATGGGGCCGACCGACCCGGTCGGATCTCCAGACTCCGAAGCGCGCGCAAACAGACCGAGCGCAAAGCGAATGATGGCAAGCACGGCCCGACCATGAAGCCTCGCGCGAACCCCGTCAATGCGTCCCGCCCCGACGGAATAGGCATCGCTCCGGTCGCCGATTCAGTCGGGTCGCCGGCCCTCATCGGTTGCGACTCACGAGCAGCGCGCGCTCGACCTTGTCACCGTGGACCGCAAGCACCCACATCTCGTCGCCCGCCGCGCGCGAGCACCGCGTCCCCAGAAAAACCGTTCCATCATCGGCCGTTAGAGGCACAGTCCCGAGCCCGCAGGCCGCGCGCCACCGCTCCAGGCTGCGGCTCGCCGGCGTCAGCACGAGCGGCTCGATGGCGATCTCGAAGCGCGCCCCGAGCACATCGACGCACGCCCCACGCCGCGCAATGTCCACTTTTCCGGACTTGAACGACAATTGCGGATCGCGTGAGACGGGGCACGTCCCGATCGCCAGGTTCACCGGCTCGAAGCCGCCGTCGCCGCCCACCGACGCACCCACACTCGGCATGAACGCCCCGATCCGAAAGTGCCACTCGTCCGACATCATCGGCGCCGGCTCCTCCACAATCGCGAGCTGCAGCTTCAGTGCGACCCGATTCGCTCGCACGACCGCCTGCACCGCCGGCGGCGCTCTCCCGAGCCACGCCTCGAGATGCTTCAACAGGGTCAGCCCTCGACTCGGCGCGCGACTCCAATACGCATGGCACACCTCGACGCCGGCCACCACCGCCGGCTCGAGCCCCGCCTTCTTCGCGGCCTCGATCTCGACCCGCGCCGCCTCGAGCTCGCGCGGGACATCGACCGACTCTCCACGCAACCCGGCCAGATCGAAGGTCCCCAGACGCGGATAGGCCGGCGCCAACACCTGACACCCGAGCGTGCACGGATCGGGGTCGAGACCCATCCGCGGCCAGCCCGCGGGACACCACCCCACCGCCGCGACCCGATCCAGGTGCAGCTTCGCGCGCAAGAGCTTGAGCTCAGGCACCGCATCCCATCCATCCGCGCCGGCCGCATCGCCGAGCCCTTCCATGAGACTCAACGCGACCTCGTCACCCGCCCGCCCCGCCGCCGCGAGGATGAGCGCCACGTCCCAGGTCTGCGCCAACTCACCGACCCGATCGATCGCCACGCGCGCTGCATCCAGTCGCCGCGACACCGCTGGACAGGTCGACTCCCACTCGAGCTCGGCCTCGTAGAACGCCGCCAAACTGTCCCGCCGCGCCAGCTCGAACGGCGAGAACCCGCGCCCGGTCCATGGATTGCGCGCCGTCGCCAGGAGGAACACCGCCCGCCGATCGGCCCGGGCCTCGGTCAGGGGATCGTTGGCCGAACACCCGACCCCGAACTCGCGCGCCCCGCGATCGAACCTCCGGTGGGCCAGCTCGTGCGCCAACACGAACCCGAGAAAGTCCGCCCCATCGGCCCCACGACCCCGATAGGCATAATCGACCAGGCTCACCGAGACATAGACGATGTCACTCTCGGGACAATACCAGGCCCCGGCCTTGACCCGCTCGACGAATGCCAAGGTCGGCCCGCGCTCGCTGCTCCCCCGCGCCGCGTCGAGCGGCCCGAGCCCACGATACGCGGACAAGAGCGCCGACCAGATCGACACCGCCCACTCCCCGAGCGCCGCCCGCTCACCATTCACGTCCCCCGAGAGTGACACGGTCCGCGCCGCGAGATTCGCACACGATTCTGCGCGAGCGACGCCGCCAACGACCCCACCGAGCCCGACGACCCCACCGATCGCGACCGCCACCCACACACCCAATCCGACGAGAGCAGAGACCATCACACCCCAGTGTCCCTCCTACCCGCTCGCGTTTTACCATTCCCACCCTGGAAACGATGGAGCTCGGCATCACCTCGGGACCGAGAGCCTAGCAGGCTACCGGAGAAAGCGAAAACCCGCAGGCTGCTCAAAAATGGCCAGATGCAAGGAGGTCGGCGAAGTGAGCGACGAGGCAACCCTCAGGTCACCGCAGGAGTGAACGAGCCGCCGACGCCGCAGATGGCCCTTTTTCAGCAACCTGCCCCTAAAACCGTCCGCCGACGGTGACTGTCGTGGCCCCCGGACTCGGCTGCGCCGCCAGCCACACCGAGCCCCCGAGCACGGCCCCGAGCCCGACCCCCCCCACGACCCACCCGACGACATTCCACGTCTTCGCCGTCCGCGACAACGCGACCGCATCCGCGCGCGTGATCTCCTCGATACGCCCATCGACCGCGCCCGACTCGGCATGCCGCAGCTCCACACGAGCGTCCTCCGAGACCGCCAGCGCCGCCACCCCGAAGACCGTCAAGACCGCGCCCCCGATGACCAGCCCCACCGCGGCCCCATCCCCGGACTCCACCATGGCGCCTGCGCCGCGCGCCCCCGCCGCGCCTTCCCCAGCGAAGCCAGGCCGCTTGCGGATGTCCGTCAGCTCGCCTTCGATTCCGGCCCGCTCCTCGACCGTGAGATCGCTCCGCAGCAACAACTCACGATAGCGCCGGGCCGCCTCATCGAACCGCCCGGCCTGCTCGAAAGCCCTCGCCGCCTCGATCCCATAGCGCCGCCCACCGGTCCACTCGAAGGCCTTGGCCCAGCTCTGCCCCGCCGCGAGAAACCTCCCGCC
>JAEUKJ010000091.1 GCA_016792665.1 Deltaproteobacteria bacterium | reverse complement strand
CCTGCTCGAGCCCCGGCGAGGTGGTCGCGAAGCACTCGATCGATGACGTGAGCGAGGCGCCGGGCTTCGGCAACTGACCCTTGGCGTCGCGCGGCGGCGCCCCGCCTGCCCCGGATGGGCGCGATGCCCCTCCGCGCTGCGCGGGTCTCGAAAGATTACGTGGTTGACTCATCTCGTGTCCGTATTAGTGTGCTCGCGCCCGCGCAACCTGAGCATCTCAAGCACCAAAGGTCCGGCCCATGCGTCAAGCTCAATCGAACCTCCTCACCCGCGTCGCCGTCCTGGCGACCCTGCTGCTGGCCTTCGGGCTCTCGGCGACCTCCGCGCACGCCGCGGTCCCGACCACCCCGACCAACATCGACACGGTCCCCACAGGGGCGCAGGTGTTCTTGGTCGCTGGCGGGCAGGAGACCTTCCAGGGCGTGACGCCGATGAAGCTCTTCCGCCTCCCGCGCGGCACCATCCAGCTGAAGTTCAAGAAGGAGGGTCACGACGACCTCCTCCAGACCATCGGCATCGCGACCACGCGTCAGACGCTGCTC
Organism: Deltaproteobacteria bacterium; assembly: GCA_016792665.1. Classification (GTDB taxonomy): domain Bacteria; phylum Myxococcota_A; class UBA9042; order PHBI01; family PHBI01; genus WYBB01. The sequence continues at coordinate 1,928 of JAEUKJ010000091.1, read as the reverse complement.
TTCAACCTGGTCCGCACCATCCAGCCGGCCACCATCGAGCTCACCTCCGCGCCCGAGTTCTCGGGGGCGGCGATCGAGATCGACGGCAAGGCCATCGGCCCGATCCCGTCGTCGGCCAAGGTCTCGCCGGGCCGTCATCAGGTGGTCGTGACCAAGGACGGCTACGGCCGCTGGGAGCGATGGATCGAGGCGACCGAAGGGCAGCGCGTCACCTTCGACGTCGTGCTCGTGAAGTCCGAGCTGCCCAAGGGTGAAATCCTCGTGAGCTCGAATCCGAGCGGCGCTTCGATCATGGTGAACGGCGCGCCCAGGGGCGTGACCCCGGCCGTCATCGAGGGGCTCACCCCGGGTCCGTACCTGGTCGAGGTCTCGCTCGCCGACTACACCAAGGCCTCGCAGAGCGTCGTGGTCGAGGCCGGACAGCGTGCCAAGATCGACCTCGCCCTCCAGAAGGTGAAGGGCGACACGGGCGAGATCAAGATCCTGACCGACGTCGACGACGCCCAGATCTTCCTGGACGGCGAGCTCATCGGCAAGGCGCCGGTGACCCAGGCCAACATCCGCCCCGGCACGCACCAGGTCGAGGCGCGAACGGCGCGCGGCTTCTCGGGTGAGGCGACGGCCGAGGTCCGCGCAGGCGAGATGACCGTCGTGCGCATCAAGATGACCCAGACCTCGCCGCCCGACAAAGGCCAGGTGCGCGTCATCTCGACGGCCCCCGGCGCCGACGCGAGCCTCGACGGTGGCGAGTTCCAGAAGCTGCCGACGACGTTCTCCGACGTGGCCCCCGGGTCGCACGTCATCACCGTGCGCGCGGCGGGCTTCGCCAACTGGACGCGCACCATCCAGGTCACGGCCGGCTCCACGGAAGAGGTCGTCGCCGAGCTCGGGCAGAGCGGGCGTGTCGAGGTCTCGACCAAGGACGGCACGCGGGCCGAGCTGTTCCTGAACGGCAAGCCGCTCGGTCGTACGCCGTTCACCGGCGAGGTCCCGGCCGGCACGCACTCGCTGCTCGTCCAGCGCGACGACGGCAAGCAGGAGGAGTTCCAGATCGCGGTCGGCGTCGATCGCGTCGTCAAGGTCACGGCCGCCTTCGGCGCCGACAAGCCGCAGCCGCAGGCCGTCCACCGTCCGATGCCGTTCTCGGCCCGCGCGCTGAGCCAGGGCACCGGGCACGCCTCCATCGTGGCGTCGTGGCCGGGCTGGCCCTTCCCCCTCTACGTGCAGGCTGGCGGCGGCGTCGGCTGGGGCTTCGACGTCAACGTCCAGTTCCGCACCGCCTTTGACGTCATCAACGAGTTCGAGGGCATCGTGAAGTGGACCTTCGCCGACATCAAGACGCTGTCGGCTGCGGTCGAGCTGGGTATCGGTGGCGGCCTCGGCGGCAACGACCGCAACAGCTTCGTCCTGCGCCCGCGCGTGAAGGGCTCGTTGATGATCGGCGAGAACGCGGCCATCACCGCGCACGTCGGCCTGCTCTACCACACCGACCGCCTCGGTCCTGAGGACAAGCCCGAGACCAAGGACCGCGACGCTGGCCTGCGCCTCTACCTCGGACTCGACCTCGAGTTCCGCGTGGCCGAGAAGGTGAACCTCATGTTCTCGATCCAGGGCGACCCGGTCGGCGGCAAGCGCGCTCTCTACGAGGAGAGCTTCCTCGATGATCCGGACCCGAAGCTGTACTTCTCCGGTGGCGTGTCCTTCATGTTCTGACACACGCGGCCGTGTCGGGCACGCGCGGCTGCGCCGAGCGCCAGCTTCGTCGTGCCCTCGTTCGTTCCTGCTCACTTCGGGCGCCTCCTAACCTGAAACTCCCGCCAACCATCCAGAACAAAAGCTGTTCTGGTGCGGCCGTTCAGCGGCTCTCTGCTATCCAGCCGATGGTGCCGACGCGCCTGTTGGTGTCGCAGGCACGAGGTCGAATCCGA
>JAEUKJ010000090.1 GCA_016792665.1 Deltaproteobacteria bacterium | reverse complement strand
CATCGCCAAGCGCATCGCTTACGACACGGCCCAGGCCGACGCCCTCGAGCTCGGCGGCACCCCCGCCTTCGTCATCAACGGCGAAAAGAACATGGGCTGGGGCAGCTACCTCGGGATCGAGTCGCAGGTCGTGCGCGCCCTCGACGACGCCAAGAAGCTGGTCGCCGCTGGGACGCCTGTGAGCGAGGTCGCGAAGAAGGCGACCGCGGCCCGCGACGCCGCCGTCGCCGAAGTGCTCTTTGGGCCCTGAGCCCTCCCGCCGGTTCGCCTGGGTGCCTAACTCCTTCGTATGACGGTCGCCCCGCCCCGCTCCGAGCCGCTCGCCCGTGACGCCTCGCTCGTCCTGCCCATCGACGGCATGAGCTGTGCGGCGTGCACGCGCCAGGTCGAGCGCGCCCTCGGCAGGGTCACGGGCGTCGACAAGGCCGAGGTCGATCTGGTCGGGCGCACCGCCCGCGTCTGGGGCTCGCCCACGCGTGACCAGCTCGTCCTCGCGGTGACGAACGCCGGCTTCGAGGTCCCGGCCGACCTGGCCCCGGGCGGCGACGCGGTGGCTCGCCTCTCGGCGCTCGAGGCCATGGAAGCGCGCGAGGCCGCCGCGCTCGACCGCGACCTGAAGGTTGCCCTCGCACTCGGCCTGCCGGTCCTCGTCGTCGGCATGGCGCATGGCCTCTTGCCGATGACCCTCGCGCTCGCGCTGGCCTCGGCCGTGCTCTCGACGGCGGTCGTCCTCGGGCCCGGGCGCCGCTACTTCAAGGGGGCCTGGGCCGCGCTGCGCCACGGCGCGACCGACATGGCGACGCTCGTCGCCCTCGGGGTCGGGGCCGCCTGGTCCTATTCGATGGTGCAGCTCGTCGCGTTCATCGCCTCCGGCCAGGGCGCGCACCTGGAACACGGGGCCCACCTGCCCGACCTCTACTTCGAAGCCGCGGTCGCGATCCTCGTCTTCGTGCTCTTCGGCAAGAAGCTCGAGACGCGCGCCCGCCGCCACCTCTCTGACGCGACGCGCGCTCTCGTCGGGCTCGTGCCAGACCGCGCGACCCGCCTCGTCCCGAGCGAGGTCGACCCGGTCGCGACCGAGCACGAGGTGCCTATCGCCAGCCTGCGCCCCGGCGACCTCGTGCGCGTGCGCCCCGGGGCGCGCATCCCGGTCGACGGGGTCGTGCGTAGCGGCACCTCGGCCGTCGACGAGTCGTCGTTCAACGGCGAGAGCATGCCGGCCGACAAGGCGGCCCTGGCCACCGTGCGCGCCGGCACGCTGGTGGTCGATGGCACGCTGGATGTCGAGGTCGTCACGCGCGGCGAGGCGACCGCGCTCGGCCGGATGATCGACGCCGTCGAGCGCGCGCGCGGCGACAAGGCCCCGGTCGCGCGCCTGGCCGATCGCGTGGCGAGCGTCTTTGTGCCCATCGTGCTGGGGCTCGCGGTGGTGACGCTCATCGTGCACCTGGCACTCGGGGCCGCGGCCTCGCACGCCCTCGAGCGCTTCGTGACCGTGCTCGTCATCGCGTGTCCCTGCGCGCTCGGGCTCGCGACCCCGGCCGCCGTCGCGGTCGGCACGGGGCGGCTGGCCGAGCTCGGCGTGCTGGTCCGCGGCGGGGCCACGCTGGAGGCCCTGGCGCGCGTCGACACGATCTGCTTCGACAAGACCGGCACGCTGACCAGCGGCACGCCGCGCGTGGTCGAGACGGTGACGATCGCACCCGATCGCGACGCCGACGCGCTGCTCGCCCTCGCGGCCGCGGTCGAGGCCGGCAGCGAACATCCCCTCGGGCGCGCCATCGCCCGGGCCTGCCCCTCGCCCGCCTCGCCCGGCGCCATCGCCATCACCGGGTTCCAGGCCCACCCCGGCGGAGGCGTGACGGCGACCGTGCACGAGGCCGACGCTCCCGAAGAGATCGCGATCGGTTCGGCCGCCTTCATGCTCACCCAGGGCTGCGATCCGAGCGCGCTCGAGGCCACCGCGACGCGCCTCGCGGCGGACGGCGCGACCCCGGTCTTCATCGCGCGGCGCATGGCCACCGCGCCACTCACGCTCGTCGGTCTCATCGGGCTCCGCGACGAGCCCCTGCCCGAGGCCGCCGCGCTCGTCGCCGATCTCCGCGCGACCGGCGCCGAGATCCACATCCTCTCGGGCGACCGCGTCGCGGTCGTCGCGACCCTGGCTCGCCACTTGGGCCTCCCCGAAGCCAGCGCGCAGGGCGGCCTCTCCCCGACCGACAAGGTCGCGCGCGTGGCCGCGCTGCAGGCCCGGGGGCGCGTCGTCGCGATGGTCGGTGACGGGGTCAACGACGCGGCCGCGCTCGCCCAGGCCGAGGTCGGGATGGCGCTCGCCCACGGCACCGATCTCGCGGCCAAGACCGCCGACGTGGTGCTCGCGAAGGGCGGGCTCGACGGCACCCGCACGGCGCTGGTCGTCGCCCGGAAGACCCTGCGCATCATCCGCGAGAACCTGGTCTGGGCCTTCCTCTACAATGTGCTCGGCATCCCGCTGGCCGCCGGGGTCTTCGCGGGGTGGACCGGGTGGGAGCTCAGCCCGGCCTTCGCGAGCCTGGCCATGGCGCTCTCCAGCGTCTCGGTGGTCGGCAACGCGCTGCGACTCCGCCGCGTGGATGGCGGCGCGCGCACGCCCCCGCGGAGCCGTGCTTGACGTTGGCCCGGCGCGCGGGCAGCAATGGGCGCGGGCAAACGGAGAAGGCAATGCGCGGGCTCAAGATGATGATCGAACGAATCGGCCTCGCCGCGCTGGCGTGGGCGACCCTCGCGTGCGGCGACAGCGCGACCGACGCGGACACGGCCGACACCCGCGCCGGCGACACGACCTCCCCCGACACCACGCCCGGCGACACGGCCGACACGCAGGCCGACACCCAGGCCGACGACACGCGCGAGGACACGGGCACCGACACCGCCGACACCGTCCCTGCCGACACGCGTGACACGAGCGACACCGCCGAGGCCGACACGACGCCGACCGACGTCGCCGCCGACACGAACGAGACCGACACGCGCACCGGATCGGGCACGAGCTGCCTCGACCCGCACGTCATCGCCATCCCGAGCCCGTGGACCGCGCCCATTCAGGTCTCGGGCGACACCCGCGGCAAGGGTGACGACCACGCGACCACCAGCGGCCTCTGCGGCGACATGGACTGGGACGAGGGCGAGGGCGCGGCCGACGAGGCCTGGTCCTTCCGCGCTCCTTCGACGGGCATCTATCGACTCGAGCTGCGCTCGACCGCGGGCGCCGACGTCGGCTTCTACGCCCTGCGTTCGTGCGTCACCGGTCCCTCGACTGAGCGCTGCCTCGGCGGCATGGACTGGTCCGACAACGGACCGTGGGTCGACGTCATCACGCTGCGCCTCACCGCGGACCAGCCGGTCGAGCTCATCGTCGACGGCTGGAAGCCAGGATACGAGGGCGCCTACGAGCTCACGCTGGTCCCGCCCGCGGCCGAGGCCCCCGGCAACCGCTGCGCGCTGGCCCGCCCCCTGACGAGCGACGGCCAGGGCGGCTGGCGCGGCACCGGGGACCTGCTCTCGAACCCCGGGCTCACCGACGAGTACAGCGCCAAGAGCTGCGGCGCCTCGTCGCCCGGCGGCCAGGGCAGCCAGGACGAGGTCTGGTCCTTCACGGCCCCGGCGGACGGCGCCTACCAGGCCATCCTCACGACCGAGGCCGGCAAAGACGTCATGCTCTACACCTTCGGGGCCGAGAGCTGCGGCCGCACGTGCACGGCCGTCGCCGACGAACGCGACGCCAGCAGCGACACCCCCGAGACCCTGGACCTCGGAGACCTCGTCGCGGGCCAGGTCCTGAACCTGGTCGTCGACGCCTGGTGGTTCTACGACGCGGGGCCGTACGAGCTCCGCGTCGTCCCCGTCCCGTAGCAGGCTGCTGAAGCCGCCGCCCGACAGGCTGCGTAGAAGTCGAGAGCCGGCAGGCCGCTCAAAAATGGCCAGATGCAAGGAGCCGGAAAGACAAGGAGCGAGGCGGGCTTGGGGCCCACGGGACCTGCGGCCCCGCGCCCCGCGTCGATCTTTCCGAGCGACGCCGCAGATGGCCGTTTTTCAGCGGCCTGCTAGGGAGTGAGAGCAAAGCAGTAGAAGCCGCCATACCCCCCGCCGTTGCCGACGGTATTGGCCGAGTTGCTCGGGGGTCCGGTCTCGATGAGGTTCACGCCCGGCGCGCACCCCGACTCGGTGAGCGAGCTCATCCAGTTGGCCGGGTTCATGTCGCCGCCGGGCCCACCGCCCCCGCCACCCGGACCGCCGTTGCGCGGCCACGAATGGCCCACGCGCGGCTTGCCCTCGAGGGTCTTGTTGCCCGCGTTCGCCGTCCAGTCCAGGCACGTGGCCGTGGCCGCGTAGAGCTTCCCCTGGTTGTTGGTGCCGGTCAGGATGTCGTGGTTGTCGACCTGGCCCTGGGTCGGGTCGGGTCGGTGGTTGGGCACCCCGTCCTCGTTCGGGAAGTCGTTCTTGATCGCCGCGTCCGCGCTGGTCGGGCGGTCGTTCAAGAGGTCGGCCTTCTTGTCCGCGAGCTTGCGCCCGAGGCGGTCGTACCACGGCCCTTCCCCGATTCGGTCGATGGCGTCGACCTGCACCCCGTTGCCGTCGTCGGCCGCGCTCAAGAACGCCCGCCACACCTTCGCGCCAGCGCCCTTCATGCTCTGCTCGGCGATGGTCGCGCAGATCTTGTCGGCCCCGCGCAGCCCCGCCCCAGGCCCCGTCTCGCCATAGCGCAGGTCCCCGCCAAAGCCGTTGACGCTCCCCGAGAGCCGCTGGATCGCCGCGTAGCTCGTCACGAAGAAGCTGAACTTCTCGGTCGGGACCACGACCTCTGCGACGTCCTCCGGCGCGCTCGTGTCGGCCTCCACCTGGGTGTCGGCTGGCTCCGTGTCGGCCGTGTCCGCCACGGTCGTGTCGTCCGGGGCCGCGGAGTCGTCCGGGGCCGCGGTGTCCTCCACCTGCGCCGTGTCCGCGCCGCTGTCGACCGCGTCCTGGACGTCCGCGACCTCGCTCACGGTGTCGCTGGCCCCGCTGGTCCCCGCCGCGTCACAGCCCATCCCGAGCGCCAACGCGACCACCACGCCCGCGCCACCGACCCGCCTCACGCCCTTGTTCCCGTTCCTCACCGCGCCTCCACTTCGCGAGCCGACAGGCCCGACGCCCCACTTACAGTCGCCGGCAGCCTCGCTCCGCGAGGCCTTGTGCGAGTTCCCCACCCGCCGACCGCTCATCGGCAGGCGAGATCATCCTGACAAGTCGTGCCCTCGGGGCACTGCGAGTCATCCGTGCACGAGACCAGGCCCGGCACCGTCACCGGCTCCTCGACGATCGACGCCAGCACCAGCTCGACCCGACCAGGCTCGATCACCGCCACCCCGGTCGCACTGCGTGTCACGACGATGGTCGGCAGCCCCGACACCCCGAGGTCCAGGAGCTCCGCCACGAGGCGCGCCGCGATGTCGAGCGCCCCGTCGTCCGCCGTCGCGCAGGTCAACACCCCGCGGGTCCCGCCGTGGTGGCTGATGTCGAGCTTCACGGTGATGGCCGCGCTCGGCTCCGCGCCCGCCGTCCACGTGAGCGCCAGCGACTCCCCATCGAGCACCATCTCGCCGCTCGTCAAGACCAGCGGCACGATGCCGCGCGCCTCGATCGTGAACTTCGCGTAGTCCCCGCCGCCGCTGTTGATGAACACGCGCGCCCCCTCCGTGAACGCCGGGAAGGGCAAGGTCTCGCTCGGCTGGTAGGCGTTGGCGACCGGCTTCATGACCGTCTCGTCGTCCCCGCTCGCGGTCGTGATGCCGCTGAAGGTGACCTCGCCCACGGGGTGCGCCGTCGGGTAGCTCTGGCAGACCTCGTCGTCCACACACAGGGCCGAGCTCCCGCACCGCGTCGTGCAGCTCGGCACGCGCGGCACCCAGAGGACGCAGTCGCCGTCGCGGTCGACCTCCTCCCACTGGACCGAGCTCGGGGTCGGGCCATCGTACACCTTGCCGTAGACCGAGGTGAACCCCGGCGTCGCCTCGGCCTCGGCCGTCGCGGCGACCGGTGGCACCAGCGTCACCTGGAACGAGCCGACCAACACGTCGGGGTCGCCCAGGACCACTGCGGTGTCGCCCGCGTCGTCCCCATCCGGCCCCGTGTCCGCATCGGGCGCCACGTCCCCTTCGCGCCCCGTGTCCTCGCCCGACCCCGTGTCCTCGTCCGACCCCGTGTCCGTATCGCTCGCGTCCGTGTCGATCACGTCGGACCCGGCCGTGTCGGCGGCCGACGACGCCTCGGCGCAGCCGCTCAGCGCCCACATCCCCACACCCACGATTCCGCATGCCCAGCGCTTGCCCATGGCTTCGATATACCAGGCTCTTTCCCGCGGTCCGCATGCGCAATGGTGCGCGTTCGTGTTCGCTCAGCTTCGATTTGTGACGACACCGCGGCAGCCCCAGACGGGACGCGACCGCGCGCCGCGCCTCGCCGCCGGGCCGCGCCTCTGTTCGTTCGCGCGAACGCGCCCACCCCGGCCTGCCACGCGCGCAAAAACACTCAAGTCACGCACGTTTACCGCCGCCCCAAGCAGTGTTACCGTCGCGTTGCACACTCCCTAAGGAAACCCACGCGCGGCATGAACCGAGCCACCCCGGCATCGTTTCGCGAGGCCCAGCTCGCGATCTTCGAAGGCATCGCCCAGGACGCCCCCCTGGCCGCGACCCTCGAGGCCATCGTGCTCGCGATCGAGGCCGAGTGTACGGACATGGCCTGCTCGATCCTCCGCTACGACCGAGCCCGCCGCACCCTCCACACCGGCGCCGCCCCGAACCTGCCCGCGGTCTACTCCGCCGCCATCGACGGCACCCCGGCCGCGCCTTGCGCGGGCTCGTGCGGCACGGCCGCCTGGCGCGGGGTCGAGGTCATCGTCACCGACATCGCCAGCGATCCCCTGTGGGCCGACTTCAAGCACCTGGCCCTTCCCCACGGCCTGCGTGCGTGCTGGTCCACCCCCATCCTCTCGCCCAGCGGCGACGTCCTCGGCACCTTCGCGATGTACTTCCTGTCGTCGCGCGGCCCCTCCGAGCGCGAGCGCTCCCTCGTCGCCTCCGCCACCCACCTCGCCTCCATCGCGCTCTCGCGCGACGAGGCCACCACCGCCCTCCGCACCAGCCAGGAGGCGCTCCGCCGCAGCGAGTCCGAGCTCCGCGCCATCTTCGAGAACGCCGCCATCGGCATGGTCCTGGTCGCCCCCGGCGGCATCCCGACGCGCGCCAACCCGTGCTTCGAGCGCTTCCTCGGCTACCGCGCCGACGAGCTCGCGACGATGCGCTTTTCCGACTACACCCACCCAGCCGACCGAGAACAGGACCAGGCCCTCTACCAGGCCCTGCTCGCGGACCCGACCCGCGACGCCTACGAGCACGAGAAGCGCTACGTCCGAAAGGACGGCAAGATCGTGTGGGGCCGCCTCAAGGTGACGCGCCTCGACGACCTCGCGCGCCCCCTCGGCGAGCGCTTCGTCATCTCCATGGTCGAGGACATCACCACCAAGAAGTCCCTCGAGCACCAGGTCCTGCGCGCCCAGCGCATGGACACCCTCGCCCGCCTGGCCAGCGGCATCGCCCACGACATGAACAACATCATGACGGCGATCCACGGGTACACCGACCTGGCCCTGGCCACGGTCCCGCCCGAAAGCGACGTCGGCCAGTCCCTCCACGAGATCGATCGCGCCAGCTCGCGCGCCACCGACCTCGTCCGCCGCATCCTCGCCTTCTCGCGCGACACCGAGCCGCAGCGCGTCATCGGCGACCTCGCCCCCGTCGTCAGCGAGGCCTTCGGACTCCTCCGCTCCCTCATCCCGGGTCGCATCGAGGCCCGCCTGCTCCTCGATCCCCTGCGCCTCCCCGCCCGCGCCGACCCGACCCAGATCCACCAGATCGTCATGAACCTCGCGACCAACGCGATCCACGCGATGCCGGGCGCGGGTTCGCTGGAGATCAGCCTCGGCCCCCAGCACCTCGAGGCCCCTCCGACCTCGGGCATGGCCATCGGCCCCGAGCCCACCCCCGGCGACTGGGTCGTCATCGAGGTCCGCGACACCGGGCTCGGCATCGACCCCAACGTCCTCGACCGCATCTTCGAGCCCTTCTTCACGACGCGCGACGCCGGCCAGGGCACCGGCCTCGGCCTCGCGATGGTCCTCGCCATCGCCCGGAACCACGACGGTATCGTGCGCGTGACGAGCGCCCCGGGCGAGGGCTCGACCTTCTCCGTGTGGCTGCCCGCGGCCCGGTCGGGCGCCCGGGTGCGGGCGCGCACCGCCCCCGATCTCCTGCGCGCACCGTCTCCGGCCCGCGAGCCCACCGCGATCGCGTCCTCGCCCTCTCAAGGCGCCCACGTCCTCTTCGTCGACGACGAGCGCGTCATCGCTCGCCTCGCCACGCGCGAGCTCGAGCGCGAGGGCTACCGGGTCACCCCCTTCACCGATCCGGCGGCCGCGTTGGCCGCGCTGCGAGCCACCCCCGACGCCTTCGACGCCCTCATCACCGACGCGTCGATGCCCGAGGTCTCGGGCTATGAGCTCATCGCCACCGCGCGCATCGTGCGCCCTGGCATGCCGACCATCCTCATCACCGGTGGCCCGCTGAACAACGCGCTCGCGCTGCGCACGCCGCCGCCGTGGGATGCGCTGCTCTTGAAGCCCGCGGCGCTCCGCCAGCTCGGCGAGACTCTGGCGCGCCTCTT
>JAEUKJ010000089.1 GCA_016792665.1 Deltaproteobacteria bacterium | reverse complement strand
CGCGTCTGCACGCGCCCCTGCCTCTCGACGAACGTCTGCAGCAGCTTGAACTCCAGCGCCGTCAGGTAGACCTGCTTGCCGTCGACCCAGGCCTTGTGCGCCCCCACGTCGATGCGCAGGCGCGCCACGTCGAAGGCCTCGCTCGTGCCGCGCTCGGTCGGCGCGCTGGTCGCCTTCTCGGGGCCGCTCTCGCCCGGCTTGAGGCGCCGCAGGACGGCGCGGATGCGCAAGAGCAGCTCGCGCACGGAGAAGGGCTTGGTCACGTAGTCGTCGGCCCCGACCTCGAACCCGACCACGCGGTCGATCTCGTCGCTCTTGGCGGTGACCATGATGATCGGCACCGACTTGGTGCGCGCCTCGGCCCGCAGCCGCCGGCACACCTCGGTCCCGGGCATGTCCGGCAACATCAGGTCCAGCAGGATGAGGTCCGGCACGCTGGGCCCCCCCAGCGCCGCCTGGAGCGCCTCGGCCCCGGTCTCGGCCGTCGTCGCCTCGAAGCCCTCTTTGGTGAGGCTGTACGCGATCGTCGCCGCGAGGTCGGTCTCGTCTTCGATGATGAGGATCTTCGTCACACGCACCTCCGCGCGGCGCCTGTGGGGCCAGGCTGCCGGCGGCACCCTTACCCAAGTCCGCGGGCCCCGTCACGCTCGGTGCAGCGCGCGCGCGGCGATGTCACCGCGGCGCGACATGTCGCACACTTGGCACCCGTCCGTCGCCGCCTCGGCGCGCGCCTCCAGGAATGTTGCGCCGGGCCGCGCCCTTGACACCCGGTCGTGACCCGAATAGGTCGGCGGGACCCTCGCCCCGCGCGCCGGCATCACGACGCGCTCAGTGGGCTCCCGCCCGCCGTCCTCCCCAAGGAGCTCCCCTCATGCGTCGCATCCTCGCCTCGTTGGCCCTCGTCTCCGCGCTCGGCACCTCTGGCTCGGCGCTGGCCGCCGACCCGACCCCGCCGGTCGCCCCCGTTCCGACCCCGGCCAACGACAAGCCGCTCCAGACGCGTCCGATCAAGGTCGACGACTCGGTCCTGCTCCTCGGCTGGACCGCGAACATCCTGGGCATCGGCGGCGAGGGCAAGACCCTCCTCGTCATCGCTGGCGAGGACGGCTACGTCACCACCATCGACGTCGACGGCCAGAGCACCGAGAAGACCCACCCCGCCACCTTCGAGCTCGGCGACAAGGACTACCGCATCCCCGTCAAGGTGCGCGACGCGCGCGGCTCGGAGTGGAGCGAGACGGTCGACGTGCCCAAGGGCATGAAGGTCACCGTCGAGATCAAGGCGCGCTACGAGCACCGCGGCTTCGAGGGCACCATCAAGAACGACACCCTGGGCTGCAAGGCCAAGGCGCAGCGTCGCTTTCTGAAGTTCGAGATCAGCGGCGCCGACGGCAAGGCGGTCGGCAACCCGATCCTGCTCGAGCCCGGCAAGTCCGCCCCGGGCGTGCGCCTGAAGCCCGGCGTCTACGACCTGAAGATCAGCGAGAAGAAGGGCGCCGCCTACGTCGACTTCAAGACCGCCAAGATCGACCCGAAAGAGTCGCAGTGGCGCTTCGAAGTCGGCTGCGAGTAATACCCTACCAGCGATCAGCGGGCGCGTCGGCCGGGCTGGTCGCGTGCGCGATGCCGCCGATCGAAGGTGTGCGCGCCTCGGCCCAGAAGATCTGATAGACGCTATCACTTCCTGCCGCGGCCGCTGGGTCCACGAAGATCGCCGTCGCCGAGCTCGCCTCGAAGTCTGGGCTCACGACGGGGTTGAAGGCGTAGCGTGACCAGGTCACGCCGTCGAAGCTCGCCGCGAAGCCAAGGCGTGCGACCCGCCCGCCGCTGCCCGTGTAGAACATGCGGTAGATCTGGCGCCCGGTCGGCGAGGTCGCGAGTCGCACCTCGGCGTCGACGATGCCGCCGGCGTCCCAGCACGGGGCGGCCTCGCCGTTGCGATCGACGCAGTCCTCGCCCGGGGCGAAGACCTCGACAGCCGCGTCGAAGGCCAGCGTCTCGCCCAGGGGCGCGCGCTGATGGAACAGGCGACCGTCGCGCGCGCTCCACAGGTGGACCTCCGTTCCTTCGATGACCATCGAAGGAGCCTCGGCCGCCGCGTCCACGCCGGAGGACGCGACGCCGTTGAACGTCCTGGCGTCGCTCGAGCGCGCGAAGGCGAGGCCGTCGTTGCCTTCGTAGGCGAGCCAGAAGGTGCCGTCGCTCGCCCTCCCGAGGCTCGGCTCGCGCCCGGAGATCGGCGGCACGAGCGCCTCCGGGGCGCCAAAGGACGTGCCGTCGAGCCCGCCCTCGACGCGCACCAGCGTGGCCGTCTCGCCGCTCTCGCGCTGGAGGATCATCACGACGCGCGCGTCGACGACCAGCGCGCTCGGCCCTGCCATGCGCGGCGCCGTGAGGTCGCCGATGACCCACGGGCTCTCCGGGTCGACGACCCGCACCCAGCCGCCGATGCCGCGGTCGGGCAGGTTGGCGCTACCACCATCGTCGCCGCC
>JAEUKJ010000057.1 GCA_016792665.1 Deltaproteobacteria bacterium | reverse complement strand
CTCGACGAGCTCGGCGGGCTCGGGGCGGGTCTCGGCGCTGCACTCGGCATGCGCCGGCTCGAAGGCGCTGTCGGCCGCGGCCGCCGGCAGGCACAGCATCATCAGCAGGGCGCCGACGGCGTGCCCGGCCTTGCGAGGGTTCGTCAGGTCAGGGCGGTCGATCGACATGCCATCTCCTCGTTACGCAGGCCTACAAGCGGTCGAATCTACGACGAAGATAGGCGCGCGTCGGGCAGGGCGCCAAGTTTTCGACACGCCGGCCCCAGGAGGGCGCGCGGAGGCAGAGGCCGATCCGTCAGTAGGGGATCCCGAGCTTCCAGCAGCGCTCGAACTCGGCCTGATAGAGCCGGACGAGGGCGGCGTCGTCGGTGAAGAGGGCGTTCTCGTGGTTCTCTTCGTTGGCCGATCGGGTCCAGTTGAAGCTGCCCGTGAGCAGCACCTCGCCGTCGAAGATCGCGAACTTGTGGTGCATGTGAACCTCGGTGCGATCGATGCGCACGTCGAGATCGGCATGCGACAGGCGCGCGATGTCCGAGCCGAGGTCCAGGGCCTTGTCGTTGTCGGTGAGCAGCCGGATGGCGACGCCGCGCTGTCGGGCGGCGAGCAGCGCGCGCGTCAGGCGATCGAAGGTCACCGTGAAGATGGCGGCGTCGATGCGCGTGCGGGTGGCCTCGATCTGTCGGATGATGCGCGCGGCGACGTCCTGGTGCGGCGCGAAGACCGCGTCCGAGCGCGAGCTCACTTGGACTCCGCGGAGGACAGCGCGAGCTTCATCGTGACCTCGAGCTCGCGCGTCTTGCCGTCGGCCTGCTCGACCGAGAGGGTCAGCGCGATCTGGTTCTCGGCCGTGAGCGCATCGGGCAGGAGCTTCTTCCGCGACACGACGAGGTGCCCCTTGCCGCTGCCCTCGAGCTTCTTCACGTCGGCCACGAGCCCGCCGGTGAGCGGCCCACTGAGCTTGCCGGGCGGGCCCGACAGGGTCGCCTGGAAGTCGAGCTCGACCACGTCGCCGTCCATGCGCTTCACCTCGAAGCTCATCTTCTGATCGAGTGTGAGGCCCGACTGCGCGACGCGCTGCACCGACTCCCAACGTGCGCCGACGCCGATCGCCTCGCTGGGCCACGGCACGGTCATCTGGTCGATGGCGGTCTGGAAGCTCTCGAAGACCGGGCGCAGCGCGGCCGGCGCGTCGTCTGGCAACACCCAGCGAAACGCGCGCGTGACGCCGCTGCCAGAGACCATCTTGTCGCCGTGGAGGCCCTTCATGCCGCGGATCACCTCGGTCAGGCGCGTGCCGGCCGGGGTCACCGCGGCGGGCTCACCGTCGGCGAGGTCGGCCTCTTCGATGGTGATCGTCACCGGCGAGCCGATGGCCTCACCACCCGACGCTCCGCTCTTGGCCGAGACCGTGAGCCGCGTCCTGGGCAAGGCGTTGGGCATGGCCTGGCCCGCGACGACCAGCTCGAGCGAGGTCGCGAGCGTGAGCGTCGTGGTCTCGGCCAGGTCGGCCGTAAGCGCATAGCGCACGATCGAGCGCGGCTCGGAACCGGGCGCGAGCAGGGTCACGCCGGCCGCTTCGGGGACGGGCGCCGTTGGGCTGCTATCGGCCGCGGGGCGGGTGTCGGCCGCGGGCGTGGCGGGGCTCGCATCGGCGGGCGTCGGGCTCGCGTCGGCGGGCGTGCTCGGGGTGGAGGCGTCGACCGCGGTCGCGGGCGCGCTGTCGGGCGCCGTCGACTTCTGACAGGCCGGTGCGGCGACGATGGCCCAAGTTCCAAACAGGCTCAGCGCGAGCTCACGACAATAGCGCTTCATGAGGACCTCCGCGTCTGGCTTATCCGCGACCGGCAGCGAGCGCAACAGCGGCCCGCGCTTTGCGCTCGGGGTGGACGCGACCTGCTCAGCCCGGCTCGTCGGTCTCGCGCGCGGCGGTCTTCTTGCTGCGTCGGGCCTTGGGCGGCGGCGCGGCGGTCACGGTCGGTCGGGCCTTCGCGGCTTCGCGCACCGCGACCCGCTCGATGGCCTCCAGCACCTTGCGCGCCGGCACGACCCCCTTCATCGGCAGGACGGTCGGGCCCCGGGCGATCGCGGGCGCGGCCTCGTCCCCGCGATCCAGGCGCCCCTTGTCGGCCAGCACCACGACCAGGTGCGGCGGCCCGGCCTCGGCCAGCAGTGCCATGCGCTTCACGAAGGCGTCGCGCCGCCACGCAAAGACCAGATCGATGTAGGCCTTGCGCCCATCGGGGTGGGTCGCGACAAAGTCCGGGACGAGGGCGTCCTGGCCGTCGAGGTCGATGAGGGCACCCTCTCGCGAGAGGGTCCAGGGGCTCTCGAGCGCGGCGAAGGCCTTCTCGAAGTGGGACTCCTCGGCGCCGGTCCAGGTCCCTTGATCGCGGCCGGTCGCGACGAGCGGCGACTTCTGATCGAGGCGCAGGGTGACCTCGTTGCGCGCCGGGCCCCAGCCGACGACCGCCTCCAGGGACCAGCGCTCGCAGCGCGCGATCGCGGGCAGCGCGAGGGCGAGCTGGAGGCCGTAGCGCGAGGTCTGCTTGAACAGCGAGAGCGGCCCGTCGAGGACGAGATCGAGCCCGTCGTCGCGCGCCTCGGCCCGGAAGAGGAGGCGGCGGAACTTGAGCTCGCGCAGGAGCGCACGCACGCGCTTGGCGTCGTCCTTCACGGCGATGCGCACCTCGCGGGCGCGCAGGAGGCAGCCCTGGGCGAGCGCCATCTGGTAGCTCTCCAGGAGCTCGCGTGCGGTCGGTGCCTCGAAGGTGTTGAGGGTCTGCTCGCTGCGGCGATCGGCGTAGAGGCCGGCCTCGACCGCGTCGGCGCCGAGGCCGAGTGTGGCGGCCGCGCGTGCGATGACGTCCGTGCGATCGGTGAAGCCCGCACCTCCGCCCGGGCGCAGCGGCCAGCGCTCGGCGGCCAGGCGAAAGACCACGTGGCGGATCTCGGCCGGGGTCACGATGGTGCCGTCCGCGCGCGCGAGCTCGCGCACGCCGAGGTCACTGCGGTCGAAGCACAGCTTGGCCAGGCCGCGGATGAAGATGACCTCGGTGCGGCTCGCCGCGAGGTCGTCGATCGCCTCGTCCAGGAGGCCCACGCGCTGACCGACGTGCAGCGCGAAGCGCTCGATGACCGCGGTCGCGTCGTCGATCGTCGCAGGCCGATCGAGCTCGACCCAGCGCGGTCGCAAGACGCCGGCCCGGACCTGCGCGCGCACGAGGTCGCTCGTCAACATGCGCGGCCCTCAGCGGTAGGCGCCATGATCCCTCCGGCGATCGGAGACCTGCTCTTCAGAGGTGTCGCCCGTGACGACCTCGTACAAGATCGCGTTCTTGTCGGCCTGCTTGCGGAGGAGTCGCCCCAGCCGCTGCACGTGCTCGCGCACCGTGGCGCTGCCCGACAGCACGATGCCCACGCGCGCGTTCGGCAGGTCGACGCCCTCGTTCAGGACGCGCGCCGTGACGACCGCGCGGATCTCGCCCTTGCCGAAGGCGTCCAGGATGGCCTTCCTCTCGGGCCCCGGCGTCTCGTGCGTGAGCGCCGGCAAGAGCCACGTGCGCGAGATGCGGTGGACCGTCTCGTTGTCGGCCGTGAACACGATCAGCGGGTCACTCTGATGAAGGTGGAGGAGGCTCTCCAGGACCTCGAGCTTGGCCTTCGACTGGAGCGCGATGCGCCGCTGCTCGCGCCACGCCAGGAGCGCCTCACGCCCCTCCTGGTTCCGCGCCGCGAGCTGGAGGAACTGCCCCCAACCCTGCGGGCTCGACATCGCGATGCGGTGTCTCTCGACGAAGCTGCGATAGCGGACGCGTGCCTCGTCGTGGGCTTGTCGTTCGTCGGGGGACAGCTCGACGCGGATGCGGTTGGTCTCGTAGCTCGCGAGATAGAGGCCGCGCAGGTCTTGGATGTCCTTGCGATAGACGGTCGGACCGACGAGGTCGGTGAGGCGCTGGTCGCTGCCGTCGGGGCGCTCGGGCGTGGCGGTGAGGCCCAACCTGAAGGGGGCGATCATCCCCTCGGCGGTCTGCGAATAGGCCGGGCTCGGCAGGTGGTGGCACTCGTCGAAGACGACCAGGCCGAAGCGATCGGCCAGCCGCTCGAGGTGGATGTGCGCCGAGTCGTAGGTCGTCACGGTGAGCGCGCGCACGTCCGAGTAGCCGCCGCCGAGCGCCCCCACGAGGTCGCTGCCGAAGGCCGTCGCCAGGAGGCCGACCCACTGGTTCATCAGATCGATGGTCGGCGCCACGACCAAGGTCGACCGCCCGCACTCGGCGATGGCGAGCTCGGCGAGATAGCTCTTGCCGGCGCCGGTCGGCAGCACCACGACCCCGCGCTTGCCCGCGCGCAGCCACGCGTCCAGCGCCTCGGCCTGGTGCGGATGCGGCTCGCGCACGCGGCGTGAGCTGAGCGCCAGCTCGAGGTAGGCACGTGCCTCGTCGCGCGGTGGCGTGCCCCCTTTCACCAGCGCGACCAGTGCCGCGCGATAGGCCCGCCCCGGTCCGCGCAGCCGCATCCCGATGCGGGCATCGGGCAGGAACCCGAGCGGGGTCAGACGCGCGACGACCGCTTCCCGAACGGCTTCGGCCAGCGACTCCAGCCCATCGACGACCAGCGTCCCGCGGTCATGGCGGAGGACGAGCTCGGCACTCGCGCTCATGGGTCGCTCTTCGCCTCCTTGAGCTCGAGGGCATCGTTGCGCGCGTCGGCCGCGATGACCTCGAAGCGGATGCGCGTGCCTGGCGCCCGCCTGCGACGCAGCGGCATCAGCTCGTGCAGCGCCAGGGGCTGGAGCTCGACCAGCGACTTCTTGCCGATCTCGCGCAAGACCGTGCCTTCCAACGTCTGCCCCGGGTTCTGCTCCAGGTAGCGCAGCGCCCAGTAGCGCCGCGACTCCTGCTCGACGCGTCGCACCAGGGTCGCGCGGCGTTGCAGCTCGAAGAGCTGGCCCTGCAGCTTCGACGCCGTCAGCGCCGGCTTGCCGGTGCGCAGGAACGCGATGAGCTGCTGATGCATCAAGAGGTCGGCGTAGCGACGGATGGGGCTCGTGACCTGCGCGTAGGCCGGCACGCCGAGCGTCCAGTGGGGCGCGACCTCGAGCTGCAGCGTCGAAGGCTTCAGGCGCCGCAAGAGCTCGTACTGGAGCATCGCGTCGTCGATGCGCCCGGTGCGCGGATCGGCCACCGGCGGCGGGTCGTCGGGGGCGGCCTGCGCGCGATAGATGCAAGGAATCTGACGCTCGGCGCAGAACACCGCGGTCAGCGAGCAGGTCGCGACCGCCAGCTCTTGGATGAGCTGCCGCGCCGGCCCGAGCGGGTCCCCGATCTTCGGGCTCACCCGCCCCGCGGCGTCCACCGTGAAGTAGACCTCGGGCCGCTGGAAGCTCACCGCCCCGCGCCCGTGCCGCCACGCGCGGTGCTTGTCCATCGCCGCCTGGACCTTCGCCAAGAGGGCCCCGTGCGGGTCGTCGCCCGGCGTCGTCAGGACCTGGTCGGCCTCTTCATAGGTCATGCGCCGCGCAATGCGCACGCGTGCCCGCACCAGCTCGAAGCCGCTCGCGCGACCATCGGGCTCGAGCTCGAACGAGAAGACCATCGCCGTCCGCGGCTCGCCGGTGAGCAGGCTCATCGGCCCCTCCCCGAGGATCGGCGGCAACATCGGGACCTTGCCCTCGGGCAGGTAGACGGTCGAGGCCCGGAGCGCCGCGGTCCGGTCCAGGAGACTTCCCGGCTCGAAGTACGCGGCCGCGTCCGCGATGAGGACGTAGACCCGCTTGCCGACCATCGCGAAGGCGTCGTCGACCTCGGTCGTGTCGGGGTCGTCGATGGCGACCGCGTCCAGCGTCGTGAGATCCGGCGCGGGCGAGGGGCGGTGCCGCGCGGCCTTCTCCGCATCGGCCATCACGTCCGCCCCGAAGCTCATCGGCAGCCCGGCGCGCAGCGGCGCGAGGTTCACATCGGGGGCCAGCTCGCCCAGCCGCACCAACAGGTCCAGCGCCTTGTCGGGGTGCACGCCCAGCGCCTCGGCCAGCGGCTGCGCAAAACCCCAGCGCGTCGACTCGCGCCCGAAGAGAGCCACATCCAGGAGCGCCTCGCGATAGAGCGCGGCCGCGGCCTGGGTCTCGTTGTCCGATGCCGTGTCACTCGCCTCGGTGCCGCTCGCCTCGGGCGCGCTCGTCGTGGCATGGGCACCGGCCAGGCGCGCGGCGAACGCGCGGCTCGCGAGCTCGAGGCGGCGCTTCTCGGCGGCCTTCTCGACGCGCTTCTTCTGCGTCTCGGCGACCGACTCGGCCGACTCGCGCAGCAGCACGCGCTCTTTGATGCGGAACCAGGTCGGGTCTCGAAAGACCGCCAGCGCCACCGCGTCTTCGAGCTGCCCTTGATTCGTGAACGCAGGCGACCCGGCGCTGCCTTTCGAGATAGCGTCCTTGCGTGCCTTCGTGAACGCCAGCGCGGCGATCTGGGCGGCGTCTCCGGCGATGCCGCGCGCCTCGAGGGCCTGCCAGGCGCCCTCGAGATCGATGCCTGCGACCAGCGTCGCGAGCTCGCCCCAGTGCGCGACCAGCGCCGCGTGGTCACGCACCTGCGCGCGACCGATCCAGAAGAGGCGACCGGCCGCGACCGCGAAGCGCTCGCCGGCGACCGTCTCGATGACGTAGCGCGACCCTTCGCGGACGGCCACGCGCGCGGCCGTGAGCTCGCCCTTGTCGGCGAGGAGGACCGCGGTATCGACGCTGCCGGGTTCGGGGGCCGAGGTGCTCGTCGGGGCCGCGCTCACGCGTCGGTCTCGAGCACGGGCGCCAGGTCCGGCGCATGCCCCTCGACGCCGAGGTCGAGGGCGCGCGCCATCGCGGCCGCGAGACCCGAGTCCCGCACCTCGACCGACGCGTTGCCGACGGCGATCCGCATGGCCTTCTCGGTACCTACGAGCACGACCAGCCGCTTGCCACGGGTCACCGCCGTATACAACAGGTTTCGCCTGAGCATCTTGAAGTGGTGCGTCGAGACCGGGACCACCACCGCGGGGTACTCGCTGCCCTGCGACTTGTGCACCGTGACGGCGTACGCGAGGACGAGGTCATCCCAGCTGTCGCGGTCGTAGACGACGAGCTTGTCGTCCACCACGACCTCGAGGTTGGCCCCGTCGATGCGGCGCACGAACCCGATGTCGCCGTTGAAGACGCCGCGCTCGTAGTCGTTGCGGATCTGCATGACCTTGTCGCCGGCCCTGAACGGCGCCCGCGGCGACGCCGCGCCGAGCACCAGGGCCTCGCCCGGGGGTGCCGGCGGCGGCGGGTTCAAGAGCAACTGCAGCCGCTCGTTCAGGAGCTCGACGCCGATCGGCCCGGCCCGCATCGGCGCCAGCACCTGGATGTCCCGGCGCGGGTCGAGGCCGAAGCGCTCGGGGATGCGCTCGCACACGAGCTGCTCGATCATGGCGCGGATCTGGTCGGGCTCCTCGCGCGTGACGAAGTAGAAGTCGCGCAGCGCCTCGCCGGGCGGGGTCGCCGCGATGGGCAGGCCGTGGTTCAGGGCGTGCGCGGCCTCGACGATGGCCGAGCCCTTGCCCTGTCGATAGATGTCGGTGAGCCGCGCGACCGGGATGCGCCCCGAGCCGATGAGGTCGGTGAGCGGGCTGCCCGGGCCGACCGGCGGGAGCTGGTCCTTGTCTCCGACCAGCACGAGACGCGCCCCGTTCGCGATGGCGCGCACCAGCGAGCAGGCCAGCGGCAGGTCGACCATCGAGGCCTCGTCGACGATGACGAGCTCGGCCTCGAGCGGGTCTTCCTCGGTGCGGTTGAAGCCGCCTTCCTGCGGGTTGAACTCGAGCAGGCGGTGCAGCGTCGAGGCCGCGCGCAAGGTCGCCTCGGCCATGCGCTTGGCCGCGCGCCCGGTCGGGGCGGCCAGCGCGACCTTGTGCGGGGCCAGCGGCGAGGCCTCGAGCAGCGTCCTGATGATGGTGGTCTTGCCGGTGCCGGGGCCGCCCGTCACGATCGACACCGGGTGCTCGAGGGCCAGCGCCACGGCGCGCTCTTGGCCCGGGGCGAGCGCGATGCCGAGGCGCTGCGCGGCGGCCCTCACGGCCTCGGGCGGAAACGGGGTCGAGGGGGCCTGCATCAAGCGCGCGAGGTGCCAGGCGAGGCCGACCTCGGCGTCGAAGAGGGCCGCGAGGTAGACCGAGGGCTCGGTCGTGATCCCGGGGTCGTCGCTCGGCGCGATGACCACGCGGCGATCGCCCGCCAGCAGATCGAGGGCGCTCTCGACCGGGGGCCCACCGATGCCGAGCAGCGTCTCGGCGCGCGCCAGCAGCAGGTCGCGCCGCACGCGCACGTGGCCTTCGTCGCGGGCCTCGCGCAACGCATGCACCAGGCCAGCGCGGAGACGCTCGGGGTGATCGGCCGCGATCGACAGGCCGGCCGCGACCTGGTCGGCCTTCATGAAGCCGATGCCGTGGACGTCCTGAGCGAGCCGATACGGATTCTTTCGCACCGAGGCGACCGTGTCGTCGCCATAGCGCTTCAAGATCTTCATGGCCGAGCCGCGCGGGATGCCGAGGCCCAAGAGGAAGACGAGCGCGTCCTGGGCGCCGCGTCGCTCGCGGAAGGCCTCGCGCAGTGCCTCCGCACGCTTCTTGCCGAGGCCGGGGACTTCTTTCAAGCGCTCGGGATCGTTCAGGATGATCTCGATCGTCTCGGCCCCGAAGGCGTCGACCAGGCGCTTGGCGAAGCCCTCGCCGATGCCGTCGACGAAGCCCGAGGCGAGGTAGCGCTTCAGGCCTTCGCGCGTGGCCGGCACGATCTCGGTGAAGCGCTCGGCGCGGAACTGTTTCCCGAAGCGCGGGCTCTCGTCCCAGCGCCCTTCGAGGCGCACGGTCATGCCCTCGGCCAGGCCGGGCAGCGTCCCGACCACGGTGAGGTCGCCCTCGCTCGTGCGCACGTTGGCGACCGTCCAGAAGGTCTCTGGATTGGAGAAGCGCAGGCCCTGGATCGTACCCTCCAGGGCCGCTCCGGCCGTGCTCGTCGTCGCCACGGGCGCAAGATGGCATGGGCCGATGCGGCCCGGCAAGCGCCTCGACGGCCCCCGATCGAGGTCGGGCGATCCGGCCTCGGCGCTCGCGATCGCGGGCGTCGGGTCGGGGGCGAGGGCAGGGGCAGGCCGTTCGCGGCCGGCAGAGTGGGGCCGGTCTGCGCGCGTCCCTTGCCATGGCCCTGGGCCGGCGCTACGGTGCCGGACCTTCGGGAAGTGGGTTTCCCTCCTTCGAGTTCGGGCCGAGTGAGCATGCGACCAATGACCCTGACCTGGCGACCTCTGGTGATCGCGCTGAGCCTCTCGGGGCTGGCGCTCGGCCCTGTGGCTTGCGGCAAGAGCAAGTCCGCCGAGGCCGAAGAAAAGGCCAAGGCCGAGGCCGTCGAAGAGGCGGACACGCACGCCGCCGAGGAGGCCGACACGACCGAGGCCTCCGACAAGGACGCGGGCGAGCACAGCGCCAAGCCCGGCGAGAACGAGATCGATCCGAACAAGCGCAGGGTCGGGCGCGATCGCATGGGCAACCGCCGTCCGCAGCCCGTCCGGGCCGGCCGCGACCTGAAAGAGATCGAGGTCCGCCCCTCCGGCGAAGTGCCCGCCGACGGCGCCGCTGGCGAGCCTGCGCCCAACGGCGAGGTGCCCGGCAATCCGGACGGCGAGCTCGGCCGTGAGCCCACCGCCAAGCCGCCCGAGGTCGCCGCGCCGCCGGTCGCGAACCCGACCGCGCCGACCCCGACGCCCGAGCCCGGGATCGGCGGGACGCCGGTCGCGCCCGGGGTCACCGTCTCCCCCGACGTGCCGCAGGGTCGCGTCGAAGCGGTGCGCGAGGGGATCCTCGCGAGCCTCGACGCCTCGAAGCTGCTCACGCTCGAGTCGGTCGTCGAGATCACCCAGGCCAAGGGGCTCGCCCCGGCCGGCCCGCTACCGGGGATCGCCATCGAGCCCGGGTATGTGTCCATGTACTTCGCGAGCCCGGTGGCCAACCGCTTCGGGATCTCGATGCAGGTGTGGCAGGACCCGACCCGCCGCGAGAGCGACGACCGCTTCCTGCGCATGCGTCACCAGTATCCGGCCTCCGAGCAGATCGCCGCGATGAACCCGACCAAGGCGTTCTTCTCGAGCTTCGGCGGCATCCAGACCCTGACCTTCGCCGACACGGCCAAGCGCGTCGTCGCGTCGATCGGTTGTGGTGATGACACGTGCACGCACGAACAGCTCCTGAAGCTGTCGAAGGCGCTCCGCGACCGGCTCTGAGCGCGCGGGCCGGGACGTTCGCCTGCGGGGACGACCGGTTTGACAACTCCGGCGCCTTCAACCAGAGTCGATGAGATGCTTGCGGACCGCGTTCCAGGCGGCCCGCGTGCCACGCCCATCGGGAGAATCCCCTTGTCATCGACCGTCCTCCTCGTCGACAGCGAGTCGAGCCTGTCCGCTATCATCCAGCGTCACCTGGAACCCGCGACGGCCCTCGTGCAAGTCCCCGACATGGATGGGGCGCTGGCCGCGATGAGAGATCGCTCGCCCTCGTTGGTGGTCGTCAACGTCGACATCGCCAAGGGCTGGCCGCTGTGCACGTCGCTCAAGCGCGGCTACGCGACGGTCCCGGTGGTGGTCGTCTCGTATCGGCTCGGCAAGGACGTCTTCAACAACCACCAGAAGCTCGACACGCGCGCCGACGCCTACCATCGCCTCCCCGAAGAGCTCGACAACTTCGAGATCTCGCTCGGCTACTTCAGCTCGCACAAGTCCGAGACCGGGCACGACGAAGAGGACAGCGCGCCCAATCGGCCGCGCCCCAGGAAGGGCGGCCGCGTCGCGGTGCCGACCGGCGTCGTGCAGCGCCTCGAAGCCACCGTGGCCGAGCAGGCCCGTGCCCTCGAAGACGCGCGTCACCAGATCGAGGCCCTCGAGGCCGAGCGTGACGCGGTGTCGGAGAAGTCGCGTCGCCAGATGCTCGAGCTGATGGCCGTGGCCCCGACCTCGTCGGGGGACTCGGGCGGTGCCGACGTGCAGGCGCTGCGTGAGCGGGTCGCCACCCTGGAGTCCGAGCTGCTCCTGTCCGCACGTCGCGACGAGGACCTGCGCGAGCTCCGCGGGCGCCTCGAGACGGCGCGGGCCGAGGTCGCGCAGCGCGCCGAAGAACTCGACAAGGCCGGTGCCGAGCGGGCGCGTTTCGAGGCCGAGTCGCAGCGCCTGCAGGCCGAGCTCGAGTCCACCAAGGCCATGGGCGATCGGGCCCGCGCCGAGTTCGAAGCCCAGGTCGCGACGCTGCGCGCCGAGAAGGTCCAGCTCCTCCAGACGCAGTCGGCGGCGGCCGTCGGCTCGGTCAGCGACGCCGACCTCGCGGAAGAGCGCGCGCGCTCGCGGGCCCAGGCCGCCGAGGCAGCCGAGCAGCTCGCGCAGGCCTCGGTCCAGCTCTCGAGCCTCGCCAACCAACTCACGACCGCGCATCAGGCGCGGGTCGTCGCCGAGGAGCAGCGGCGCGACCTCGACAGGAAGCTCCACGACCTCGTGCGGGTCGCCGCGATGGAGCGGGCCAACGCCCTCACCGCGCTGGAGACGCGCTGGCGCGACGCGACGCGCGAGCTCGAGAAGAGCAACAACGCGGCCGTGGCCAAGGTCGAGCAGCTCCAGGCCGCCATGCGCGAGCAGGCGGCCGAGCTCGAGCGCACCGTCGAGGACAAGAAGTCGATCGACAGCGCGCTCGGTACGAGCCGCAAGTTGATGCGCGAGTACGCGACCGACGCGGCGCGCAAGGCCGAAGACCTGAAGACGCTCGAGAACCGCGTGCGCGAGCTGGAGGCCAAGGCGGTCGCGCACGACGCCCAGGTCGAGGAGCTGCAGCAGGCGGTCGACTTCGAGAAGTCGCTGGTCGAGTCCCTCGAGAAGGACCTTGCGGCCGCGCGTGCGCAGCCCGTGGCCGATCCGGTCGAGCTCGAGAAGCTGCGGACCGAGCTCGCCGCGGCGAAGTCGGCACTGGCCGAGGAGACCGCCAACCTCGAGTTCGTCAACGTGCAGCTCGACGAGGCGGGCGCTGTCGTCGGCCAGCTCCAGCGCGTGCGCGAGGAGCTCGCCACCGCGAACGCCGGGCTTGCGTCGCTTCAGGAAGAAGTCGCGTCGAAGGACGCGGCGATCGCAGCGCTCCAGCAGGACGTCGCCTCGAAGGGCGAGACCATCGCGTCGCTCAACAGCGACCTCGCCTCGAAGGGTGAAGCGATCGCGGCGCTGCAGCAGGACGTCGCCTCGAAGGACGCGGCGATCGCGGCGCTGCAGCAGGACGTCGCCTCGAAGGGTGAAGCGATCGCGGCACTGCAGCAGGACGTCGCTTCGAAGGCGGGCGAGCTCGCGTCGAAGGGCGAGGAGCTGGCGGCGCTGCAGCGAGACGTCGCCTCGAAGGCGGACGCGCTCGCGGCGCTGCAGCAGGACGTCGCCTCGAAGGGGGCCGAGATCAGCACGCTGCAGACCGAGCGCGACCACCTCGCCGCCAAGGTCGGAGAGGTCTCGGTGGCGCTCGAGCAGCGGGAGCTCGCGGCGCGAGAGGCGGCCGCCGCGGCCGAGGAGAAGCTCTTCACCTTCGAGCTCGCACTCGAGGCCAAGACCCGTCATCACGCCGCGCTCAAGGCGCGCTTCGAGGCGCTGGCGACCTACGCGAAAGGCGCGGAGGCCCGCCTCTCTGCGGCCGAGGCGGCACGCGCCGACCACGAGGCCAAGCTCGCGAGTCTCGTCGCCGACCTGCGCGGCCAGTCCTTCGCCGGCGAGCCGGCGCCTGCGACCGAGCTTCCCGCCGAGGACTGACAGTTCAGGTCAGGCGGTAGGTCCCGGTCATGTAGGCCTCCTGGCCGGCCTCTTCGCCGATCCAGAGGCCGCTCTCGGCGCCCGCCGGGCCGACGAAGGCGCGCACGGTGCGCGGCAGGACCAGCGGCTTCACGAAGCGCACGGCGACCTCGCGAAGGCGCGTCCCGTCGCCGCCCGCCTCGCTCTGGATGAGGGCCTCGACCGCGCGGCTCATCGAGGCGAAGCCGTGCAGGATGGTGGACTTGAAGCCCATGGCCTTGGCAGCCGGCGGGATCCAGTGGATCGGGTTGAAGTCCCCGGTGAGCAGCGCGAACTCGAGCCCGGCGCGCGGCCCGAGGTCCCAGCGCCCGATCTCCCGGGCGTCGGCCGGCACGCGCGGCTTCTCTCTCGAGGCCCCGTCTTTGGAGCCGCCCTTGGCGCCGCCCCGCAACTTCACAATCGGATAGAACTCGATCTCGAGCGCGCGCGGAGCGGTCGCGGTGCCGACCACCAGCGACTCGGTCATGATGGCGCGGCGCCCGTCGTCGTCGATGTCGGTGAGCTGGACCTCGACATCGATGGCCTCACCCAACGGCAGGGGGCGATTCACGACCAGCTTGCAGCCCCCGTTGAGGAGCTCCGAGGGCGGGTAGGGCAGGGCCTCCAGCGCGCGCTGCAAGAGCGGGAAGGTCCACTGCGGGAACAGCGTCGGCGGCAGGCCCTCGGCTCCGTTCGCGGTCCAGGTGCCGGGGCGCGAGCCGACGTGCGCCAGGAAGGCCTGGACCAGGCGCGCGTCGCGCGGGGGCACGCGGTCGCTGAGCAGGGGGCCGGGCAGGCTCGGCGTGCCGCGCACCGGCTTCAACTTCTGCTTCACCGCGAGGAACGCGGTGCGCCCCAGGGCGGCGACCATCGAGGCCTGGTGGGGAAGAAAGCGGACGAGGGACGCGGTCGTGTCGGGCATGGGGCTCTCCTGAAACCTCGCTGCCGCCTTCTATAGCCGGGCCGGCCTCGGTTGACACGCTGGATCGGCAGGGAGACAACGAGACCCCATGCTCAAGCACTTCGTCCTCGACACCAACATCCTCCTCCATAATCCCGAGGCGATCTTCGGGTTCGCCGAGCACACGGTCTGGATCCCGATCGTGGTCATCGAGGAGATCGACCAGTTCAAGAAGGACGGGTCCGAGCTCGGGCGCAACGCCCGCGAGGTCTCGCGCCACCTGGACGCTCTGCGCGCGCTCGGTGCCCTGCACAACGGCGTCCCGCTCGAGAACGGCGGCTCGCTGCATGTGCTCATGACCGAGCGCAAGCTGCCCGACGGGTTCCACCTCGACCACAAGGCCGACGACCGCATCCTCGCCGTCGCCCTCGAGGTGAAGGAGACCGAGGCCAAGCCCGGCGAGTCGGTCATCCTGGTCACCCTCGACACGAACCTGCGCATCCGCGCGAACGTGCTCGGGCTCGAGGCCGAGGACTACGACACGCGGCGCATCTCGATCGAAGACCTCTATCCGGTGGTGCGCACCTGCGAGGTCTCGGGGGGCGAGGTGCCGCGCTTCTTCCAGGAGGGTTCGCTGCCCCTGCCGCCGCCGCCCGACGAGCTGAGCTGGTACGAGAACGAGTACGTCATGGTGAAGGACGACCGCTCGACAGCCCTCGCGCGCGTCCGCAAGGAAGAGCAGAAGCTCGACTCGCTCTACCCGTTCAAGACTCCGATCTGGGGCATCAAGCCGCGCAACCGCGAGCAGCACTTCGCCCTCGATGCGTGTCTTCGCGAAGACATCCACGTCGTCTGTCTCATCGGCAAGGCGGGCACCGGCAAGACCATGCTCGCCCTGGCCGCAGGCCTGCACCTCGTCGCCGAGGCCGAGAAGTACAAGCGCCTCCTCGTGTCGCGCCCGATCTTCCCGCTGGGCCGCGACATCGGCTACCTGCCGGGCTCGGTCGAGTCGAAGCTCAAGCCGTGGATGCAGCCCATCCACGACAACGTCGAGTTCCTCTTCTCCATGAACTCGAAGCAGAAGAAGGGGGCCCGCGCCGTCGACGAGATGGTGCGCGCCGGCGTCATGGAGATCGAGCCGCTGACCTACATCCGTGGCCGCTCGATCGCCAACCAGTACATGATCGTGGACGAGGCCCAGAACCTGACCCCGCACGAGATCAAGACCATCCTCACGCGCGCGGGCGAGGGCACCAAGATCGTCTTCACGGGCGACCCCTTCC
>JAEUKJ010000043.1 GCA_016792665.1 Deltaproteobacteria bacterium | reverse complement strand
AGAGATCCAGCGGCGCGCCCGTGTCGCCTGCGGTGGTGTCGCCTGGGGTGGTGTCGTCTGCGATGGTGTCGCCTACGAAGGTGTCGCCTGGGGTGGTGTCGCTCGCGATGGTGTCGCTCGCGATGGTGTCGCGCACGTCGTCTGGGCTTGGACCGGAGTCTCGTGCGGTGTCGCTGTCGAGGTCGTCCTCGCGCGTGTCTGAGACGGTGTCGGTCGGCGGGAGCACGGTGTCGCCGAGGTCGCTCGAGGCGTCCGTGGTCGCCTGGGAACGACCCGGGTCGGCGCAGCCGATCGCTGCGACGCCCATCAACCAGCCGAATCCAAGTCTCATGCGGAGCCTCCGAGGGTCATGAGCGCGCCGGCGATCTGCAGCGCGACACCGACCGCGGCCCGCGGGGTGACCTTCTCGCGCAGGATCATGGCGGCGAGCAGGATGGTCAACGCCAGGCTCGCCTTGTCGACGGGGGCCACGCTGGAGGCCGGGGCCAGCGCGAGGGCGTGATAGTAGGCCAGCCAGGAGACCCCGGTGCCGAGCCCCGAGAGCACGAGGAACACCATCGATCGGCGCGCGATCGTACCGAGTGCGCGCTGCTCGCCGCGAGCAAAGACGATGCTCCAGGCGAAGACGAGGACGACCACGGTCCGCAGCGCGGTCGCCAGGTTGGAGGGCACGCCGTCGATGCCGATCTTGGCGAGGATCGCGGTGGCCGCGGCGGCGCCGGCCGAGACCAGCGCGTAGACCCACCAGGCGCCGCGCGCGGAAGTCGTCTGATCACCGCCGAAGGCCTGACGAGAGCCAGGCTGCCCAATGGCCTGATCCGAGGCGCGTGGCAACGTCAGGAGGGCACCACCCACGATCATGGCGGCCCCGAGGCCGACCTGCCACGCGATCGTCTCCCCGAGGACGAGGCCTGCGAGGACCACCGTCAACGCGAGGCTCACCTTGTCGAGCGGCGCGACCCGAGAGGCGGGCGCGAGCGACAGCGCGCGAAAGTAGGCGAGCCACGAGACGCCCGTCGCGAGCCCCGAGAGGCCGAGGAAGGCCAGTGAGCGCGCGCTGAGGCCGGCCAGGGCCACGGTCTGGCCGCTCGCGAGCGCGAGCCCCCACGCGAAGACCAGGACGACCCCGGTCCGCACCGCGGTCGCGAGGTTCGAGGGGACCCCCTCGACTCCGAGCTTGGCGAGGATGGCGGTGGCCGAGGCCGCGACAGCCCCCACGAGCGCGAAGACCCACCAGCTCATGGCCGGGCCGACGGGAGCGGGCTCAGATGCCGCCCAGGCGTGGTTCGACCCCGCGCGCTGCTGGCGGCGAGGCGGGGCGGTTCTTTCTGCATGGGAGCGGGGATAGCCGCCGGCGCTCACCGCCGTCAACGTCCATCACGCCCGCGCTGGGTCGCGCGTCGCAGCGTGCCAGGCGAGGTGGATGCAAGAGGCGAAGCCCCAAGGAGCGAGGTGCCCGAGGGCGCTGCGAGGCGACGAGTCACTCCGCCAGCCCGTAGGCCGTCTCCGCGGCCTCTTGCCCGCGTGCCGCGAGGCTGGCGTCCGGCATTGACTGTGCTAAGCACCGCGCTTCGCCGCTGCACACGGACTCGGCGAGGAGGTTCATCGTGGCGCGTTCCTTCCAGCACCCTCTCGAGAAGGTTTCCACCTGGCGTCGTCTGGCGATCGGCGTCTGGGGTCCCCCTGCCAGCCCGACGGCGCAGGGCGAGCGGGAGATCGATCTCTCGAAGACCCTGCCTTGGCTCGAGGAGGTCTCCGAGAAGCACGGCGTCAAGGTGACCATCACGCACCTGTTCGTCGCCGCGGTCGGGCGCGTGCTCAAGAAGTACCCGGATTACAATGTGATCCTGCGCCGGAACCGCCCCTTCAAGCGCGAGACGGTCGACATCTTCGTGCAGGTCGCCGTGAAGGGCAGCGGTGGTTCGGCGGACCTGTCGGGTGTGAAGGTCAAGGGGGCGGACACGGCCAGCGTCGTCGACATCGCCAACCAGATCGCGTCGCGCGCCAAGTCGATCCGCTCGGGCGATGACAAGGAGATCGAGCAGGCCAAGTCCTCGCTCCGCTTCATCCCGCCTGCGCTCGCGCCGATCATGATGCGCGCCGTGAGCTACCTGAACTACGACATCGGCCTCGACATGACGAAGTTCGGGCTGAAGCCCGACCCCTTCGGCAGCGCGATGATCACCAACGTGGGCGGCTTTGATATCCCGCAGGCGCTGGTCCCGCTCATGCCGACCTCGCGCGTGCCCTTCCTCTTCTGCCTGGGGCAGATCCACGACCGCCCGCGTGCGGTCGATGGCCAGGTCGTCGTGCGTCCCTCGCTGCTGCTCACGGGCAGCTTCGATCACCGCCTCTACGATGGGTACCAGATCGGGCACATCACCAAGATGGCAGACGATATCGTCTCGAACCCCGAGCAGTGGGACCTTCTCTGAGCCGACGCGTTCTCGCCGGGCCCCGAGCGTTGCTCGTGGCCTCGTCGACATGATGCATGTGTCGGCGGC
>JAEUKJ010000006.1 GCA_016792665.1 Deltaproteobacteria bacterium | reverse complement strand
ACCGCCGACCCTCCCTGCCCATCATGCGCGCCTCGCCGACGGCAACCGGACCAGCGCCTCGGCCCACCCGAGCACCTGCTTCACGGCGGCGCTCCCGAGCTCGGGCGCCAGGGCCTCGCGGGCCGCGCGGATCTCTTCACGCGCCGCCTCGCTGCCGGCCGCGATCACCCCGGCCGCGACGAGGTCCCGCGCCAGCATCACGGCGGCCTCGCGCGGGGCCTGCGCGTCGGCCCAGAACGCGCGGAGCGCCTCGCGCAGGGCCGGGGCCGCATGGTCGAGGCCCCACATCACGGCGAAGGACGGGTTGCGCGCGCCGAGGTCCTGGAGGCCGCCCTCTCTGTTCTTCTGCGGGTCGGTGGTCAGGTCCGCGAGGTCGTCGGCGATCTGGAAGGCCACGCCGAGGTGTCTCAGCGCGCGCTCGAAGCGGGCCGCGCGCTCGGGCTGGCCGGCGACGAGCCAGGCCCCGAAGCCGAAGAGGGCCCCGGTCTTGCCGACCGCCATCGTGCGCCATTGCGCCAGGGTGAAGTCGGCGTCGCCGCGCCCGAGGACCTCGATCGCCACGGCACGCGTCATCTCGTCGACGATGTCGATGGCCTTGCCGACGACGGCGAGGCCGTGGGGTCGGAGGACGGCGAGGGCGCGCGTCAGCACGAGGTCTCCCGCCAGGACCGCGACCGGGTTGCCCCAGAGCGCGTTCGCGGTCGCGTCTCCGCGGCGTGTATCTGCCGCGTCGACGACGTCGTCGTGCAGCAGCGAGGCGGTGTGCACGAGCTCGACCGCGGCGGCGAAGTCGACGACGGTGGACCGCGGCAGGCGCGCGAGCTGGGCGAGGGTTTCG
Source organism: Deltaproteobacteria bacterium (assembly GCA_016792665.1). Lineage (GTDB taxonomy): Bacteria > Myxococcota_A > UBA9042 > PHBI01 > PHBI01 > WYBB01. The sequence continues at coordinate 6,394 of JAEUKJ010000006.1, read as the reverse complement.
ACGAGCAGCGGACGCGCACGCTTGGCCCCGCCGGCCAGGGCGAGGCGCGTACCCGCACCGGCCACGAGGCGTGCCGCGCGGGCCTCGAAGGGGGCGGCCAGGGCGGTCGCGATGCGCTGCTCGACCGCGGCCAGGAAGGCGGATGGCGGCTGTGACGAGGCGCTCTCGGCGGGGGCACGGCCTGCGACCGCAGGGGCGGTCGAGGATTCGGCGGCGCGGCTCTCCAACATCACGACCTCCGTCGAGCGCGGGCTCGAGGTGTTCAGGTGGTTCACGCGGTTCGAGTGGTTCAAGACGTCTTGAACTGCATGGACGCAATGAACCACCGCGACGGCGGCGTCAAGTCCGCAGTCGCGATGAAGTGTCGGCGAGTCGCGAGGCATCGGTCGCGGGTCGCCCGAGGGCGGCGACCCTGACCCGAGCCTGGGCGTTGCTACTGGGGCGCGTAGCCCGGGGCGGGTCGCCCGAGGGCGGCGACCCTGACCCGAGCCTCGGCGTTGCTACTGGGGCGTGCAGCCCGGGGTGCCGTCTTCGCTGCAGACGTCGATGATCTCGCCGGTCTCGAGGAAGTGGATGAGCTGGCGGCTGTGGTGGTCTTCCTGGCGCGGCTTGCCGTGGGGGTCGGCGGCGTCCGACGTCGGCGGGCGGTTCTCGCTGGGGTTCGGCCAGGGGTTGCCGAAGTCGTAGAGCACGATGCCCGAGCCGGTGCGCGGGTAGGTGGCGGTCTCGGCGCCGCTCGGGGCCGTGCGGACGGTGTCGTAGGGCGTCATGACGGCGATGCCGATGTTGCTGCGCGCGAGCCACTCGTTCGAGCTCACGGCCACCTGCACGTCACCCTTGGCAGGTGCCAGCAGGACCTCGTTCGGGCCCTGGCCCTCGAACGGCTCGGCGTGGAGGTGTCGCATGTAGGACACCGGGTCGGCGCCCTCCCAGAGCTGCATGATCGCCGCGAGCACCGAGAGCTGCTGCCAGCGCTCGGGGTAGCCGCCCGACAGGGCCAGGAAGAACGGGTCGAAGTTGCGGCTGCGCGTGAGCAGGAAGCCGTAGTTGTTGCCCGGCACGCCGAGGTGCCCGCGCTGGAGATCGGGCGACAGCGCCACCACCGAGGCGCCGAAGATGCCGCCCTGCGAGATGCCCGTGTAGTAGAGGCGGGTCGGGTCGAGGACGATCCCCTTGGCGGTGATCTCCGGCAGGGTGGGCAGGCGCTCGCGCATGGTGCGCGCCAGCAGCACGTGGTTCAGGAGTCCCTGCTGGAGGCGGTCGGAGACGCGCGGGAAGCCCGACATGTCGAAGAGCACGTCGACGATGCCGCTCACGTCTTCCTCGGACATGCCCCACATGTCGGTCGCGAAGAACACGTAATGATAGGTGTTGGCGATCCTGCCGAGGAAGCCGCCCCGCACCTGCGTGCCTTCGCCGTTCTGCCCGTGGCCGTACATCGCGATGCCGTGCGGGATGGCCGCCTCACCCTCGGCGGGGATGGCGCTCTTCGGAATGCGGATCCAGAACGGCGCCTTGCGCGTCCCGTTCTGCGCCGGCTTGCCGTCCGGGCCGTAGTGGAAGCGCCACACCGTGCCGGTGCTGCGGTTCATCGGCGCCGGCTCCATGTAGTGCGGGACCTCGAAGGTGCCGCGGATCTCGAGCGCCCAGGTCTCGTGGTCGAGCACCTCGACCTCGATGTCGCCGAGCACTGGCCCCTTGTCGCCGGTGGTCGCGAACGCGTCCGCGATCATGTGGCGCACGGGCCCGTGCAGCGCGTCGCAGCTCGCCGTGTGGAAGTCCCACGCGAGCTGGAGGTTCGCCTTGTCGACGCCCTGGCCGGCGAGGTCGGTGAAGACCGCGTCGAAGGTGGCCTGGCGCTTGGCGAGCGGCGTGCCCGCGGTGGTCCCGGCGCGATAGGCCGCGAAGGCCTCGGAAGCGGGGTAGGCCTCGCCGCGCGTGTTCTTCAGGCCGCGGAAGGCGACGATGTAGCGCGTGTCCTCGCGCAGGATCTCGGCCGGGCGCACGATGAGGGTCTTGGTCACCGGGTCGGGATCGGTGGTGTCGTCGTCGACGAAGTAGGCCACGCGCCGAAAGCCGGTCTCGGTCTGCTCGAGCCACAGGATGGGGGCGTCGGCGGCCAGCGACGGGGCCGTGTCGAACTCGGTGGCGAGGCCGGCGCGGTCGAGCTCGGGGAAGCTCACGAGCAGCGGCGTGCCGACCCCGTAGCCGTCCATGCGGCGGTAGGGGACGGTGTCCATCGGCTTGTCGTCGAGGTTGCGCGGCAGGGCGTTGCCGAAGTCGAGCGTGTAGCCGGTCTGACGCGAGAGGTCCGGGACGAGGTACACGTTCGACGGGAACGGGTAGAGGCAGTGCGACGGGTCGATGGGGTCACACGGCTCGAGCGGCAGCGGGCCGGTATCGGCGTCGGTCGCATCGACCGTATCCACTGCGTCGGTCGTATCGAGCGCGTCGACCGCGTCGACCGAGTCGATCGTATCTGGGGCCGCGTCGGTCGTGTCGACGTCGCTCACGTCCGGCGCGGCGGTGTCGGCCGTGTCGGTGTCGGCGGCTTCGTCGGAGCCACATGCCAGCAAGAGGGCCGATGCCGCGAATGCGGCGCCGAGCTTTGTCGAGATCGAGTTAGTCGAGATCATCGGGGGTGCACTTCGGGTTGGGGGTCATGGCGCGCCGCAGCTCGAACTTGAAGGTCGCCGGGTCGGTCGTCGACACGACGATGTTCGGGCCGCCGCCTGCGAGCGCGATGCGCGCGTTGCGGGCGATACTCTGGTTCAAGGTGATGACGGTCGTCTGGATCGAGATGGGCTGCCCGTCGACAGACGCCAGGGCTCCGTAGCCGTCGCCCGGCAGGTTCGGCATGCTGGCCCCGATCTGCGTCGGCGCGAGGCACACCTTGTCCTGGCAGGTCGCCCCGCCGCGGCAATCGAGATCGGTCTCGCAGTCGAGTCCGAAGGCCAGGCGCTTGGCCTGCACGACGGGGTTGAAGAAGCTCGTTTCCTCTTGGTTGACGCTCTCTTCGCCGTCCGTGAAGAGGATGATGTAGTCGCTCTTGCACTTCCTGTACGGGTCGACGCACTTCTCGTTGCGGCACACGTAGCCCGACGAGTCGCAGCTCGCGTCGGTGGTGCACGCCTTGCCGTCGACGCGCACCTTGGTGCGGAGGTACTCGCCGGCATAGAACAGGGTCTTGCCGAGCGGGGTCTGCCCGATGGCGCGGAGCTCTTCGTCGCTGTGGACGAAGCAGCGCTTCTGGGCGTCGATGACCCCGCAGCGGCCGAGCGGGCCGCAGTCGTCGTCGACGTTGCAGACCGTCTGGGTCGCGCCGAGGAGCTCGCGATGGTCGAGCCACGAGAGCAGCGTCTCGCGGTTGTCGAGCGAGGTCCGAACGGGGAAGGGGACGACCACGCTCTCGCCCAGGTGCTCGGCGAACCAGGTCCCGCCGTCGGTGGTGCGGTGGTCGTCGTCGCCGGTCATCTCCTCTTGAGAGGCGTACCACCCGTTGAAGCACGAGACCCCGGCGCGCGGCGCCTCGAGCTGCGGGAAGCGCATCAGCGCGAACTGCGAGAAGCCGCCCAGCGCCTGGTCGATGGTCGACGAGAAGACGTCCTTCGACAGGGTGAAGATGGTCATCGGGTCGTTGCCGTCGCACTCCGGGAAGGCGGGCATGCACGGGGTCTGGTTCTGCTCGCAGAGAATGGCCGACTGGTTCGCGTAGGCGGGGTCCGTGTAGCTCCACATGGAGCTACTGGTGTCGAAGACCAGCACGACGTTGTGCCGGATGAACTCGCACTTGCCGTCGTAGCAGGCGCGCCCCGGGTCGCACGTCTCGGTGACCTCGGCCGTGCCCGATGCGTTGCACGCGCGCGTCTGCGATCCCGACAGGCACACCGCGAAGCCGGCCTCGCACACCTTGGGTTGGCACGTCACCGAGACCGTCGAGCGCGGCACGCAGACCTCGTCCGACCCACACGGATTGTCGACGAAGAAGCCGCCCGTGAGGGCGCCGACGCCGCTCGCGACGGGGGCTTCGCAGGTCTCTCGCCGCGCGGTCGCCGGGTCGCCGACACACCGCTCGGTGAGGCCGACGCACTCGACGCACACCTTGGCGGTCGACTCGCAGAACTGCCCGGTCGGACACCCCGTCGGCGTGGCGCGCGGGTCGCACGAGACGAGGCCATCGCCCGAGTCGGCCTCGCTGTCTTTCGTGTCGCGCGTATCGCGCGTGTCGCTCGCGTCGCGCGTGTCGGTCTTCGTGTCACCCGTGTTCGGCAGCTCGGCCACGTCGCAGCCGACGACGAGCACGACCCCGAGGACCCACGCCACGATCGATCTCGCCTGCCGCATCAACGTCCCCCCACGGCGACCACCTCGCCCGCGCTCGTGATGTCGAGAGGCAAGCCCGCCAGCTCGCGAGCGGCCTCATGGTCCAGCCCCAGCAGCGACACGAAGCCCCGCGCCGCGACCTCGGGCAAGGTATACTCGGACACGTCGTCTTCCTCCAACGCGGCCGCGAGCATCTTGGTCTGGACCATGCCCGGCGCCACCGAGAACGACAGCACCCCTTGATCGATGTACTCGGCGTGGGCCAGCCCGGCCAGCCCCTCGAGTGCATGCTTCGATGCGCAATAAGCCCCGTAGCGCGGCAACGCGAAGCGCCCGAGCCCGCTCGAGACCCAGATCACCCGGCCGCGCGCGGCCACGAGCAGGGGCACGCAGGCCGCGAACATGCGCGCCTGGGCCTCGACGTTCACCGCCATCACCTCGCGGAAGGCGTCGAAGTCGAGCTCGCCGAGGCGCCCCTTCGGGCCCAGCACGCCCGCGCTCAGCACGATCCCATCGAGCCCGCCCAACGCGCGCGCTGTGTCGGCGAGCCGCGCCCCGAGCCCAGGGTCGGTGAGGTCGCCCGCGACCGCCGCCCTCGCGCCGAGCTCGACGCGCGTGCGCTCGGCGTTCGCCGCGTCGCGCGCGTGGACGATGACCTCGGCACCGGCCGCGACCGCTGCCGCCGCGATGGCGCGCCCGAGGCCGCGGTTGGCGCCGGTCACCGCGATGCGGCGCGCGGCGAGGGAAGGGGAGGGAGGCAGCGGTGCAGGGGTGGAGCTCACCTCGACGTGGTAGCATGCGACTCCGCCCCGGCGCGAATGCATTTGGGGAAGCTCGCTCCGCGTTGGCAAGGCACGGGGGATCGTGCATAGATCCCCTTCGATCATGCAGCCTGCCTACCCGTCGCTCGCCCCCAGCGCCGCACGCTTGGACCAAGCCGTCGACCAGCTCGTGCGCCTCATCGACGCCGACTCGACCTCGGGTCGCGAGGCCCCGGGCGTCGACCTCGCCGCCGCCATCGCGGCCGAGCTCGGGCTCCAGGTCACGCGCCAGCCGGTCGCTCCGCAGCGAGACAACCTCCTGGTCGGCCACCCCGATCCCGCCGTCCTCTTGTGCACCCACCTCGACACGGTGCCGCCATTCTTGCCCGCGCGCCGCACCGACGGGGTCATCCACGGGCGCGGTGCGTGCGATGCCAAGGGTGTCGCCATCGCCATGTTGCACGCCCTCGACCTCGCGCGCCACGCCGCCCCCGGCGTCGCCGCGGCCTGCCTCCTCGTCGTCGGCGAAGAGACCGATCACGCCGGCGCGCGCGCCGCGGTCGCCCTCGAGCAGCTCCGGCCGCGCCACGTGATCCTCGGCGAGCCGTGCGGCATGCTCCCGGCCATCGGCCAGAAGGGCCTCCTCAAGGTGCGCCTCGAGACCCGCGGCAAGAGCGGCCACTCGGCCTATCCCGAGCTCGGCGTGTCGGCGGTCCATCGCCTCGTCACCGCCCTGCACGACCTCTTGAGCACCCCGCTCCCGGCCGACGCCACGCTGGGCGAGTCAACCGTGAACGTCGGTGAAGTCCGTGGCGGGGTCGCCGCCAACGTCATCGCCCCCTCGGCCGAAGCCCTCGTGCTCGTGCGCTGCGCAGCCCCGGTCGACGCGGTCCTGGCGGCGCTGCGCGATCGCGTCGGCGCCGAGGTCAAGGTCATCGAGCTCTCGCGCGCCGAGCCTCTGGACTTCGACACGCTGGGCATGGCGGGCCTCTCCGGCAGCCACGCCATCGGCCCTGCCGTCCCGTTCAACACCGACGCCAGCATCCTCTCGGCACTCGGCGCTCCCATCTCCCTCATGGGGCCGGGCGACATGCGCACCGCCCATGGCGAAGGCGAACATCTGCCCATCCGCGAGCTCGCCCTCGGCATCGAGCGCTTCGCCGAGGTCCTGGTCCGCTTGTCCTGATTTTTGACGCGGCGTCGTGCCCATTCGACAGTGACGCGCGCTGCCCCCCGCAGCCGACAGTGACGCGCGCTGCCCCGCAGTCGACAGTGACGCGCGCTGCCCCCGCAGTCGACAGTGACGTGCG
>JAEUKJ010000766.1 GCA_016792665.1 Deltaproteobacteria bacterium | reverse complement strand
TTGTCCTCGACGGCCTGGATGTCGTCCTTCACCTCGGCCCGCGTGTTCCACGGCGTCTCGAGGATCCACTCGAGATAGGTGCGGATGACGTTGGCCTCGGCCTGGGCGGCGTTCATGCCCTCCAGGCGGCGCAGCTCGCGCTCGGCGACCGTGCGCACCTCGGCCGGGAGATCGGCCTTCTCGAGCCGGTCCTTCAGCGTCTCGGCCTGCTCGGCCTCGCCTTCCCCGAGCTCGCGCTTGATGGCGCGGAGCTGCTCGCGCAGGACCGCCTCGCGCTGGTTCTTGTTGAGCTCCTTTCGGACCTCGTCGTCGATCTTCTGGCGCACCTCGCGCACGGCCAGCGACTCGCCGACCATGGCGATGACGAGACGCAGACGCTCGATCACGTCGGCCGTGCCGAGCACGACGATCGCCTTCTCGGGCGGGAGCTCGAGGGCCGAGGCCACGCGGTCGGCGAAGCGCCCCGGGGTCTCGTTGGGCGGCGTCTGCCCGAGCCGCGTGGCGAGCTGGCTGTCGGCCTGCGCGATGCGCGCCTTCAGCGACTCGGCCAGGAACTGCGCCTCGTGCTCGTCGCGCACCGGCTCGCGCAGCGGCGTGCCGGCTGCGAGCCAGGCGGGATGCGTCTCGACCAGGCGCTCGAGCTCGAAGCGCGAGAGCCCCTGCAGTGACAACATGACCGCGTTGTCGCCGTGGCGCTGGATGCCGACGACGCGGGCGAAGGTGCCGACGGGGTGGAGGTCTTCGAAGGCCGGGTCGGCGACGCGGCTGTCCTTCTGCACGGCGACGCCGATGACGGTCGTGCCGGGCTTCACATGGCGCAGGATGGCGAGCGACTGGGGTCGGCCGACAGCGAGGGTGGTCACGGTGCCCGGGAAGAGGACGCCGTTGCGCAGTGGGAGGAGCGGAAAGGGAGAGTCGGGAGCGTCGGGAGTGAAGGGTCGATCACCCATTGTCGTGGAACTCCTCGGGGGGGCGAGAGTGCGGCCGAGTTCGTCGTGGACTCGGCGGGCGCGCCATCGCGGGATGGTACCAGGGAACGCGCCCGATTGCATTGGGCCGCGGTGATGAGGCAAGGCTAGGTCCGCTCGGGGCCGCGTCAACTCGCGGCGACTGAACGATTGGGCAGGGGGCCGCCGAGGTGGGGCGTGGAGACGGCTTGGCGCGGCAAGCCTGCGGCGAGATGGCCGCGCCGGTCGCGGGCCGCGGGAAAAAGTGCTAGCGCCCCCGACCATGGAATCGACGCCCACCCGTGCAATCGTTCCCGAGGTCGGCGCCCACGCGGCGCTCACCAAGGTCGTCACCGAGGCAGACATCGTCTCGTTTGCGGAGGTCTCGCTCGACACGAACCCCGTGCACCTCGACGAGGAATTCGCCCGGACGACGCGCTTTGGCGGGCGCATCGCGCACGGCATGCTCGCGGCTGGGTTGATCTCGGCGGTGCTCGGGACACGGCTCCCCGGCCCGGGCGCGGTCTACCTGTCGCAGACGCTGAGCTTCAAGGGGCCGATGCGGATCGGAGATGCCATCACCGCGACCGCCACCGTGAAGAGCGTCAGGGCGGACAAGCCCATCGTCACCCTCGAGACGGTGGTCACCAATCAGCGCTGCGAGGTGGTCGTCTCCGGTGAGGCCGTGATCCTGGTGCCCGCGGGCTGACCCTCGACTTGGGGTGGAGGCCCCTCCTCGATGGGCCGAGGCTCGGGTGGCCAGCGCGAGGGACGCTCGAGGATGATGCGGCCCGGGCGCGACCAGGTGAACCAGGCCCAGGCCCACTCGAAGAGCACGACCACGCGGTTTCGGAAGCTCGCGAGGTAGAGGATGTGGACCACCACCCAGAGGAGCCACGCGAACGCGCCCGCGAAGCGCCGCTTGCCCAGCGCCGCGACGGCCGACATGCGGCCGATGGTCGCGAGCTGGCCCTTGTCGAAGTAGCGGAACGGGGTGGCTGGCGGAAGAGCGACTTGTGAGAGTGACTCTCGATTGTTGGGTTGTGAGAGAGACTCTCGGATCTGGTCGGCGGCGTAGCGACCCATCTGCAGCGCGGCCGGAGCGACGCCGGGCGTAGGCTTGCCGTCGTTGCAGCTCGGGTCGATCTCGGCGAGGTCGCCGCAGACGAAGACCTCGGGGTGCGCGCTGGGGCCGCCGTCGGCGGGCACGGGGTGCAGGCACGGGTCGGTGCGCACCTTGCCGCCGCGCGTGACGCCGAGCCCGAGCTGCTTGCCGATCGGTGCCCCGGCCACGCCGGCTCCCCACAGCACGGTGCGGGCGGCGATGAGCTCACCGGGACGTTGGGCGGACCCAGCGGGCTGGCTGGGCGCGGCCGTGGCGTTGGCGGCCGAGGGAGGCGGCTGGAGGTGGACGCCCTGGGCGTCGATGTCGGCGACGCGCGCGTTCAGGCGGACCTCGACGCCGAGCGCCTCCAGGCGGGCCCTGGCTTTCTCGCAGAGGACCTCGGGGAACCCGTTCAAGAGGCGCGGGCCACCTTCTACGAGCACGACGCGCGCGTCCTCGGGGTCGAAGTGGCGGAACTGCTTCCGCATCGTGCGGGAGGCGATCTCGGACAGGGCGCCGGCGAGCTCGACCCCGGTCGCGCCGCCGCCCACCACGGCGAAAGTGAGGAGCTCTCTCCGGACCTCGGGGTCGGCGGTGAGCTCGGCTTCTTCGAAGACGCCGAGCACGCGGCGGCGGATCTCGAAGGCGTCGTCGATGGTCTTGAGACCGGGGGCCCAGGCTTCCCATTGGGGGTTGCCGTAGTAGTGATTGACGGCCCCTGCGGCGACGACGAGGTAGTCGTAGTGGACGACGCCGCCATCGAAAGTGACGCTGCGATCCGCCAGCGAGATCGCCGAGACGCCGCGCGCGAGCACGGTGGTGTTGGCCTGCCCGGCAAGCAGCTTGCGGATCGGTGCGGCGATGTCGGGGGCCGAGAGCGCCGCGGTCGCGACCTGATAGAGGAGCGGCTGGAAGAGGTGGTGGTTCCTCGCATCGAAGAGGGTGATGCGGACCGGGGCCTTCTTCAGGCGGCGCGCGCAGGTGAGGCCGGCGAAGCCGCCCCCGATGATGACGACGTGAGGGATCTCGGACATCGGTCAGGGCACCGGCTGGGGGTGGGGCTTACCGCCGAGGGTGCGCAGCGGCGAAGCGCCGTCGACACAGGGGGCGACCAGGAGCTCGGGGCGATACTCGAAGTGCATGGTGTCGAAGTGGTACCACTTGCCGCCCCAGACGAAGCCGTGTCGCTCGAAGATGTCGACGACCTCGAGAGGGAAGCGGTTCTTCCAGCGATAGGCGCCATTCTTGTCGGGCTTGTTCCAGTCCCAGTAGTCGCTCCAGGCGACGCCGACGTCGATGGCGATCGCAAAGCTGTGGGGGCTTCGGCGATTGGTGCCGCGGACCTCGCGCCACACGAAGACGCCCGCGGTCTTGGCGACGAGGTCTTTCAGCTCGCGTGGGAGCTCGCGCTCGAGGTCGTCGGAGACGCGCTGGAGTGCGGCCGCGACGCCGTTGACCTGGGTCACGCGGACGGTCTTGCCGCCCGACTTCGGCATCCACGCGACCGGGACGGTGGTGGCCTCGACGGCCTTGCGGTCAGCACCGTAGAGCGCAGAGAAGAAGGCGACGTTGCGGATGCGGCCGGGCTCGAAGTTCACCGGCGGGACGGCGAAGGTGCGCCCCGGGCGGTAGCGCATGGCGACCGTGTCCTCGAGGTCGGGGGCGTCGAGGACCTGCTCGAAGGGCTTGTCGTCGAGGCCGTCCTCCCACGGGATGCGCGTGCCGTTGCAGAGGACCAGCGCGTTGGGCTCGCCGCCGCAGACGACACCCGGATACGCGGCGACGAAGCAGGCCATGCGCGGATCGACCCGGGGATCGGCGTTGGGGGGCTCGCCCTCGGGGGCGGCGAGGAGGCGCGCGGCGATGAGGACGAGGAAGCTCAGCACCGTCGGGACTCCGGGTGGTGGGGGTCAGCGCGGATGGCCGACGAGGGCGCCGACGCTGACGACGGCAGGGGTGATGACGCGCGCGTTCAGGCCGCGCAGGCGGCGCTCGCGACCGCTTGGCGAGTTGACCCAGGCGAGGGCGGTCGGGCCGTAGCGGGCCTCGAACTTCTTGCAGCCGAGGTGGGGCGGTGCGGTGACCTCGAGCGTGGCGCCGCCGACGGTGAAGCGCGCGCCGATGGGGAGGTTCGTGGTCGACAGGTCGAAGTCGACCACGAGGTTGTCGCCGGGGAGCTCGAGCGCGAGGTGGCCGAAGAGGTCGCGGCCGGCGCTGATGCACTCGATCGACCGGAGCTCCATCACGGTGAGCTGGCGGTCCGCGAAGGTCGGGGTGACCTCGCGCGCGTCACCGAGGTCTTCGCGGCGCTCGACGGCCCAGCGATCGCCTTCGAGCCCACCGTCGATGGAGAGGGCCGCGCTCTGAGGGAGGAAACGACGCGAGGAGCCGCGGCGATCGGCGCGCGGCAGGCGCACGACGAGGGCGACGAGGCGGTGGGTGCGCGGCGCGGCTGAGCGTGCGAGCCACTCGCGCTCGAGGGCTTCGAATGGGTTCGACCCGGGTGTGTTCGACGTGTCGGACATGGAACCCTCGCTCGCTTCGGGTGCCTCCTGGTCGCCGCTTGGGCGACGGGAGGGTCAGTGGCGCGAGGCTTCGTCCTCGGTGGGGTGGTTGTGGCGCTCGGCGACGACCTGCTTGACCCCGAGGATGTGGGCGATCTGCTCGTCGATGCGGCCGATGCGCATGACGTGCTCGACGACGATCGGGTGCTTCTCGTACGGGGTCGTCAGGATGATGGTGCCCGTGCCGAGCATGATGCGCTCCATGACGTCGGGGATGGTCTTGTCCCAGCGCAGGGACTCGGTCGAGAAGCGGCGCATGCGGCGGAAGACGCCGTAGCGATGGACGACCTCGTTCGGCACGATCTCCCAGTAGTCGAGGCGTGAGCCGATCCAGGCGGCGAGGAAGATGATCCCGAAGACGGTGAAGATCATCCAGTGGAAGACCGCGTCCATCTTGGGCTTCAAGCTCGTGAGGAAGCCCATCACGTCGGAGAGGGCGCCGAGCAGGACGAGGGTCAGGATGAGGGCGACGGTGCCGAGGACCACGATGAGCGTGCGCTCTTCCGTGAAGTCGAAGGCGATGACGAAAAGGTTCAACGAGAAGAGCGCCATCCACGCGATGCCCGGCCAGCCCGCGCTGGGGTCGGCGGACATGACCAGGGCGCAGACCAGCGAGAAGAGCCAGGTCGGGTAGAAGAAGATGACCTTGGGGAGGGAGTGGATCCGCACCCGCAAAGGCTTGTCTTGCATGCGATCGTCGCCCATGGACCTTCACCCCCGTCTGGATTGTTCACCGTCGAAGGTCTGGGAGCCAGACTGCACGACGGATGGTTCTGCGCCGGCCGGCACCTGGGCGGCGTCGACCGGCGAGAACGCTACGGCGAACGGCGCGCGTCGGCAAGGGCGCCGATGCGCAGGTCATTTCGATGGGGTCGCCGCCTCCGATGGGCGACTGGCACGGCCACGTCAGGGGACGGGCGGCAGGGAAGCGGGGTCGCCGGCCAGGTCGGCAGGCATCGACTTGGCGCGATCCAGGGCGGGCGAGGGCTCGCCGTCGGAGGTCGGGGCCATGTCGACGTGGATGTGGTTCCAGTGCCCTTCGTCGCTCATCGGGTCGAGCACGTTGGTGAAGACCTGCTCGTCGCGGAGGCGGCGGGCCAGGGTCTGGAGGAACTCCGAGGGCTTCTGCCAGGCGGGGTAGAGCGGGTTCCAGTGGCGCGCGACCGAGACGTCGCCGTAGCCCTTGATGTTGAAGCCGGCGAGGTCGAGGCCGTTGCCGAAGGAGTGTTGGCTCTGCTTCACCTTGTGGCGCAACCAGCGGCAGTTGAAGGTGCCGAGGTGCGAGATGTAGCGGATGGGGTTCTCGCCTTCGGGGCGGCCGAAGATGCGGCGGGCCTCCTCCTGGGCGATGCGCTCCATGCGGGTCATCGCCAGGGCCATGGCGCAGGTCGTGAACGTGAAGCCGTAGTACGAGACGCCGGTCGGGCCCTTCCAGACCACCACGGCCTGGGGCACGTGGCAGAAGATCGGGTCCACGCCGCGCTGACGGCGCGACATGATCCAGTCGGCCTTCGAGAAGCGAAAGCCGCTGCCGTCGAGGCCGGCGGCGAGGAGCTTGTCGCGGCAGCGGTCGATCTCGAGCGGGGCCCACGGGGCGACCGCGAGATCCTTGGGCAGCTCGGGGGCGGGCATCGGCTGGCCCGGATCGGGCGGCGGGCGGACCGGGCGCGCCGTGCTGGGCGGGGTGGGCGTCGTCGTCGGCGCGCCTGCGGGCGGGAGCGCGGGCCCAGGGCCGTCGGGGCCGGGCGCGGCGAGGAGCAGGATGGCGAGCAGCGAGGGGAGCACGCTCCACCGGGTAACGGAGGTCGGAGGCCGAGGCAAGAAAAGCGGTGCTCGGTCCGTGCGTAGAAGGTTTCTGAGAACCGGTGTAAATTATCTTGGTTGGCTTTGCAAAACTCGGGATGCGGACATATAGAGGGAGATGTCGCGATGACGGGTCATTCGCGGCAACTGCGACGACCTCGTGACCGCTCCCCCGCGATCACGAGCGAGCCGCGTCCTGCGCAAGCGTGAGGGTCACGGCGCAGCCGATCCGTCGTTCGTTCCACCCCCCCGGAAACGAAAATGCCCAGATCATCGGATACGAAGAAGAAGTCCCCCAAGGAAGACAAGCCCCTGAACGACATCGACCTCAGGACGGGGCGGCCTTCACCGCTGCGCGTGCTGCTGGTCGAGGACGACGACGCGACCGCCAAGGTCGTGAGCCACTACTTCATCGAGCAGGGGGTGCCGGTGGTGCACTCCGTCGATGGGCCGAGTGCGCTGACGGCGCTGCGCGAGCGGACGATCGACGTCATCGTGCTCGACATCATCCTGCCGGGGCCTGACGGCCTCGAGGTGTGCCGCCAGATCCGCGAGAACAGCGACGTGCCGATCATCCTGCTGTCGGCCAAGGTGTCGGAGGCCGATCGCCTGATCGGGTTCGAGGCTGGCGCGGATGATTACGTCACCAAGCCGTTCTCGACCAAGGAACTGTTCTCGCGCGTGGTCGCCCTGGTCAGGCGTGCGCGTGGGCAGGTCGGGCCGATCAAGCGGTCGCTGGTCGTCGAGGATGTCGTCCTCGAGCCGGGTGCTCTCCGGGCGGTGCGCGCCGGGCGCGACCTGAACCTGACGAGCTACGAGTTCAACATCCTGTACGCGCTGGCCGAGCGACGCGGGCGCGTGTGCACGCGCGAGGCGCTCATCGAGGCGGCGGGTGGCACGGCCGAGGGCGCGTTCGAGCGCTCGATCGACGTGCACGTGTCGCGCGTGCGGCAGAAGCTGGGCGACGATGCGCGGCAGCCGCAGATCCTGAAGACGGTGCGCGGGACCGGCTACCTCTTCGCACGCCCGGCGAGCGAAGAGGGCTGAGGTGTTCGGCGTCCGCGGCGCGGTCGGGGCGGCGGTGGCGTTGGCCATCGCTCCCGGCTGTGTGCATACCTACGTCTTTGGCGAAGGCAACGCGCCGCAGATCGAGGAGATGAAGCTCGTGGTGGCCGAGGGGCGCTCGGAGAGCGAGCGCTTCGGCATCAACCGCATCCGCGTCGCCGAGCTCGGCACGGGGCGCTTTCGCAGCGCCACGTCGAGCGAGCTCAGCGCGCTCATGGCGGGGCGTGTGCCGAGCGGGACCGAGGTGCGCATCGAGGTCGACAAGAGCGTCGAGCTCTGGCGCGACTGGGGCCTCGGCGGGCTCGGGGTCGGGGCGACTTTGGTGCTCGTGACGCTCGGCGTGTTCGGCGTCGTGCAGCCCGACTCCGGCAGCGACTTCGCCTTCGACATGCCGCTCACGCTGCTGTTCGCTGGCGCGGCCGGGCTGGAGTTCGCACTCATCGGGGCGGGGCTCGGCCTCGCCTTCGTGACCGGCGAGACCGACATGCGCAATCGCGCTCCCTGAAGGATGTCTCGCGCGGGCGAGGCACGGGGCACCCCGACTCGGTGTGCTTCCGTGCTTCGCGTCGGCGCGCGCTTCGGCTATGTGGACTGCGCGGCGTCGACGAGTCGGCGGCGCGACGAACCCCATCAGGAGACGACCATGTCCTACCCCGCTTCGCGCCCGCGCCGACTGCGCAAGACCCCGGCCCTCCGCGCGCTCGTGCGCGAGACCGTGCTGCGACCCGCGGACTTCGTCTACCCGCTCTTCGTCGTGCAGGGGCGCGGCATCAAGCAGCCGATCAGCTCGATGCCCGGGCAGATGCGCTTCTCGCCCGATCTCATCGGCGAGGAGGCGCGGCGCGCGTGGGATCTCGGGATCCCGGCGGTGCTGCTCTTCGGGATCCCCGAGCACAAGGATGCCGTCGGGTCGTCGGCCTATCACAAGGACGGGGTCGTCCCGCAGGCGGTGCGCGCCATCGCCAAGGCCGTGCCGCAGATGGTCATCATGACCGACGTGTGCCTCTGCGAGTACACCGATCATGGTCACTGTGGGCTCGTCGAGAAAGGCGAGGTCATGAACGACGCGACCCTCGAGCTGCTCGGCAAGCAGGCGCTAGCGCATGCCCAGGCCGGGGCGCACGTCATCGCGCCGAGTGACATGATGGACGGGCGCGTGGGCTACCTCCGCGAGGAGCTCGATGACGAGGGGCTCGATCAGGTCGCGATCATGGCCTACTCGGTCAAGTACGCGTCGGCCTTCTACGGGCCGTTCCGCGAGGCCGCCGAGAGCACGCCCGCGTTCGGCGATCGGCAGAGCTATCAGATGGATCCGGCCAACCACTACGAGGCCCTGCGCGAGGCGGTCCTCGACGAAGAGGAAGGCGCCGACATCCTCATGGTGAAGCCGGCCGGCCCGTACCTCGACATCGTGCGCTCGGTGCGCGACCAGACCGACCTGCCGCTGGCGGCCTACCAGGTCTCGGGCGAGTACTCGATGATCCACGCCGCGGCCGAGCGCGGGTGGCTGGATCTCGATCGCGCGATGGCCGAGTCCCTGGTCGGCATCAAGCGGGCAGGGGCCGACTTCATCATCACGTATTTTGCGCCGCGGATGGCGGCCCTTCTGAAGTAAGCTTGGCGCGTGCCGCGACTGCTCGAACCGATCTCCCGACCTCTTTCGATGAGTGCCGACGCGCCGCGCGCCATGGCGTGCCTGTGGGTGTGCTTCGGCGTGGTGCTGACCCTCGGGGTGGGGTGTGCCTCGGGCGGGGCGCGACTCGGGCGTATGGGGCGGATTCCGCCGCTGCTCGGGGCGAGCAGGGTCGAGGTCTCGGCCGCGAGCGGGCCCGATGTGTTGGCCGAGAGGTCGGCGGCCGAGCGTGAGAGCGGTCGGCTCGCGGCGGCCGAGCGCTACGCGCGCTGGGCCCTGGCTCTGTCGCCCGAGCACGTCGGTGGGCTCGTCGCGGCGGCGCGGGTGGCGGGTGACGCCGGAGACCGCGAGGGGGCTCGGAGCCTCTGGGCGCTGGCGGCCGACCGGGGGCCGGCGGTGGCGCGGGCGATCGACGCCGAGCGCGGGGCGGTCTTGTTGGCGCTCGCGCAGGCAGAGCTCGCGGCGGGTCGGGTCGAGAGGGCCGAGTCGCTGTGGCGCGAGCTCGAGACCGAGACGCCGCAGTTCGCCGCGGCGCAGCGCAAGGCACGCCTCGAGCTGGCGATGGCCCTGGCCGACACGTGGCTCGCGCGCGCGCTGCCGGCGGCCGGACGCGAGACCGTGGCCGCGGCGGAGCGGCTCGGCGCGAACGCGGCCTGGGTGAAGTTGCGGCGCCTCGAGCTGGAGCTGCTGGGCGGCGAGCCGGTCGGTGGCGCGGCCGCGGGTGACGTCAAGGCATCACCCGAAGGGACGGGCGCGCCGCGCGCGGCGAAGGCTTCCGAAGGGCTGACCGGCTCGGCCATGGAGGCGAGGGCGCTGGCCGAGCTCGGACGTGATGGCGAGCGCTGGCAGGCGCTGGCGCGCTGGCTCCTGGCGATCGGACGGCTGGAGGACGCAGCGCTCGCGGCGCAGAAGTCCATCGCTGGGGACGACGCCGACCCGCGCAGCTGGGAGGTCGCGGCGGAGATCGCGCTGGCGCGAGACCTGGCGGCCGATGCGGTGACGGCTTGGACACAGGCGGCTCGCCGCAAGAAGACCGGTGGGGCCGAGGTCGCGTGGGCAGGGGCGGTGCGGCTGGCCGAGGAGGGCAAGCTCGAGGAGGCGCGCGCGCTGGAGGCGCTGGTCCGCGAGCTGGCACCGGGATCGGCCGCGGCCGTGCGGGCGGCGGTGGCCGAGGGCGCGCGGACGTTGGGACCGGGGCGGAGCGCTCAAGGGTCGCGTGCGGGTGCCGAGGACAAGGCACAGGCGATCCTCGAGGCGACGGCCCGGGCCGCGCCGTCGGCGTGGGCGCAGCTCATCGCGGCACCGAACCAGGCGCTCGACCGGAAGCGGGTGGCGGCGATCCTGCGCGCCGCGCGCGAGACGGGGCTGAGCTCGTGGGCGGCGGCGCTGGCCGAGGCCGAGGCCTGGCGCGAGGTACGCGACGATCCCGAGGTGGCTCAGCGCGAGGCGGACAAGGCCTTCGAGGCGGCGCTGGCCGGGGTCGGCGCGGGCGAGGTCGTGCGGTTGCTGGAGGCCGGTCGGGTGGCGTTCACGGTCGGCCTGCCGGGCTGGGCCGAGCGCGTGGGTGCCGCGGCGGCGGGCGGGCCGGCGGCTGCGTACGTGGCGGCGATGCGCGAGCGCGGCGACCCGGAGAAGGCGCGCCGGACCCTCGAAGGGAAGGGGGCGATGGCCGCGTTCGTGCGGGCGCATGCGCTGCTCGATGGGCGACTCGGAGCCGATTCGTGGCGGGCCGCGCGTGACGAGGTCGAGCGCGCGCGGGTGCAGGCCGCGGTGGAAGACGGTGGCCCGACGCCCGACGAGCTTGCGACCTATGCGCTGCGGGTGGCGCTGCGCGGCGGCGCGTCCGAGGCCAAGCGGCTCGAGCGTGCGGCGAGCGCGTGGTTCGCGACGCGCGACGTGGGCGATGCGGGATGGAATGCCGTGCTGACGCCGGGTTGGCTCTTGTCGTTGCGGGCGTCGAGCGGGCTGTCGGCGGATCTGCAGCTCGCGGTGCGCGACGCGATCCTCGCGACCCCGGCGCTGGAGGGCCTCTACGAGAGGGTCGCGGTCGAACAGGAGAGGGCGGCGCTGCTCCTGTCGGAGGGGCGGCTCGCGTCGCTCTATGCGACCTGGACCGAGGAGCTCGCGCGACTCGAGCCGGGGGCGACGACGCGGCGCGGGCTGAGTGCTTGGATCGAAGCGACCGGCGCCGGCACGCGGCCTCTGACGCACGCGGCGCTGGTCGAGAAGGCGATCGAGAAAGCACTCTCGCGTAGCCCGAGCGATGCTGTGAATTTCTTTGTCGGGCGTCTCCACCCCGAGGAGCTGCGGCAATTCGATCTCGTGGCCAAGCTCGTCGAGATCTTCGAAGGCCGCGGTGAGCGCGCGCGCGTGCGCCGCCTGGTCGAGGCGACCCTGGGCCGGGTGCAGGCCGCACAGGTGCAGGCGCCGCGCGTGCTCGGGCTCGCGACCCAGCTGCTGGAGCTGGGCTATCCCGACCTCGCGTCGCGAGGCTTCGAGCAGGTCCTGGCGGCTGGTGACCGCTCGTCCCAGGCGTGGGTCGGCGCCGTGAGGGCCGCGCTGCGCATGGCCGATCGCGGCATCCTCCCGCCAGGCGGAGACGCGGGTGCGCGCGGTGCGGCCGACGCCGACGCGCTGGTGAATCGCTGGCTGGACGCGCGCGAGCGACGCGACGCACGGTCGGTCGACGAGGCCGCGCGGCTCCTCACCGAGGAGGGCCGCCTCGGGCGCGCCATCGACCTCATGACCGGGCGGTTGCTGGGCGAGGACGGCGCACCGCGCAACGATGTGGGCGTGCTCCAGCCGCTGGCCGAGGCGCTAAGGCGGGCGGGCAAGACCGAGGGGCTCATCGCCGTGGCGCAGCGCTTGGCAAACGCGGATCCGCGTGGGGCCTCGCGGGCCCAGGCTCTCGCGGCGCAGCGACTCATCGAGGCAGGGGCGCTCGAGGCGGCGCGCGACATCATCGCCAAGGGGCTCGAGACGCGCCCTCGCGACACCCAGTTGCTCTCGGTCGGGGTCATGGTCTCCCTCGGGCTGCGCCAGGACGCGCGACCCCTCGCGAGCGCGATGGTGCGCGAGGCCGGGAGCTCATGGGATGTCTGGGATCGCGTGGTCGGCGATCTGCGCAACGCGGGCCAGGTCGAGGCCGCGCTCGGCGTGCTGGGGGAGGGCCTCGAGCGCTATCCGGGTAGCCCCCGGCTCCTCGCGGCGCGGGCCCGGGTCCATCTCTTCATGGGGCAGCCCGACGCGGCCGCGGCCGACTTCGCCGAAGCGCTGGCACGGGCCACGACCGCGCGCGAGGTGATCGACCTCGCCGAGCCGCTCTACAAGCAGGCCATCCGGCCTGAGCTGCTGGCCGACCTGCTCGGGCGCGCGGCCGCGATCAGCCCGGGGCGTGCTGATATCGCGACCCAGCTCGGCAGGTGGCTCATCGAGGCCGACCGCCCCGACGAGGCCCAGCTCGTCTTCGGGCGCCTCACCAGCGACAGCGACCGCGCGAGCGCCTCGCTGGCGGCGGCGTGGGGGCAGGGTGGCTACCTCGGACCGGCCCTGGACCAGTGGCAGCGGGCCTTCGACCCCGGGCCGGTCGCAGAGCTCGTCCAGACCTTCGACGCGGTCTCGCGCGCGCTCGTGAAGCGCGGCGAGCCGGAGCGCCTCGAGTCCTTCGTGCGCCTCTACCTGCAGGCCGTGCGCGGGGCGGCAGGGCCGCCGTTGTACCCCGTCGCGAAGGCCTATCGCGACCTCGGGCGCCGCGAGGACGCGCTGCGGTGGCTCGAGCGCGCAGAGCGTGAGACGCCGGTGGCCGATCTCTCGCTGGAGCTCGTCCGCGCGCGGCTCGAGGCCGGCGAGGATGACCTCGCGTTGGCCGCTGCCGAGCGTGCGATCGCGCGGCGCATCAACGCGAGCGGGTTCGGGCGCATGGGCGACTCGGCGGTCGCGGCGGCGCTCGAGCCCATCATGAGCGAACTCATCGGTGGCGGACGTGCCGCGCTGGCTCGTGAGTTCGCGCGTCGCGTCGCGGTGACCTTCG
>JAEUKJ010000750.1 GCA_016792665.1 Deltaproteobacteria bacterium | reverse complement strand
ACCTCGTGGATCACGCTGACCCTCACCGAGGGGAAAAACCGACAAATTCGTCGTATGTTGCTCGCGGTCGGGAGCCAGGTCATCCGGCTCCAGCGCGTGCGGGTGGGTGGCATCGCGCTGGACGTCGACGAAGATCGCTGGCGCCTCCTCGGCGACGATGAGGTGAGGCACGGCCTCGGCTTCGAGCCGCGCGCCCTCGTCACGCCGCCCCATCCCGCGACGCGAGCCCGACGCGCCCACTCACGGAGACGCCCATGAAGTCCCTGCCGCTGGTGCTCGCGTGGCTCGCGTGTGGCACCCCGCCGACGCCGCGCGCGCCCGCTTCCGATGTGGCCGCGGGCGAGTGGGCCCTGGTCGCGACGCTGGCCTCGGACGCCCTCGAGGGGCGAGCGCCGGGCTCGGAGGGCTCGCGCAAGGCACGCCAGGCGATCATCGCCGAGCTCACGCGTTGCGGCGTGCGGCCTGGAGCAGGCGCCGCGTTCGAACGCGCGATCGACCCTGGCACCGGGCCGGCCGTCAACGTCTTCGGCCTGGTCGAGGGCAGCGAGCCCGAGCGGCGAATCGTGCTGTCGGCCCACTACGATCACCTGGGCATCGTCGGGGGCGAGGTCATGAACGGGGCCGACGACAACGCGGCCGCGGTCGGGAGCATCGTCAAGGTGGCCTGCGCCATCGCCGCCGGGCCCAAGCCCAGGGCCTCGCTGCTGGTCGCCTTCTGGGACGCGGAGGAGCCGCCGAGCTTCCTCGGCCCCGCGATGGGTAGCCGCGCCTGGGTCGCGGACCCGCACGTGCCGCTGGCCTCGATCGAGGCTGCCATCGTGCTGGACCTGGTCGGCGGTGGGCTCTGGCCCGGCTCGCCGGTGCACGTTGCCCTGGGTGCCGAGAGCGCGCCCGCCCTGGCCGCGGTGATCGACCAGACCGCGGCGCCCGACGGCCTCGTCGTGCAGCGGGCCGGCCTGCATCTGGTCGAGAACCTCGTCACGACCCCGGGCGATGGGCGCCAACCCTGGAGCGATTACGACGCCTTTCGGCGCGCCGAGGTCCCCTTCGTGTTCCTGTCGAACGGGCAGACCGCGCACTACCACACGGCCGGCGACGACTTCGCGACCCTCGACCTGGCCAAGCTCTCGCGTCAGACCGTGTGGCTCACGCGCGTCGTCGACACGCTCGTCACCGGCCCGCGCGAGGCCGCCCCGCGCTGGGCCCCACGCAGCGAGCCCGAGCTCGACCGCCAGGCCGCGCGGCGCCTGGTCGCGGGTGCTTTGGCCTCGAAGCGCTTCGAGGCTCAACGCGGCGTCCTCGAGGCCGACCTCTCGACCCTTGCCGACGCGCCTTCGACCCGCGCGCTGCGCGCCGCCGTCCAGCGCGTCCAGTGCCTCGCCGCCGGCCATTATCCGCCGGCTGCGTGCGCGCGACTCTGACGCGGCCAACCTGACATGCACTGCCGATTAGCGCCCGCCGACGAACAATCCGTTCGCGGCCTGGCCCTACACGAAACAATCGCTGGCCCCTATCTTTGTCGCGACGATGGCCGACCGGCCCGAACGAGGAGCCCGAAGATGTCCGACACCGAAACCCCGACGAAGTCCCCGCTGCTCGCCCGTCGCGACGCCCTCGCCCTCATCGCGGGCGGAGTCGCCGCCACCGCGACGGCGATCGCCGTGTCGGGCTCGGGCTCGAACGGCGCGTCCGCGACCAACCCTTCCAAGCCTGACGGCGCGTCCACGACCAACACCAAGCCCTACGGCGACCCCACCGCGGCGCGCGTCGAACGCATGCCGGTCGTGTTCCTGCCCCACGGCGGCGGTCCGTGGCCCATCGTCGACCTCGGCGTGCCCAAGCACGAGTTCGACGCGCTCGCGCGCTACCTGACCGGCTTGAAGTCGCTCACGCCGACCCCGCCCAAGGCCCTGCTCGTGATCTCGGCCCACTGGGAGGAGCCGGTGCCGACGCTGATGACGGCCGCGCGCCCGCCCATGCTCTACGATTACTACGGCTTCCCGCCGGCCTCGTACGAGGTCGTCTGGGCCGCTCCCGGCGCGCCCGAGCTCGCGACGCGGGTCGAGTCGCTGCTCACCGCGGCGAACATCCCGAGCGCGCGCGACGCGACCCGCGGCTTCGATCACGGGACCTTCATCCCGCTCATGCTGCCCTTCCCCGAGGCTCAGATCCCGACCCTCCAGCTCTCGCTGAAGCGCGGCCTCGACCCGGCCGAGCACCTCGCCATCGGCCGCGCCCTGGCCCCACTCCGCGACGAAGGTGTGCTCATCGTCGGCAGCGGCATGACCTTCCACAACCTGCGCGCCTTCTTCAACCGCTCGCCCGCGACCGCCGACATCGCGCTGCGCTTCGACACCTGGCTGCGCGCGGCGACCACCGCCGAGCCCGCGACCCGCGACGCCGAGCTCGCCGCCTGGAGCCAGGCCCCCGCCGCACGTCAGGCCCACCCGCGCGAAGAGCACCTGCTGCCACTCATGGTGGTCGCCGGGGCCGCGGGCGCTGATCGCGGCACGGTCGCCTACAGCGACACCTACATGGGCCTGCGACTCTCGGCGTTCCACTTCGGCTGAAGGCCTCCCACCCTCGAGGTGGACCGGCGGAGGTCGACGCCACGCCGCGGGACCCAATCCTCGCCGCGATCACAGCGCGCTCGACGGCCATACGTGGCGCCCCGATTCGGGTGGGGGATCGGGCCCGCCGCGCGTGGCCCCTTTAAGATCGGCTCGCGAGCACGCGTTGAAGGGAAGCGAACCGGACCCGATCGCCACGAAACGCGAAGTAACCGCTCCGGATTGCGCTTGACCCGCGCGGCCAGCGGCCACTAGTCCGGTGAACAACATGCTCAGTTCACACAGCAAACCCCTCGCCGACTGGACTGGCTCCTTCGTTCACCGTGGCCCGCTGGCGCTGACGACAACGCACGCGACGTGGTTCGCGGTCGAGACCGTGGACACCGCGGAGGGTCGGGCACTGGTCCAGTTCGAGGTCGCCGACGCGGAGGCCGGACGAGCCCTCGTCGAGTGGGCGCGCGCTTGGGTGGATCCGGCGGCGGTCCCGGTGGTCTCTGGCGGCGTCGCGGGGTCGGTCTGCTGGCTCGTGTACGGCCGCGGACCCGAGGCACCGGATGACACCGGCCCCCTCGGGGTGCACGACGTCGTCACGCTTGGCCTCGAGATGGCCGCCGTGGCTCAGCGCGCGCTGCAAGCCGGGCTCACACTGCCGCCCTTGCGCCTGCCGTTCGTCGTGCAGGACTTCCTCCCCGACGGGACGTTCCGTCCGAGGCTCCTCGGCGTCGGCAGCCCAGGGCCGGCGCGGGATGAAGTCGCCCTCGCGGCCGGCATCGGTGCGCTGCTCGTCGCCGCCGTGTTCGGGCACGACGAGGCCCCGCTGGAGGTCACCCCGACCTCCCTCGCCGCGAGCGCCGTGCGCCTGCCCGAGAGCTTGAGCCACACCATCATCAAGTCGCACGCCGGGCGCTATACGACCCTCGAAGCGCTGCGCACGGACCTCTCCGCGAGCTCGGTCGCGCGCTCGCGGCGGGCGGCGCGCGTCGGCGTGACCACCGACCACTACCCCAAGCGGGGCGTCGAGAACGCCGAGCGGAGCGCGGTGGGCGGCGTGGCCCCGGCCGCCCTGCCCGAGCCGCGTATCCGACACGAGCGCGTCGTGGCACCGCTTCCCGAGCCCGCGCCAGTGCTCCCGCCACAGCCGGCGACGCGTCGACGCGCCTGGTTGTGGCCGACCCTGATCGGCGTGGTCGCAGTGCTGGTGCTGATCTTCGTCCTCCTCGACCCCTTCGGTGGCAGGTCGCAGAGCACGACAGGACCAACCCTGGCGAGCCGCGCGACGACCCAGCCCGACCGCGTCGGCGCGAGCACTCCCGACCCGATGCCGGCCCAGCCCCCGGTCACGCAGGTGGCGCCCAAGGTCCAGGACACGACCTCGGCCATCGGCACATCGGCCTCGGACACGACTGCCCCCGACACCGCGGCCCCCGACACGGCAGCGCCCGACACGGCGCTCCGGGAGCCCAACACCAACATGGTCCAAGCCGATGCGGGGCCCACCGCTGCGGTCGCGGACGCGGGGCCCACCGCTGCGGACACGCTCCCGGCCGCGGGCAAACCGCCTGCTCCCGAGCCGCAGCCGACCCGGCCAGAGGTCGCGGACACCAAGGCGGAGGCCCCCATCGCGCCGGAGCTCTCGTCCCTCACGCTCGAGTCGAAGCCGGCCGGGGCCCTCGTCTCCGCCGACGGCGCCGAGCTCGGTCGCACCCCGCTGCTCATCGCCCAGCCGATCGCGCGCTTCCCGCTGCGCGTGCGCGTCGAGAAGCGCGGCCACACCCCGGCCGTGGTGGTGCTCGCCGACCCGCGTGCGGCCACCTTCCGCGTGACCCTGAAGCCGCTCGCCGTAGCCCCCAGCCCGTCGGGCAACGGCTCGGGGACGATCAACCTCGAGCGCTGAGCCCCCTCCGCACCTCGCCACCTCACGATCCCCGAGGCCTCGATGCCTGCTCCCTTCACGCGGCCAACTTCCCCTGGGCAAGCCGGCCCCGCCCACCCCTTCGCGGAGCGCTCGCGCGCGCACGGCCTGCTCGCGTTCGCGTTCGTGTTCACCGTCACGGCGATCTCGAGCAACGGCGCGCGCGCCGAGGTCCCGACCGAGCAGACCGGCACGGCCGACGAGGCCGAGGTGAGCTTCCGCCTCGGCAACCAGGCCTACCTCGACAAGAACTTCCGCGCGGCCCTCGGCTACTACTTCGCGTCGAACCGCCTCGCCCCGAACCGCAACGTCATCTTCAACATCGCCCGCTGCTACGAGAGCCTGGGCGACCTCGACGAGGCGCATCGCTACTACTCCGAGCACGCGCGCCTCTCGCCCGAAGGCGACCCCAAGCGCGCCGAGAGCGAGGCCGCCCTGGCCCGCATCTCGCCGAGCGTCGCCCTCGTGCAGGTGCGCTCGAAGCCCGCGGGGGCCGCGATCTACCTGAACCGGCGCGACCTCGGCGTCTTCGCGCGCACGCCCTCCGACATCGCCACCAAGGCCGGCACCTACACCCTCATCGTCGAGGCCCCGGGTCACCGCCCCGCGACCCGCACCGGGGTCGTCGCCGAGCGCGGCAAGCGCGTCCTGGTCGAGCTCGAGCTCGAGCCGCTGACCGCCACCCTCGAGCTCACGGGCAGCCCGGCCGGGGCCACGGTGCGCTGGCAGAGCCAGGGCAACACGGTCGCCACGACGACCCTCCCGGGGCGCATCACCGGCCCTTCGGGCGACCTGCGCCTGGTCGTCGAGTCCCCCGGTTGGATGACGCGCGAGCTCGACCTGCGCGTGGGCGATGACGAGCAGCGCAAGGTCGAGGTCCGCCTCGACCCCGAGGTCGGCTCGCTGGTCGTCGACGGCGACGAGCCCGGGGCCTTGATCCGCCTCGACGGCGAGCCGGTCGGCTTCGTGCCTGCGGTCCTCGATCGCGTGGTCGTCGGCTCCCATCGGCTCGAGGTCGGCGCCGAGGGCTTCACGCCGTTCAGCACCACCGTCCAGGTCAGCCGCGACGCACGCGCCGAGGTCTACGCCTCGCTCGCCGCCACCGAGGACGTGCTGGCCGCCTCGCGCACCGTCGAGAGCGCGCTCACCGCCCCCGCGTCGGTCGGCCTCGTCTCCGCCTACGAGCTCCGCATGCACGCCATGCACAGCCTGCTCGATGCCCTCTCGGCGATGCGCGGCACCTACGTCACCAACGACTACACCTACGCGAGCCTCGGCTTCCGCGGGGTCGCGCCGCTCGGCGACTTCAGCAACCGCGTGCAGACCCAGCTCGACGGCCACGTCATCAACCTCAGCTACGACGGCTCGTCGAACATGGGCTACGAAGGGCTGGCCGGCCTGGTCGGGGTGGACCGCGTCGAGATCATCCGCGGCCCGGGCTCGGCCCTCTACGGCTCGGGCGCGACCTTCGGCGTCATCAACGTCGGCACCCCCGACGGGGTCGAGGGCCTGTCCGGGCAGGTCGGCCTCTCGAGCCTCGCCGACGGCCGCTTCGGCCTCTGGGGGCGAAGCGCCTTCGAGCTCCCCGAAGGGGTCTGGATGTGGGTGGCCGGCGGCCTCATCTACGCCGAGCCGCGCGACTACCTCTCGCCCTCGCGCGTGGGCAGCGACGAGCACCCCGACGGGATCGCGCACGGCGTCGGCGAGGAGCTCGCGGGCAACCTCATGGGCAAGCTCGGCTGGGGCGACCTGACCCTGCAGTGGTTCTACAACGACCGCCTCGGCACCCCGTCGACGGCCCCCTTCGGCGCCGACTTCGACGACCCGCGCTTGGAGATCGTCGACCGCCGCGCCTTCTTCGAGGCGCGCTACGAGCCCTCCCTCACGAAGGACACGCGCCTCTTCCTGCGCCTCGCCTGGGACCACTCGTACTACTACGGCCTCTACCCCGAGGGCGAAGACGCCTTCACCGAGTCCTACTTCGGATCGTCGGTCCTCCTCGAGGGGCGCGTGCGCAGCGCCATCGCGCACGACCTCACGCTGACCGCCGGGCTGCTCGGCCAGTACGGCTACGACAACCGCCTGCAGAACGGCGACGTCGGCGGTGAACGCCTGCTCGACGAGGACCGCGACAGCGTGACGGTCGCCCTCTATGGCCTCCTCGAGTACGCCATCACCCCCGAGATCGCGCTGCACGGGGGCCTGCGCTTCGACGGCCGCGCCTTTCTGAGCGGCGACGCCGTGAACGCGGACACCGCGCTGGACAAAGACGGCTTCCAGGGCGCGCTCTCGCCACGCCTCGCGATGGTGTGGTCGTACCGCGAGGCCTCGGCCCTGAAGGTCGTCCTCGGCAGCGCCTTCCGCGCGCCGTCGTTCTACGAGCTCGCCTTCGGCGACGGCGGCGACACGCAGCTCCCGCCCGAGACGCTGGCCCCCGAGCGCATCTACTCGGGCGAGGTCGAGGTGACCCACGCGCTGAGCGACGACCTCGCGCTGGTCGGCGGCATCTTCATCAACAGCGTCCTCGACTCGGTGACCCTCGACGGCGAAGGCAACCCGACGAGCCCGCTGGTCTACACGAACCGCGACGGCAACGTGTCGGTCATGGGTCTCGAGCTCGAGCTGCGCCACTCACTGCGCCAGGGCCTCATGTGGAGCCTGTCCTACGGGCTCACGCGCGCCCGCCTCGGCGGCCTCTTCGACGGCGAGGCCCTCGAGAACTCGCCGACCCACCACGTCACCGGCCGCGCCATCGTGCCGATCGTCCCGCTGGTCCTGAGCTTCGTCACGCGCGTGTCGGTCGACTCGGGGCGGCGCGACCTCGAGGGCGCCTGGACCTCCGCCTCGCTGCTCTGGGACGCGGGCTTCTCGGGCCGCCTCGAGAAGCTCGGGCTCGACTACTCCCTCCAGTTCAAGAACCTCCTCGATCTCCGCCAGGTCCACCCCGGCTCGGGCCTCATCGAGGACGTCCGCGTGCCGCAGCCCGGCCGCTCGATCCTGGCCGAGCTCACCAAGCGCTTCTGAGACGCGAGCGAGAGCGACTCTCGATTCTCGCCCTCACGGGCACGTCGACAGGCACGCCATCTTCTGATAGTGTCTCTCACATGAAGGACTCGCGCGCCGCCTCTCCCGTGCCCTCGCCCGCCACCGCATCAGGCGACGGCCGTACCCAACGCCGAGTCGACGCGATGCGCCGCATCCAGGCCGCCGCGCTGGACCTCTTCGAGGCCGACGGCTACGACGCGACCAGCGTCGAGGCGATCGCCACATACGCCCAGGTCGGCCCCGCCACGGTCTACCGCGCCTTCGGCTCGAAGGAAGCCATCGCCCTCTGGGACGACAGCGACCCGCGCCTGCTCGAAGCCTTCGCGGCCCACCTCCACGCGCACGGGCCTGCCGACGCGCTGCTGGCCGCCGCCACCGAGTCGCTCGCCGAGGCTTACGACACCGACCGTGCCCGCCGCCTGCGCCGCGCGACGATCATCCGCGCGGTCCCCGCCATCGAGCGCGCTGCCTTCGCCAGCGTCGCGCAGCTCCGCGCCGCCCTGGCCGCGACCATGCTCGCGCATCGCCCCAAGCGGGTGCGGGACACGCTCGAGGCGGCGGTGTTCGCCGGCGCGCTCGCCTCGACCCTCCAGGTCGCGCTCGATCACTGGCGCGAGGACGACGGCAAGACGTCGCTCACCCGTTGTCTCAAGCTCGCCTTCGCCCGCCTGCCGAAGCTCGTGGAGCCGAGTCCCTGACCCAGTGCGCGTTCGCCACGGCGACCGCCTGGAGCGCCTTCGATCAGCGGCATGGCATCGATCTCACCTCCATCTGAATCGAGCCTCCGATCGCTTCCCAAGGACACGGCACACCGTCGATAGTGCGTGCATGCGCATCCGATCGACACTCGCCTTCACCGCCCTGGTCACCCTCACCGCCTGCGGCTCGCCGCCTGCCACGACGCCCGGCTCGACGGCGGCCGACGCACCCGCCAACGCCCAGGCCGCTCCGGCCCCGAAGCCGACGCCGCCGCCAGGCTGGGAGAGCGGCTGGGCCGACGCTGCGACGGAGAAAGCCGTCGCCGATGGCAGACGCTCCATGGCCAGCATCAGCGCCTCGCTGCGCCCCGCGGACGAGGCCCGCAAGCACGGGTTCTTCTCGTTCGCCGTCGATGTCCGCGACCCAGAGGGGGCCGCGATCACCAAGCCGCTCACAGCCCTCGCGGTCAGCCTCGATGGCAAGGCCGTGCCGGGCCAGTGGCTCGCGCGCCCGATCAGCGACACGGGCGAGGCGATCTCGGTCGTGGTCGTCCTCCAGGCAACCCGGTCCTACACGGTCGGCGCGGACGACGTCCCCGCCCCGATCCAGACCATCAAAGACGGCACGCTCGCCTTCCTGAAGGCA
>JAEUKJ010000489.1 GCA_016792665.1 Deltaproteobacteria bacterium | reverse complement strand
CGGCAGACGCGGTCCGAGGTCTCGGTCGCGGGCACGAGCACGCGCGTCCCGGGCGCACACACGGTGAGCGGCACGCAGCCATCGCCGTCGCGATAGGCGTCGGGTCCGCAGGTGAGGGTGGTGT
Source organism: Deltaproteobacteria bacterium (assembly GCA_016792665.1). GTDB lineage: Bacteria > Myxococcota_A > UBA9042 > PHBI01 > PHBI01 > WYBB01. The sequence goes on along the minus strand of JAEUKJ010000489.1, from coordinate 13,911 downwards.
CCGCGCTGTCCGCGGTGTCGGAGGCGTCCTCCGCGTCGATGTCGGCGAGCACGTCCTCCGCGTCGGTGTCGGCGATGTCGGGGGCGTCGGCCACGTCCTCGAGCGCGGTGTCGGGCGTGTCAGGCGTGTCGGTCGTGTCGCTCGTGTCGGGCGCGTCGCTGACGTCGGTTGCGTCGGTCGTGTCGCTCGTGTCGGTCGTGTCGCTCGTGTCGCTCGTGTCGGTCGTGTCGCTCGCGGTATCGGAGGCGTCGTCCGAGCCGGTGTCCTCACCGCCGCAGCCGACCGCGGCGAAGACGAGGGCAATACACGCGGCGATAGGGGCCGGGGCCGTGAGGGTGCGAATCGCGGGCATGATGGCTCCGGGAGCAGGCGGGTAGAAGGTCGTCAATCTGCCATGTGCGGCGCGGTCCAGGCAACGGGTCGACGCGGAAGGCATCGACATCGGCCCGGGCGCGTCTTAGGGTCGCGGCATGGAGCTCGCTGCACTCGCCGCCGAACTGAAGAAGGGTCCGCCTGCGCCCGTGTGGCTCGTGCACGGGGACGAGCTCTTCATGATCGAGGAGGCGGTGAAGCTCATCGTGACGGCGGCGGTCGGGCGCATGGACGACCCGATGCTGGTGACGCGGGTCGATCTGGCCGAGGGCAAGCGCGGGGCGCGGGACGTGCTCGCGGCGTGCCGGTCGATCGGCCTCTTCGCGTCCAAGGTGGCGGTCATCGTGCGTGCCGCCGAGATCCTCGAGAAGAAGGCGGACGACCGCGAGGAGATCGCCAGGTACATCGAGAAGCCCGCCCCCGGGGCGACCCTGGTCTTGAAGGCCAGCGAGAAGCTCGATGGTCGGACGGCCCTTCTCAAGCGGCTGCAGAAGCACGCGAAGGTCCTGACCTATCCGCTCTTGCGCCCATGGGAGGCCGAGAAGTGGGTCCAGAACCGCGCGCGTGAGATGGGCCACCGCATCGACATGGACGCGGCGAAGCTGCTGGTCGACCTCATCGGGGCGAGCATGCTGGCGCTCGAGCAGACGCTGACCCAGCTGTCCCTCTATGTGGGGCCGCAGAAGCCGATGACGCGGGCCGATGTCGAGGGCGCCCTGGCCGCGACGCGCGCCCACACGATCTTCGAGCTCACCGACGCCATCGCCGAGAAGAAGGCCGCGCAGGCGATTCGGCACATCGACGCCATGCTCGAGCAGCGCGAGTACCCGCCCGTCATCCTGGGCCACCTCGTGCGCAACATGCGCCAGTTGGTCGAGGCCAAGGCGCTGGTCGATCGCGGCGGCGGGCCGGACCAGCTCAAGGACAAGATGAAGGTCCACGAGTTCGTCGCCAAGAAGCTCTATGCGCAGGCCCAGCTCTTCGATCACGCGACGCTGCGGGCCATCTTCGAAGAGCTCTTCCGCACCGAGCTCGAGCTGAAGTCGACGCGCCTCGATCCGGCGCTGCGACTCGAGGCCCTGGCGCTGCGCTTGTGCGCCAGCAAGGCGCCCGTCCGGGCCCGACCGGCGGCGCGCGCTCAGCGATGAAGCGCGGCCTCGGACGCATCGCGGTGGCGCTGTGCGTGCTCGGCGGGTGCGGCACCGACGCGCGCGTGAGCGACACCGACGCCGACACGAGCAAGATCGACGTGAGTGACACGCACGAGAGTGACACGACCGAGAGTGACACCGACGGGAGTGACTCGCGCGTGAGCGACACCGACGGGAGTGACACGCTCGAGAGTGACTCGCGCGAGAGTGACACCGACGTGGACGATACGCGCGAGAGTGACGTGGCCGATACGTCTCCGTGTGCGGCGCCCCTGCCGGCCCCTCCGAGTGCGGCCCTGCGCCCCGTCGCCGGCGAGCTCTTCTACGCGCAGCTCGGACTCGGTGGCTTCAAGATGGGCGAGTCCGCGCTGCTGGTCGGGCCCGACGGCACCAGCGTGCTCATCGACGTCGGCAACGACAGCCACGACGACGACGTCGCAGAACGGGTCCTCGCGCTGACCGGCAGGAGCGAGGTCGACCACCTCGTGCTGACCCACTTCCACGGCGACCACCTGGGCGGCCTGGCCGACCTCATGGGGCGCATCGCGGTCACCCGCTCGATCGTGCACCGCGGCCTGACCGACCTCACCGCGGCCGCCAACGCCGACACCTTCGACGCGCTGTGCACCGCACTCGCCGAGCACCCTGCCCTCGCGGCGCCGCTCTGCAGCGCGTCGGCGCCCGCCCCGTGCAAGGCATCCAACCGCCAGGGCAGCTACCCCGCCATCGCCTGCCCCGGGCTCACGACCTTTGACGTGTCGCTGGGCGGCGGTGCGCGCATGGACTTCATCGCCGCCAACGGGTTCATGGGCGACCGACAGTTCACGCGCGACGTCGGCCCGATGCTCGGCGACGACACCAACGGCGAGAACGCCCGCAGCGCCGTCGCCGTCATCGCGCACGGCGCCTTTCGCATGTTGGTCGCGGGCGATCTCACAGGCGGCGGCTCGGACACCGACGACCTCGAGTCGTTCTACGTGCCGGGCCTCGACCTGGCCGGCATCTCCGCCCGCGGCGTCGACGTCCTGCACGCGGGACACCACGGTCGCAACACCTCGACCAACGCGACCTGGGCCGACCGCCTCCTGCCGCGGGACGGCCGCGATCGCAACGCGGTCATGGGCATCAGCACGGCCCATCTGCTCTCACCGCATGCCGAGACGCTGGCCACGCTGCTCGACGGCGATCGCCTCGGACAAGGCCGCGCGTGGACGACCACGGTGACCGTCGGCGGCGCGACGGCCGCCGGGCTGGTCGATGCCGAGGGCGGCATGGTCCTCGTCGCGACCCTGGACGGCGGCGCGGCCTACGCGGTCCAGGCCGTCGACGAGAGCGGTCGGGTGCTCGAGAGCCGTGTCTTCCGCAGCGTCGGTTCGACGACCGCGATCTGCCCTTGAGCTCGCGGCAGGTCAGCGCGCCTTGGGCAGGAAGGTCGCGTGCGGCAGAATGATGGGTGGGGCCTCGGGGTCGGTGAGCGAAGGCCAGGTGCGCGGCAGCTCCGCGAAGAAGCGACCGACCCGCACGACCTTGTCGTAGTTCACGGCCCAGTACGTGTAGGCGCGACGCCAGAGGTCGATGCCGAGGTGCTCGACGCCTTCGACGCGCTTGGCCTCGAGCTGCGTGACCAGGGTCTCGACGACCTCGTCGGGCACCACGATCAGCGCGCTCTTCACGCGACGGCCCTCTTCGTTGAGCGACGCCTCGACCGCCATGTCGGCGGCGTAGAAGGCGAGCGCGTCGTCCAGCAGCGAGCCCTGGGCGAGGCGGACGACCTCGTCGAAGAACTCGAACTGGAACGGATAGGGCCCGGCCATGTCGCGCGAGAGCGTCTGGATGTGGGCCGAGAGGCTCAAGGCGCGCGCGACCGAGACGCGCGGGATGGCGACCTCGTCGGCGCGCAGGGCCATCAGCGAAGGCTTGCGCTCGGCGAGGAGGACCGCGGCGCGGTTGAGGTCGGCGGGCGAGACGCCGGTCTCGGGATGGTGAGAGTCACGGTTCATGGAGGTCCTCGAGTCATGGTCGACGTCGCACGGAAGGGCCAGCGGTGTGAGACCGGCTGGCCACTCCCGGGCGCGATCGTTCAGCGCGCTTGCTCGGCGCACGTCGCGGGGCAGGAGGCGCCCTGGTCGATGCGGCGGAACTCGACGCGACGGTTGGCCTCGAGCGACTTGATGGGGGCGAGCTGGCAGCGCTCGCCGAAGCCGGTCGAGGGGATCCTCGGCAACGCCAGGCCGCGCGCGTTCATGTAGCCCTGGACCGCGGCCGAGCGGCGCTTGCTGAGCGCGTCGTTGTAGGGGACCGAGCCTTCCTCGGACGCGTAGCCGATGATGCAGACGCGGCAGGTCGGGTCCTGGGCGACGGCGCGAGCGACCGCGTCGAGGACCGGGTCCATGGTCTGCGGGGCGTCGTCGCGCGGCACCGGCAGGTCCGACGAGTCGTACGGGAACTGCACACGCACGATGAGCGGCGTGCCCGTGCAGGGGTTCATCGGGCAGCCGTAGCTCGAGACCGGGCCGGGTTGGGTCGGGCAGCGATCGGCCGAGTCGCAGATCTCGTCCTTGTCCATGTCCGAGCACGCGACCGGCGGACAGGTCGGCGCGACCGCGGCGGGCGGGCACTCGCGCGGCTCGTCGCTGAGCGTCATCGGCGGCTCGTAGGCAGGGCCGAAGCCGAAGTCGAGGCCGACGGTGAGGAACTGGCCGTCGTTGGGGTCCTGGTCACTGCGGTCGTCGGACTGGACGATCTGACCGTAGCGCGCGACCAGCCCGAGCGAGAAGCCCGGCGTCAACTGGAAGCCGTAGCCCATACCAACATCGAAGCCGAAGCGGTCGAGCTTGTCGGTCCGCACATAGCCCATGTCGAAGTCGACGAAGAAGCCGCCGAGGTTCGTCTCGGGCGCCATCAGTGCGGCGAAGGGGCGGAGACGGAGGCCCATCGTGAGGAAGTGGGCCGAGCCGTTCTCGGTGAAGCCGTTGGCCTTGGGCGTGTACAAGAGGGCGTACGAGACCTGGAGGTCGACGAAGCGCCCGAGCGAGACGCCCGGCCGCACCGCGAAGTAGAGGCCGGGGCCGAAGCGATCGGACTGCGGCGTGTCGAGCCAGAGGGCCACCGCGGGCTCGAGGTGGAGGCGGAAATCCTGGGCAGCGGCGGGCTTGTCGAGGGCGGTGACGCCGAGTGTCAGGGCCAGGGCGACCAGGGCCCGACGCATGACGCGGGCTGTGAGGGGGCGAGTCGAGCGCATGGTGGGATCCTCCCCGCGAGGCCGCGACGCATGCGCGTGCGGCCCGGCAGGTCGCGTGAGCGTCAAAGGGGCGGGAGCGTGATGGTGTTCGAGAGCAGCGTGATCTGACCGTTCATGCAGAGGAGCCGACCGATGACGGTCGAGCCCGTGCCGACCGAGTTCGAGGCCCCGGCGAGCACGGTCCCCTGGAAGGCGACGTTGTTGCCGAGCGTCGACGAGGCAAAGGCCGCCCAGAAGACGTTCTTGGCCTTGGCCCCGTTGATGAGCAGCACCTTGGCGCTGTTGTTCACGGTGAGCGACGACCCGATCTGGAAGATCCAGATCGCGTTCGCATCACCCTGCGCATCGAGGGTGACGGTGCCGCCGACCGCGACGCTCATCGTCGAGGCGGAGGTGTAGACGCCGGGGATCAAGGTGAGCCCGCTGATGTCGTTGACCAACGTGCCCGGCGGCTGCGCCATGGCCTGGTTGTACGCCGAGGCCAGGTCGGCCTTGGCGCGGACCGCCACGCCCGCGGGGTCGTTCTGGTAGAGGACGCCGTTGATGACGGGGTTGATGAGCGTGCACGGGCTGCCGTCACCCATGCAGGTGCCGGTCGGGCTGAGCGCCACATCGCCGTTGATGACGGTGATGCCCGCCGAGTTGGAGTTGGTGAGACCCGAGCCGGCCGCGGCCGCGAACGAGACGAGGGTGCCGAGGTTCAGCGGCTGGAGGCCGGGGCTGAGGCCGGTCGTGAAGGTCCAGGACTCGGACACGAGCAGGGAGTTGCCCGCGAGATCCTTGGCGACGTTGGTCACGGTGGCCGTGAAGAGGGTCGAGGCCTCGAGGTTGCCGGTCGGGTCGAAGGTCGCGACGTGCGTCAGGGCGTCGTAGCTGACGACACCCGCCACCGGCGAGAGGCCCGGGCCGGTGAGGGTGAACGAGCTCGCGGTGATGGAGAGCGGGTTCATCGCTTCGCTGAAGGTCGCGTTGACCGAGGCGCCGATGGGCACGTTGGTGGCCAGCGGGAGCGGGCTCTTCAAGATGATGGTCGGGCGCGTCGTGTCGGCGACGACACCGGTCGTGAAGTGCCAGGTGTAGGGCGCGAGGAGGGCGTTGCCCACCAGATCGGTCGCCTGGTTCGTGACGGTCGCGGTGTACTCGGTGCCGGGGAGGAGAGGGACGAGCGGGTCGAAGACCGCGACGTTGCCGAAGAGGAAGACGGTGCCGAGGACCGGGGTCACGCCGGCCTTCACCGTGAAGGTGAGGTTGGTCAGGGTGAGCGGGTTCATCGCCTCGCTGAAGGTCGCGGTGATGAGGCGGTTCAGGGCGACGCCGGTCTCGAGGTCGGTGGGCTCGGTGGCGATCACCTGCGGGCGCGTCGCGTCGGGGAGCAACCCGGTGTGGAAGTTCCAGACGTAGTTGGAGACGAGCGCATTGCCCGCGAGGTCGCGGGTCGACGTCGTCACGGTGGCCGCGTACTCCGTGTCGGGGGTGAGCGGCGCATTGGGCGTGAAGGTCGCGGTGAAGTTCACATAGGTGACGGTGCCGCTGACGGTCTCCGAGCCCTGCTGCACGGTGAAGTTCACGGTGGTGATCGATGCCGGGTCCATCGCCTCGCTGAAGACGACGGTGAGGCTCGAGCCGAAGGGGACGGCCGCGGCATCGTCACGCGGGAAGGTCGCGATGACGGTCGGGCGCTGGAGGTCGGGCGCGGGGCCGGTCGTGAACGACCAGACGTAGTCGGCGGCCATCGTGTTGCCGGCGAGGTCCTTGACCTGGCTGCGGATGGTCGCGGTGTAGAGCGTGTTCGGCAGGAGGGCGACGCTCGGGATGAAGGTCGCGACGAAGCCGAAGCTCGAGACGTTGCCGGCGACCGCGGTCCCGCCGTGGGCGAGCGTGAAGGTCGCGGTGGTGATCGACGCGGGGTCCATGACCTCGGTGAAGGTCGCCGAGAGCGCCGTGTTGAGGGCCACCTCGGTGGCGCCACTGGCGGGGAAGGTGAAGGTCACGCTCGGCCGGGTGGTGTCGGGGGCGGCGCTGGTCGTGAAGGTCCAGACGTAGTCCGAGACCATGGCGTTGCCGGCGAGGTCGGTGACGGTGTTGCGGATGCGCGCCGTGTAGGTCGTGCCCGCGAGGAGATCGAGCGTGGGGTCGAAGGTCGCGGTCGAGCCGATGGTGGTGACGGCGCCGGCGATGATGGTGATGCCGTCGGTCACCGTGAAGCTCGCGTTGGTGAGGGACAGCGGGGCCATCGGCTCGCTGAAGGTGGCCGTGAGGCTCGTGTTGAAGCCGACATCGGTCGCGCCCATCATCGGGAAGGTCGAGGACACGACCGGCGGGAGCTCATCGGGGGCGACCCCGGTGGTGAAGTGCCAGACATAGTCCGCGACCATGAGGTTGCCGGCCAGGTCGGCGACGGTGCCCTTGACGGTCGCGGTGAAGCGGGTGCTCGGGGCGAGCGCTTCGGCGGGGATGAAGAGGGCCGTGAGGCCGACATAGAGGACCGTGCCCGCGACCGGGGTCACGCCGTCGCTGAGCGTGAAGGAGGTGGCGTTGATCGTGGCGGGGCTCATCGCCTCGCTGAAGGTCGCGGCGACCGGGGTGTTGAAGCCGACCGCGACCGCGTTGTTGGTCGGCGTGGTCGAGGTCACGGTCGGGGCCGTGGTGTCGGCGGCGATGCCAGTGGTGAAGACCCAGACGTAGTCCTGGGCCAGGGGGTTGCCCGCGAGGTCGGTGGCTGCATCCGAGATCGTGGCGGTGATGAGGGTGCCGGTCGGCAGCGCGGTCGTCGGGGTGAAGGTCGCGGTGACACCGACGTAGGCGACCGTGCCAGCGATGGGCGTCGTGCCGGCGCGCACCGTGAAGGTCGCGGCGGTCAGCGACGCGGGGTCCATGGCCTCGCTGAAGGTGGCGCCGAGGACCGCGTTGGTCGCGACGCCGACGGCGCCCATCGCGGGCGAGGTCGCGATGACGAGCGGGGACGAGTCGTCGACGTAAGAGCGAATCGTGAAGCGCCACACGTAGGGCGCGGCCATCGGGGTGCCGCCGACGTCGGTGAGGTCGGCGTGAAGGGTCGCGGTGTACTCGGTGTCGAGGGCGAGCGGCGCGGTCGGGATGAAGTGGGCCGCGAAGCCATCATAAGAGACGGTGCCGGGGACCGCGGTCGTGCCGTCGGCCAGGGTGAAGGACGCGCCGTCGATGGTGGCGGGGTCCATGGCCTCGCTGAAGGTCGCGCTGACGGTGAGCTCGGGGTCCTGGTCGACCGCATTGGAGGCGGGCGAGGTCGCGGTCACCGTGGGGGCGGTGTCGTCACCGACGGGCCAGCCGACGACCTGATCGGCACAGGCCGAGAAGACGGAGAGGAGGAGCTGGAGGGCGGCAAAGGACAGCGCTACGAAGAGGGCGTGCGTTGCGTGGGTCCATGGGGCGGTGAGTGCTCCCACTGATCCCGGAGGTGCGTCATCGGGGCGAGGTGTCGACATGGCGTGCTCTCTCTTGCGTGGCGGTCGTCTGCGCCCGTCAGGTCCGGGAACAGATCAATGGCTTGAGCAAGGTGCATGCCGCGACACGTCAGCGCATCGATTCTGTGCCTGGGTTCGGGCTCGGGCGATCATCTCGTCGTGCGAGCGCGACGGGAGCACATCAATCTGCGCGACCTGCCATCAAATTGGCGGCGGACCGAATGGGCCGCGCAACGGTGCCATAGGGCGGCGAACTCGGGGTGTCAGCGGTGCTTGACCCATGCGCCGGTCCACTCGATGAGGGTGGTGCCGTCGGTACTGTCGCGCAGGGCGGCGAGCTTGGCGGTGCCAAAGAAGAACCCGACGAGGTGCTCGGCGTCGGCGCGCGAGGCGAAGCGATAGTCGGTGCGCAGCGTGGTGCGGACGAAGCCGCGCGCTTCAAAGGTGGCGTAGAGGGCGGCGAGGGAGTCGCGCGGGGCGGCGGGGGCCGGGCTGCCGGTGCCGAGCGTCTCGAAGAGGAGGATCGGGGCGCCGGGGCGAGCGACGCGCTCGAGCTCGCTGAGCGCCGAAGCGGCCTCTTCGGGCCAGGTGTCGGGGTGGAAGCCGGTCAGGTGGCCGAGCGCCCAGCCGGCCGTGACGGCGGCAAAGCGATGGTCGGCGAACGGCAGCGCGCGGTAGTCGGCGACGACCGTTTCGGGCGTGGGGCCGAGGTGGGGAGGCCAGGTGGCGCGGAGCTCGTCGAGCATGGCGGCAGCCCCGTCGCTGGCAACGAGGCGGGCTGAGGTGTGCGCGGCGAGGAAGGCGGTCACGCGGCCGGTGCCGGCACCGACATCGAGGACCTCGTCCTGGGCGGTGAGGGTCGGGCCGGTGGGGCCTGGGGCGAGGTGCGAGGCCAGCCAGGCGGAGACGGCCCCGGCGGCGTCTTCGGCGGCGACGAGGCGATGATAGTCGGCGGCGCGGGTCGCGTAGATCTCGGCGTAGTCGGGCATGGGATTGAGGTATCATGAATCATGCACGCACGAACACGCGCACTCTGGGGTTGCCTCGTCGTCTGGATCGCGGGCTGTGGGGACAGCCCAAAGCGCCCGTTGGGCGCGACCTGCGAGGACGACGCGCAGTGCGCTTCGGGACTCTGCGTGGTCAATCAGTGCCTCGATCCCGCGCAGGACGATGACAGCGATGGGCTGGTCAACGCGCTCGAGGCCGGGCTCGGGACGAACCCGCTCGACGCCGACAGCGACCACGACGACAAGAGCGACCGGGCCGAGCTCGATGGCAACTTGATGCACGTCGACACCGATCGCGACGGCAAGCCCGACGCGGTCGAGAGCGCGAAGGCCGATGCCGACGGGGACTGCATCCCCGACGAGCTCGACCCCGATGACGGCGACGGGCCGGGGCCCGGGACGATCGACTGCACCGTCGGACCGCGCGACTGTGAGGCCCTCTTCGTGGACGGCACCGCGGTCGAGGACGGGCGCTACACGATCGACCCCGATGGGGTCGGCGGGGCCAAGGCCTTCGAGGTCGCCTGCCTCATGTCGGCCGAGCGCGGAGGCTGGACGCGCTGGGTGCCGGGGGTCCGGCAGGCCCTGGGGGCGAGCTCGGCCGGTCCGCGCGAGTACCTCGTGGCCTTCGCCGATGGGCGCTGGCTGCGCTCGCCACCGACGACGCTCGACTTCGCGTTCACGGCGGGAGCGGCGCTCGGCGGCACCTGGTACTACCATCGCGGCACCGAGGACGGGGCCTTCGCGTGCGGGGACGCCGCGGTGCCGGCGGTCGGGCTGGGGTGCGGGGGCGGCGAGACGCGGGTCGCTGCAAGTGCTGGCGACGCGACGGAGGCGACGGCGCGCGTGTGTGTCGACGGGCCGGCGGCGATCGGGACGGGAGACGCGGCGTGCGCGGACGCGACGGTGTGGGTGCGCATCATGCCGTGCGCGCATGGGGCCGAGGACTTGGTCGGTGACGGGGGCTTCGCGGACTTCCTCGGGGCGGAGGCGCAGCGCTGCTGGGTGGTGCATGGCGAGCCGACGGCCTTCACGGCGTCGACCGAGGTACCGACGACGGGCAGTGGGATCCCGGCGCTGCGCGTGGCGACCTCGAGCGTGACCGAGCCGTGGGAGACGGTGCTCTTGGGCGCCGAGACGACGCTCGTCGCGGGGCGGGCCTATCGGCTGAGCTTCGCGGCGCGGGCGGAGGCGGCCAGGGCGATCCTCGTGGTGGTCCAGGCGAGCGACGGGACGCTCTTCGCGCTGCGCGACGTGGCGGTGCGGACGGGCTGGGGCCAGGTCGAGCTCGAGTTCGTGCCGAGCGTGACGACGCACTTCGGGCGCGTGGAGCTGCAGCTCGGTGGAAGTGGGGCCGCGGTCTCGATCGACGACCTCGCGTTGATCGATCTCGGGCCGGGGGCCTGCGACCCCGCGGACGGCGAGCTCCTCGGGAACGCGGGCTTCGGACTCGGGACGGCGTGCTGGAAGGTCGAGGGGAAAGGCGGCGTGCTGACGCGGCGCTCGAGCGAGGTGCCGACGGAAGGGGACGCGCCTTCGTTGGAGCTCGAGCCGGCGGGTGCGCTGACGAGCCTCTATGACCTCACGCTACAGCAGGGCGGGCTCGGATTGGCGGGCGAGCATTGGCATGGGTTGAGCTTCGCGGTGAAGGGCGAGCGCGCGTTCACGGGTGCGGTCACGGTGCAGGAGCCCGATGGCGGGGCCGTCACGTTCGACGCGGAGGTCTCGATCGCGCCGACCTGGACGCGCGCGAGCTACGAGTTCCTGACCGGCGCGGAGAGCCCGAACGCCGCGCTGAACCTGGCGCTGGGCGACGTCGCGGGAGGCAAGGTGTGGGTCGACGACGTGCGCATGGTCGACCGCGGCCCGAGCCCGTGCGTGCCGAGCGGGGCCAGCGACCTCTTGATGGATGGGGACTTCGTCGGAGGGCTCCTGTGCTGGACGCCGCTCGTGGATGCGAGCGAGCTCGGGACCCTCGAGGTCGAGCGCGGTGACGGCAGCCCGACGGCGCCTTCGATCCGGGCGACGGTCGCAGAGAGCGATCCGGTCGCCGTGCACGTCGCGCAGGAGGGGTTCACGCTGCGATCGGCGGCGAGCTATCGCGTGCAGTTCGTGGCGCGCGCGGACGCGGCGCGGACGCTGGTGGTCATCGTCCACAACTGGGACGACTTCCATCAGTACCACTACGAGGAGGTCGCGATCGGGACCGGGTGGACGCCGATCGCGCTGACCTTCACGGCCGATCGCGACGAGCCTGCCGGCGTCTTCGAGCTGCAGCTCGGCGGCCCCGCGGGGCGGATCTGGATCGACGCGGCGAGGCTCATCGCGCTCTGAGGGACGTGCGTCGCGGGGCTCGGGTGAGCGATCGCGCGAGCGGCCCGTCCGGGAGATCAGGCGTGGCTACTCGCGGCCTTGAGTGCGGCGACGAGGCCGTTGGCGAGCCAGCGCAGCGACAGCGATTGGGAGGCGTCTATCTCGGCCTCGAAGGCTGCGATCTCGGCTTCGGCGCGGGCGCGCCCTTCGGCGTGGGAGGCGTCGGTCCAGAGGCCGCGGAGCCGATCGGCGACGGCGTCCGAGGCGTCGTGACGAGCGCGGAAGCGACGGGCCTCGGCGATGAGGGCGTCGCGGAGGTCGAGGAGGTCGGACTTGGCGCGAGCGGCTTCGGCCGGGTCGCGCGCGTTGGCGAGGAACTCGCCGAAGCCGTCGAGGCGCAGTGAGCGGCGGAAGTCGTGGACGATCACCGGGCGCCCCTGGCGGATGGCGATGAGGCGCTCCGACTCGAGGCGACGCAGGGCTTCGCGCAGGGTGTTGCGGTTGGTGCCGAGCTCTTCGGCGAGGGTGCGCTCACCCGCCAGCGGCGAGCCCGCGCGCACGGCGTCGCCCAGGATGCGGCGACGGAGCTCGGCCGAGATCTGGTCGGGGACGGTGGCCTTGCGCGATGGCGGGGTCGCAGCCGAGGGCGAGGTCCGTGCGGCGGACTTCGGCGATGATGGCGGGGAGTTCATCCGGGGCGTAGGATCCCGATCGCGCGGGACATCGTCAAGTCCGCGGCTGCACGTCGTTATTCGCACAAGGTCTCGCCGAGCGAGGCTGCCGAGTGCAACTCGCAGAACGTCAGCGTTCGGGTGCGACCGCATGCGCGGCTGGGAGGCACCGTGGCGCGAGCAGGGCTCACGGTGAGGCGAGGATGACGTAGCCGGAGACCGCCTCGGGACGGAAGTAGATGTTGCCGCTTTGCTCGACGGCGCGGACACACGGGCCGACCCAGCGGGTCTCACCGGTCTGCGGCGCGATGACCCCGGTCAGGGTGAGGGTCGTCGCGACGAGCTGGTCGCCCTGCGCGGTCGTGCCCTGGAAGGCGACGACCTCGCCGTCCGGCGACAGGAGTGGCACGCCCTGATCGTCGGGATAGATCCCCGAGCACAAGGACACGAGCACGGTCGCGTTGGCCGAGACACTGGCCGTGAGGTTCACGAGGGCCGACGGGTGGGCCTGGAAGTCGACGGCGACCGTCGCGGCGAGATCGAGGGCGCGATAGGACTGATAGAAGGTCCGGGGCTCGACGGACTTCTTCCAGAGGATGCCCAGGAAGTTGGTGCCGCCGCCCTGCCCCGGAGGACCCTGGGGCCCGATCTCGCCTTGAGGTCCGGCCGGGCCTTGAGGGCCGGTGTAGCCCATCGGACCCTGCGGTCCGGGGTCGCCGGTCGGGCCGATAGGACCTTGGGGGCCGGTGTTGCCGATCGGACCTTGGGGGCCGGTGTTGCCGATCGGACCTTGGGGGCCGGCCGCCCCTGGGGTGCCGTTGCAGACGTAGCGGGTGTCGGTGCCGAGCGTAATGGCGACGCCGCCATCGGGGCACGACTCGAAGCCCCGAGGGTCGGCTTCGGCGATGTCGCCGATGCAGAGGGCCGTGTGCGTGGCGTTGGCGTCGACGAAGATGATCCCGCCGCCGGGACAGTCGGCGGGGCCGGCACTCTGGATGGCGATCGACACGCCGGGGGCGCCTTGCGGGCCGGTGAGGCCGATCGGGCCCTGGCTTCCCGGCAGGCCTTGAGGTCCGGTGAGACCGGTCGAGCCCGGCAGACCCTGGGGACCCTGCGGCCCGGTGAGGCCGGTCAGGCCCTGGGGACCTTGCGGCCCGGTGAGACCGTTCGAGCCCGGGACGCCTTGAGGACCTTGCGGCCCGGTGAGTCCTTGAGGACCTTGGTCTCCAGGCTTGCCGTTGCAGAGGACGAACACGCCGCTGGGGCTGGTGAGCAACACGCCTCCGACGTGGTCGCCGCAGGGCTCGCCCTCGTACGAGGCGATCTCGACCGAGGCGCCGTCATCGCCCGCGAGGCCTTGAGGACCGGGGTTGCCGATCGGACCTTGAGGACCCGTGAGACCGATCGGACCTTGAGGACCGGTATTGCCGATCGGGCCCTGAGGCCCGGTGAGGCCGATCGGACCTTGCGGACCTTGAAGACCCGTGCTGCCGGGGTCGCCGTTGTCGCCCTTCGGACCCGTCGGGCCAGCGGGACCAGTCAGGCCGATCGGACCTTGAGGTCCAGTGCTCCCGGTCGGGGGCGCCCGTGCGGGGGGGGCCCGCGGGCCAGGGGGGGCGGGGGGGCGCCGGCGGGCCGGGGGGCCGGGGGGACCCCACGGGACCCGAGGGCCCGGGGGGGGGGCGCGGCGCCGGGGGCCCCCCCGCGCCGGGG
>JAEUKJ010000582.1 GCA_016792665.1 Deltaproteobacteria bacterium | reverse complement strand
CGAGGTCTCGATCCGGTTGAGGTTGTGCTCGGCCACGACGGCGAAAGCGGCCTTCTTGTCGATGAGGTAGCGCCCGCCGAGCTGATAGCCGAACGACGTCGCGTGCAGCTCGCCCTGGATGGCGTCGTCGAAGGCCGTCGTCGTGACGCGTCCCTCGAGCTCCCACTCGCCCGGGACCACCGCCCACACGCCACCGACATCGGCCAGGAAGCGGTCACCCGCGTAGCCCCCGTCGAACGACACATCGACCATGAGGCGTCCGTCGATGCCCTTCTGCCCGAAGAAGTGCGACCACCCGGCCATCGCGCCCCAGCCGACGACCATCGTGTCGACATCCCCGTAGAGGACGTCGCCCTTATAGCCCTCGTTGCCCGCGAGCCCGACCTTGCCGCCCGCGTAGATGCGGTCGTTGTCGCCCGGATAGAGGCGCCAGCGCAGGTTCAGGTCGTTCATGGGGTAGGTCGAGAAGAAGTTGAAGATCGAGTCGCCCTCGAACGAGGGCACGGTGCGCACGTACTCGAGGTCGATCTCGGTGTGGTCCGCGACGCGCACGCGCCCGCCCGCCTGGATGCGGTCGAACTGGGCGTTGAAGAGGTCGTAGGACAGGATGCCGGTCAGGTTCACGGCCGAGCCGATCTTCTGCTGGAAGCTGCCGCCGACCTTCTCGGCGTCGACCGCCCCATCCGACCAGTAGCGGCGATAGCCCAGGCGATAGCGACCCGTGCCGAGGTCGCGCGTCTCGAGGGCGGCACCGAACGCGATGGTCGGCTTGTCGATCGAGGTCTCGGTCGACTCCATGAAGCGCGTGCCGTCGAGCTGGAGCTGGCTCGCGTTGAGGCCCGACATCTCGTTCTTCACCTCGGAGCCGGCCATGAGCTCGACCGCGAAGTGGGCGGGCGTGTTGATGGTCACGGTCGCGCCGTCGAACATCAGGTAGTCGAGGCCGTCGGCCAACATCTGCCGCCCGAGGCGGAGGTCGAGGAGGCCGCCCAGGAGCTCACGCCCATCGAGCCACGCGTACTGCAGCGAGAGCTGGGCCGTGTCGACGCCGGCCCCGGTGATGCGGTCCTGCTCCGCCTGGGTGAGGCCGAAGTCGGCATCGAAGCGCAGGAGGCTCGTGAAGGACCAGTGGGTCTGGCCATCCTCGTTCGTGTCGAAGGCCGAGAGGCCGAGGTACTGATGGAGGCGGTTGCGGTTCAGGATCGCGTTGTCGCTCGTGACGAGCTGGTAGGCATCGCCGACGGTCTGCGCCTCGATCTTGAACTCGATGGCGTGTGCCGAGGTCGTGAGCGCCAACAGCGCCGGAGCGGCCAGCGACGCGATCGCGAGGCACCTCGGCAGCGAGGCAGGACGCAACGCGAAGCGCCCCGGTTGGGAGGGCGTTGCGTTCGAGGAGACGGTGCTGGGTCGCGCCATGACCTCGGCAGGGTAGCCGAACGAATCCGGAGCGCAAGCGGCGACTGAGGTCTCGGAGCGTTCGTTTCCGAGACCGACCATTCACGCGCTCGCCCGCGTCAATTGGGAGTGAGAAGGCTTCTCAATCGATCCGATCCGAGGACCCAGGGGGTCTGGCAGTACTCGCACGTGATCGAGATGACCTCGCCCTGCGCGACGATGGACGCGACCTCGTCACGGCCGAGCGTCGCGATGGCGGTGAGCACGCGCTCCTCCGAGCAGTCGCAGCCATGGCGCAGCTTCGACTCGGCCAGGTCCGCGTGCGGCATACCATAGAGGAGCTCGTCCTTCAGGACGCGCGGGTCGGCGCCGTGCTCGAGGAGGAACCGGTCGAGGTCGACGAAGTCGTGCGCGAGCCGCTCGGTCATGACCGCGAGCGGACCATCGGTGACCTCGGGCAGGAGCTGCACGATGAAGCCACCCGAGGCGACGACCTCCCCCTCGCGCATGACCGTCGCGACCACCAGCGTGGCGGTGACCTGCTCGGACTCCTGCATGTAGCCCATGAGCGCCGCCGACATCCCGCTGGCGCTCGCCTCGACGATGCTCTGATGGATGCGACCGCGCGGCAGGCTGCGAATCACCTTCAGGATCGACCCTTCGCCCAGCATGGTGGCCTGGACGGCCGATACCGGGCCCTGCGGCGCCAGGCTGCCGGCGGGCTCGAGCTGGGTCTTGGGCAGGGTCTGGCTTCGGTTGAAGAGGCCGCGGGTGAGCGCGCTGCCGTCTCCATCGTCGGGGTGCGAGTCGGCGATCATCTGGCCCTGCCCGGCGCGCGACAGGATCGCCTGCACGCGCTGGCCCGGGGCCATCGTCTCGCGCACGAGGATGGCGCCGGTGAGCAGCTCGCCGTAGGTGCGGGCGAGGTCGCCGACCAGGTCCTTCTGGTTGCGCACGCGGATCGCCTCGCGCACGAGGGTGGTCGTGCACGCGGTGATGACGCGGAAGGAGCCGTCGACGGTGATGGCGCGGATGACGCGGTCGTCCATGGGAACCTCTCGGGAGGAGACCTCTGATCGCTCGGGATCTCGTTGGCGGGATCGTGCGGCGCTCTTGCTTGCGCACCGACCGAAGCTCTGACAAGTCGTCACTGCCATGAACGCCGATCCGAACCCAAGCTCAATCCCCCGCGCTCCGACCTCACGCCTCCTCGGGGGCCGCTCGCGGCGCCCGGTCTCGCTCGCGCTCGCGGGGTTGCTCGCGCTGACGACGCTCGGCACGTTCGCGGCCTGCGGCGAGAAACCGCGCCCGAAGCCCAAGCCCCAGGCGGCCGAGCAAGACGTCGAGCCGGGTCCGGCCGGGCCCACCCCCGAGCCGATGAAGAAGCCCGAGCGGACCATCGGCGGCGTGGATCTGGACGACGCACTGGCCAAGGCCGGCGACCGTCGCGACGATGTCCTCGCGACCGCGAAGCTCTTCGCCGAGGACCGCCAGGCCGCGGTGCGGCGCGCGGTCGACATCGGGCCGCCGGCCGCTGCCATGACGTTGGCGTTGCTCGGCAGCGCGAACCTCGACGAGCTCATCGGGGCCATGGAGGTCGCCAAGAGGAAGGGCGATCCGGTCGGGGTGCGCGGCGGGATGCTCGAGGGGGTGCTGGCGCTCTTGAACCACGATGTCGCCGCGGTGCGCGACGTCGCCTGGGAGACGGCAGCGCTGGTCGCGGACGGCCCGGCGCTGGCCGCGATGCTGCCCAAGCAATCGAAGGAGAGGCAGGTCGACGTGGTCCGACTGCTCGCGGCGTGGGACGGCCCCGAGGTGCGGACGGCACTGTGGGGCCTCGTGCGCGCCGCGGACCCGGCCGGGCGCGACCTGGCGACCGAGGCCGCGCTGGCGCTCAGCGGTCCGGGCAAGCCCCTCGACGCCGCGCAGAGGGCCGAGCTCGACAAGCTCGGGGCGCTGGCCGTGCCCGGCCCCGAGGGCGACGAGGCCGCGCGCCTGACCCTGCTCATCTATCGTCGCACCGGGCTCGAAGCCGGGATCATCGCGGCCACGCCGCCATCGGCTCTGGTCGATCGCGCCCTGGCGTCCAGCGCGCTCCCGCTGGCGCTCGAGGGCGTGCGCGCGGTCGCCTCGCTGCCCGCTGCCGATCGACCGGCGCGCTTCGCGACCCTCGCGGCCGATCCACGACCCGCCGTGCGCGCGGTCCTGACCGAGGTCATTGCGACGCACGCGACCGCCTCGCTCGAGGCCTCCGCCGCGGCCGAGAAAGCCCTCGACGCGCTGGTCGCCGATGGCGAGGGCGAGGTGCGCGTGGCCGCGCTGCGAGCGCGGGCCCGGGTCGGCAAGGACGAGGGCAAGGTCAAGGTGCTCTCTGCGGCGCTGACCGATCCGAACCGCGGGGTGCGCCTCGCGGCGATGACGTTGCTCGCCCAGCGTGAGCTCGTCGCGCTCGCGGCCGACGCGCTGGCCGATGCCCTGAAGCGTGCGGACGAGGGCGTCCAGCGCTCGCTCGTGAACGCGCTCGTGGACGCCAAGACGCGGGCCGCCATGAAGATCGTGGTCGAGGCCCTGGACGGCGAGAAGAACCTCGCGCGCACGGCACTGCTGGCGCTGGTGCGGGTCTCGGGTGAGACCACGCCGGGCGAGCGCGGCGCGTGGATGACCTGGCTCGACCGGGCCTACCCGCCCGCGCCCTGAGTCCCCAAGAGTCGGCCGCCGGTCAGGCCGACTTGCCGACGAGCTGCTTCTTCGAGAGGCGCAGCTTCACGACGTTGATCATCGCCTCGCGCACGATGCGCCCCGACATCTTCGACTGACCGACCTTCCGATCGGGGAAGATGATCGGCACCTCGGCGATGCGGAAGCCGGCGAGGTGCGCGCGATAGGTGAGCTCGATCTGGAAGGCGTAGCCCTTGCTCTTGACGGCGTCGAGGTCGATGGCCTCCAGCACCTCGCGGCGGAAGCACTTGAAGCCCCCGGTGAGGTCGCGGAAGCGCAGCCCCATGACCGCCCGCGCGTAGAAGTTGCCGCCCTTCGACACGAAGCGTCGGAACCAGGTCCAGTCCTCGGTGCCCCCACCCTTCATGTAGCGACAGCCGAGCACGAGGTCGGCCGTCGACGAGGCCTGGAGGAAGTCGGCGAGGTACTTCGGCTGGTGCGAGAAGTCGCAGTCCATCTCGAAGATGCGATGGTAGTCGCGGCCGAGCGCCCACTTGAAGCCCGCGATATAGGCCGTGCCGAGCCCGAGCTTGCCGGCCCGGTGCATGACGTGGACGCGCCCGTCCTTGGCCGCGAGCGCGTCGGCGAGCTGCCCCGTCCCGTCGGGCGAGTTGTCGTCCACGATGAGGAGGTGGACCTTGGGCACCACCGCGAAGATCGCGTCGACCAGGCGCGGCAGGTTGTCGCGCTCCTCGTAGGTCGGGATGATGATGAGCGCGCCCGCGCCGGAGGCGTCGACGGGCTCGTTGGGGGTCGTTCGCGAAGCGGGGTTCGACATCAGTAGGACTCGGCGTAGAAGGACTCGAGGATCGAGCGGAAGCGGTCGGCGGTGAGCGCGCGCCGCAGCGTTCGGGTCGGGGTCAGGGCCCCGCTCTCGGCGGTGATCTCGGCAGGCAGGATGGCGAACTTGCGCACCACCGCATGCGGGGGAAGGCGCTGATTGGTGCGCTGCACCAACGCCTCGATGCGCGCGTGCACGGCCGGGTGACGACCATCCTGGATCGTCGAAGGCCGCGTGGAACCAGGCTCGGTCGCAGACGCGTGGCCGGGGTCCGCGTGCGGCTCGAGCTCGCGCGCGAAGGCCTGGAGCTCGCTCTTGTCGAGCGCGATGAGCGCCGTCACGAAGGGTCGCCGGTGCCCATGGACCAGCACCTGCGCGACCAGCGGGTCCTCGCGCAAGAGCGCCTCGATCGGGCGCGGGGCCACGGTGCGCCCGTTGGTCAGCACGATGATCTCGCGCTTCCGGCCCGTGATGGTGACCGAATCGTCGAGGTCCATGTGCGCGAGATCCCCGGTCGCCAGCCATCCGTCCGAGAGGCACTGGTCGGTCGCGAGGGGGTCGCGCCAGTACCCGGGCGATACCTGGGGCCCGCGCACCAGCAGCTCGCCATCGGGTCCGAGGCGCTGCTCGAGGTCGCCCAGCGGCGGGCCCACGGTGCCGATGCGCGGCGGCGAGGCGAGGTCGAGGTGGGTGATCCCCAGGGCCTCGATGAGCCCATAGCCCTGGCGCAGCGCGAGCCCATGGCGCACGAAGAAGCCCTGCACGCCCTCGTCGAGCGGGGCGCCAGCGGACACCAAGAGCCGCACGCGCGCGCCGAAGCGCTCGGCCAGCGCGGGACGCACGACGCGCCCGCCGAGGGACGCGCGCGCACGACCGAAGAACGTGGTCTCACCTTGCGCGCTCGGCTCGGGATCGGCCCACCGCGACAGAAGCGACACCAGTGGCCCCCGCGCCCTCAAGCCGCGCACCACCTCGGCCCGCGCCCGCGCGTAGAGGCTCGGCGTGGCCACGATGGCGGTCGGCGCGAGGCGGCGCGCGTCGTCGAAGAAGGTCGCCTCC
>JAEUKJ010000562.1 GCA_016792665.1 Deltaproteobacteria bacterium | reverse complement strand
GGCCTCTGGCTCGACGCCGCGGGCTTCGCCCTCGAGGGCACGGCCACCAACCTCTTTGCCGTCTTTGCCGGCCCCGACGGGACCTCGGTCATGACCGCGCCGACCTCGGCGCCCATCCTGCCAGGCACCGCCCGCGCCCGCGCCCTGGCATGCCTCCACCGGATGGCGTCCGACAGCCAGCATCTCGCGACGGACGGCGACGCGCGGGTCGCCGCGCCGATCACCGTCCTCGAGCGCGCCCCTCACCGCGACCAGCTCCGCCTCGCGAGCGAGCTCTTCGCGACCTCGGCGACCCTGCCCGTCGCCCCCGTGCGCCACCTCGACGGCGCGCCCGTCGGCCCCCAGAACGACGAAGGCCCGGTCACCCGGGCCCTCCGCATCGCGCTGTCTCGAGACTAGGCAGCCGCGAGTGGTTCGCGACCGCCGCAGTGCAGGTCTAGCGACCGTGCCTCTCGCCGTGCGTGCGCTCCTGCTTCTCGATGATCTGCATGATCTTTTCGGCGAGCAGCTGCTTGTCGACCGAAGGCTCCTTGCGCATCCCGTCGGCGCCCACGCCGGCCGAGGTGTCGCTCTCTTCGGCCAACGGGTTCTCGCCGTCGTCGCTCCACTCGCGCGCGAAGCGGAACTCGACTTCCTTGGCGAACTCTTCACGCGCGCTCGTCGTGTTGCCGTGCTTGGACGACAACGCGAAGCCGGTCGCGGCGTCACGGGTATGCGCGATTTCGTGGGCGAGGAGGGTGGCGCCCTCGGCGCTCGCGGGGTCGAACTCCTGGCGGTCGATGAAGATGTCTTTGTCGCCGATGGCGAACGCGCGCGCTTGCATCGCCGAGGCCGCTTCCGAGGCCACCTTGCCGGTGTGGACGCGGACGTCGCTGACGTCGCCGAGGATCGGCCGCAGGGCGCGTGCGATGTTGGGATCGACCCGGCTCGGCAGGTTGTCGGCCAGCAGGTTCTTGCCGATGGACTGGTAGCGCTCGAGGATCTTGTCCTGGAGGCCGGGCTGCTCGATCCGCGCGGCAAGCTCGGCGAAGATCCGCTGACGCTCAGCGATCTCGGCCTTGGTCTCGCCATCCTTCTCGGTCAGCGCCTCGAGGCCTTCCTCGATGAGCTTCTTGTCCTCTTCTTGCTTGGTCGCCATGTCGAGCTCCGTGACTTCGCGTGGGGCGATGGTCGCCGTCGACCACCCGGTTCGTGCGGGCCGCCCTCACGGCGGCCGCGTCAGTGGCGCACCACCGACTGCTCTGGGAGATCCGTACGACTTCGGTCAAAGCTTCGCACGAACCAGCTCGGCCGCCCAGCGCGACCGCATCCCTGGAATGGTCGACCCCGACCCCGACGGAAACGCTGGGATCATAGTGGGCCTGTCCACCGTCCGCAAGCCCTGGGGCACGACGCCGCACGACGCCTCGCACAGCGCTATGCCCGGCGGAGAGCCAGGCCACCAACGGTAGCTCGGCGCGTCTCCGCGACTGCCATCACCTCAGAGGTCGGCTGACCTTGGATTCGCCGGCAGCCTGGCCACGCCAGACCTCGTGCGAATCACCCGTCGAGACGACCTCGTCGAGCCCTTCCCCGAGCCCGACCTGCGCGACTACTTCGAGCTCTTCACATCGCGGCGACGCGTCGGCATGAACGCCAGGACGATGTTCATCCCGAGCATCGTAAGACCAAGCGCCAGACCGAAGCCTCCCGCCACCGCCAGCACTCCCACCACTCCGTCCATCGTTCACTCCTGGATTCGAGGCTCAGCGAGCCGTCTCGCAGCTCACGTCGCGCAAAGGGCAATTCATGTGCCAGGCCCTGTATCGCGGCCGCACGTCAGCCTCGCGCGTTCTTGTGGCTGCGCGTCCACTTCGACGTGTCTCCCCAGACACGCCGTCGCGAGGGCCTCGGAAGGAACGCCCACGCATGGACACCGTAATTTCGTTGCTCCGCACCCGCCAGAATTCCACCCGAATCTTTTGATTCGTTCCGCTCGGACAGGTGCACTCGCAAGGGGCTGGATTGGCAAGTCCTGCTCGCCCCGCGACGAGCGCTAGCTACCATTCGAGAGCGAGCTTGGCCAGCCTGTTTGTTCGGCTCGCGAAGCTCGCCCTCGACCCGTCAGAAGATGAAGTGGAAGAGCACCATCACGCC
>JAEUKJ010000542.1 GCA_016792665.1 Deltaproteobacteria bacterium | reverse complement strand
CAGGTCGACAGCTGCGCGCCGGGCGCGCCGGCCAGCAACGACCGCAGCTGCAACGCGGTGGACGACGACTGCGACGGGCGCACCGACGAGGAGTACCCGAACAACCAGATCTGCGTGGTCGGCGTCGGTGCGTGCGAGCGGACCGGAGCCTTCACGTGCGCATCGGGGGCGCTGGTGTGCGGGGCGACGCCGGGTCAGCCGACGGTCGAGACGTGCGACGCGATCGACAACGACTGCAACGGCACGGCCGACGACGGCGCGGCCGGGGCCAGCATCTGCGAGCGCCTGGAGACCAACCTCACCTCGCAGCCGCCAGCGGTGACCGCCTCGCGCGAGGCGACCTTCACGTTCATCGATCCCGCCAACGCGACCAACACCAACTTCGAGTGCAGCCTGGACGGCGGCGAGTGGGTGCGGTGCGACGGCGGCGCGGTCTCGTACGCGTCGCTCGGCGACGGGCCGCACACCTTCCTGGTGCGGTCGATCGGCGCCGACGGGGCGGCCGACTCGACGCCGGCCTTCTATGCGTGGCGCATCGATCAGACGATGCCGGATACGATCATCACGGTCGCCCCGAGCAACCCCTCGCAGAGCACGACCGCGAGCTTCGCGTTCGGGACCACGGTGGCCGAGGTCGGCTCGTGGTGGTGCGCGCTGGACGCGGCCGGTTCGCCGCCCGCCGCCAATGCCTACGCGCGCTGCGCCCAGTCGGTGCGCTACGATGATCTCGGCGAAGGGCCGCACACGCTGTGGGTCTATGTCGTCAGCGCCGCGGGCGTGGCCGATCAGACGCCGGCCTCGCACACCTGGGTGGTGGACCTCTCGGCGCCCGAGACGGAGATCAGCGCCGGCCCGCAGGCCCAGACCAACGCGACCAGCGCGAGCTTCACGTATCTGTCGCCGGGCGAGCCGGGGATCACGAGCTTCCGTTGCCGCTTCGACGGCGGCTCGTGGACCGACTGCAGCGGCGGGACGATGGGCTTCTCGGGGCTGCCCGACGGCGAGTACACCTTCGAGGTCGCGGCCATCGACGAGGTCGGCATCGTCGACCCGACGCCCGCGCTGTGGCGCTGGGCGGTCGACACCACGGCCCCCGACACCTTCATCCCGGTGCACCCGACCGACCCGTCGCAGAGCGCCAACGCGACCTTCGCGTTCTCGTCCAACGAGCTCGACGTGACCTACTACTGCGCGATCGACGTGGCCTCGGCCCCGGCGGGCGGCGCGGTCGGGTGGACGGCGTGTGCGCAGATCATGAACCTGGAAGGCCTGGCTGGCGGGGCGCACAAGGTGTGGGTGGCCGCGGTCGACGCGGTCGGCAACTGGGATCCGACCCCGGCCTCGTGGGGCTGGGTCATCGACACGACCGCGCCGGATACGCGCATCACCGATCGGCCGCCGATCCAGGTCGGCCCCTCGGACGACGCCACCTTCGACTACGCGAGCCCGAACATGGACGGGCAGGTCGCCTTCGAGTGCCGCGTCGATCAGGGCCAGTGGCAGGCGTGCAGCGCGGACGGGATGACGCTGGCGAGCGGCGGGCTGGCGCTGGGCGAGCACACCTTCCAGGTGCGTGCGTGCACGGTGGCGAGCGGGCTCTGCGACCCGACGCCGGCGGTGGCGAGCTGGACGGTGACGACCAGCAACTGCCCGCTGGACGCGGTCGCGCCGACCTTGACCTGCGCGGCGGGCGGCACCTTCGAGTGCTCGGGTGGCGGGCGCGCGACGGTGGTGCTGGCAGGGCCGACGGCAAACGACCCGTGCGGGGTCATGGACGTGAGCGATGACGTGCCGTCGAGCTTCGAGATCGGCACGACGCCGGTCGTGTTCGCGGTGCAGGACGGCAACAAGAACCGCGCGGCCTGCGTGACCGAGGTGAAGGTCGTCGACACGACCCCGCCCAGCATCCAGTGCGGCCAAGCAATCACGGTGCCGACCGACGTCGGGACCTGCGGGGCGACGCTGGTGCCCGAGGCCCCGGCGGCGAGCGACGTCTGCCGCGGCGAGGTCATCGTCTACAACAACGCCCCGGCGATCTTCCCGGTCGGCACGAACAAGCTCACGTGGACGGCGCTCGATGCGGCCGGGCTCACGTCGACCTGCGAGGTCGAGGTCAAGGTCGAGGACCGCGAGCCCGCGGTGCTGGACTGCGCGACCGAGCGGGTGGTCGAGGCGCCGGCCGACACGTGCGCGTGGAGTGGCGTGGTGCAGGCGGCGGCGCGCGACAACTGCGCGGTGGAGGTCACGACCTTGTCGCAGGATCGGCGCTTCCCGGTGGGCGTGAACGACGTGCTCTTCACGTCGACCGACCCGAACGGCAACGTGTCGACCTGCACGACCAAGCTCGACGTGCGCGACGTGACGGCCCCGACGGTGGCGTGCCCGGCCGGCGCGAACGACGTCATCGGCACCTTCAAGGGGACGGCCCAGGACGCGTGCGAGGTCGAGGTCCGCATCGACGGTGTCGTGTGCGAGGCGTTGAATTCCGAGGGTCAGGTGACGGGGACGGTCGGGCCGGGTGCGTGCCCGGTGGCGGTCGTCGATGGAGAGCTCGTGGTGTCGGGTCGCTTGCTGGACCCGGCCCTGCGCGTGCGCTTCCAGGTGCTCGGCGAGGACGTCTCGGGCAACACCGGCACCGCCGACTGCGTGCTGGTGTTCTCGGCCGATGCGGACCAGGACGGGGTGCTGGGCGAGAACGACAACTGCCCGACGGTGGCCAACACGGACCAGCTGGATAGCGATGGCGACGGCATCGGCAACGCCTGCGACGTGTGCCCGACGGTGGTCAACGTGGACCAGGCGGACGCGGACGACGACGGGGTCGGCGACGTGTGCGAGGACGCGGATGCGGACGGGGTCTTCGACCTGGTCGACAACTGCCTGACGGTGGCCAACGCGGAGCAGACCGATGGCGACGGCGACGGGGTCGGCGACCGCTGCGACGTGTGCCCGGCGGTGGCGGACGACCAGGCCGACGGCGACTCGAACGGGGTCGGCGACGCGTGCCAGGACGCGGATGCGGACGGCGTCATCGACATCGAGGACAACTGCCCGGCGCTCGCCAATGCCGACCAGGTCGACAGCGACGGCGACGGCAAGGGCGACCTCTGTGACGACGCTCCGTACGAGGACTTCGCGGCCAGCGGCGCGGGCGCGTGCTCGGGCGGCGACGCGAACAGCGCGTGGGCGATCTTCGCAGCACTCGGCGTGCTGGGTCTGCTCGCGGCGCGGCGCCGGGTGAGCTGAGTGACGATGACGGGGCCTGGCGCTGCCGGGCCTTCGTCACGACGCACAGAGGCGGCCGGGGTCGGCCGGGCTTGGGGCGAGTGGCCCGCGATGCTTGACGCGACGCGGGCCAACTCCTATTCGGGGGCGGAGGTTGCCGATGCCCCAGGAGACGCCCCCCACGCGAGGACCGCTGTCGACCCCGACCACGCTGACGGTCACGCCGCACGCGCGCGCGGGCTGGGTCACGCTGCCGAGTGGACAGCCGACGCCCACCCCTGAGGGGTGGGTGCACGTGCCGCCGGGGGACGCGCTGCTGACGCGCAAGGTGAAGACCGGGCCGCACTGGGTGGTCGAGGAAAAGCGCGGGCCGAAGGTCTTCTCGCGCGGGGTGTGGGCCCCGGCCGAGCGGGTCGAGCGGGCCAGGGCCGCGACCGAGCTCCAGCGCGCGAGCCCCGACCACGAGAAGAAGCTCGCCGCGGGACGGGCGCGCCGCGCGCGCGAGCAAGCCGACTACGTCATCGAGTTCACGCGGCACGTCGAGGCGTTCCTCGCGTTCCACGTGCGACATGAGGCGGTGGCGCACGAGCTCGCGCGGCGCGTCGCCGAGCACGCGACTCCGGTGGGCAGCGGCACGGTCGCGCGCACCGAGCGCATCCCGGTGGCCCAGCGGGCAGAGGCCGCGGTCATCGCGTGGATGCGCCACCAGACGACCGCCTACGACCACATGCACATCGCGCGCATCAAGGGGAAGCGGCGCGAGGTGCGGCGCATGCTCGCGGAGGGGTCGCGCGCTCTGCTCGAGTCCTATCGGCGCGGGCGCGACACGGCGCCCGACTGCCCGCTGGCCCGCGCGCTGAGCACTCCCGCACCGACGCCGGGTGCGAGCCCCGAGCCGACGCGCAAGCCGAGCCCGTTCGTGCGCTCGCGGCTGGCCTCGCGGATCCCGTCCGAGCCCGAGGCTGACGCGCCCGAGGTCGAGCCCGAGCCCGAGGCCGCACCAGTCGCGTCGCCGCCTCCCGCACGCCCGGCTCCGATCGCGTCGCCGCCTCCCGCACGCCCGGCTCCGATTGCGTCCCTGCCTCCGGCGCCGCGGCCTCCGATCCCAAGACCCGCGCGCTCGCGTCCTGATGAACCTCTCAGCGAGGACGACGAGGCCGCACGTCGCCGGAGCCGTATGGAGGCCGTCCGCGCGCGCCTCCGCCGTTAGCGCGAGCGCGACGCGATCGTCGTCGCACGACCGATCCGACGGCGTTCTTACCTCTATCCGTCGCACTCAGACCGGAGGTTGACGCCGACTTCGGCGACGCCTAGTGTCCCTCCGAAGCCTTCATGCGGTAGGCCCACCGTCTCAACGTCTCATCAGCGCACTCGCGAGGTCCTCGTGCTCACACGACGCACCGCCCTCTTCGTCCCGTCCGTCATCGCGCTCGCCGCCTGCGCTGGAAGCGCTGACGTGCCGGCCCCTGCCGACGGCCTCGCCATCGCGATCGCCCCGCTCTCGCTGCCGGGCATCGGCTTCGCCTGCTACGACTTCCGCGTGAACAACGGCCCGGGCGGCACCGGCGACGTCGTGTGGAAGAAGGGCGACCCGAACCTCACCCGCCTCGGCCAGAACCAGAACGCCGACCCGGGCAACACCGCGACCAACCCGCTCGTCCCCGGCTCGGCCGACGGCGAGACGATCTGCTCGAACAACTTCGGCAACGGCCCGGGCGGCGACGTCACCTACATCGGCACCTGTGATGCCGACGGCCCGAGCGGCGTCCGCAAGAACTCGGTCACCCTCTGGGTCGACGGCCTCTACAACGCGGGCGGCACGGCCGACATCGGCGAGTGGCGCGACCCCTGCGCCAACGGGTGTACCCTCGAGGTCGACTGCGTCGAGAACGCCGATGCCCAGATCCAGTTCAACCTCGCCATCATGCGCGCGGCCAAGCAGGGCTTCTTCGACATCGCCGTGAACTTCTCGGACATCTTCTGCTCGGCCAAGGCCGACTGCGGCGCGGGCGACGGCGGCCTCCTCTTCCGCCCCGACGGCACGCGCGGCCCGACGGTCGTCATGGCCTTCGCCTGCACCGCCGGCCCCGGCGCCGACACCCAGCTCTCGATGAGCGAGCTCGGCATCTGGTGCGGCGCGACCCCGGCCTCGGCCACGCGCGTCGCGACCCTCGACCCCGCGGCCGGCCCCGGCAACGTCTATCGCCCGGTCACCAGCGACCCCGTCGCCGGCGACGGCGTGTGGCAGTACGCGATCTACGAAGGCGTCGAGCGCCTGAACGTCGCGGCCGACATGCGCAAGCTCTACTGGAACGTGGCCATCGGCATCGACGTGGCCGAGCTCGTCCAGACCGACGCCGACCCCGAGGCCGACCGCTACTGCTGGCTGCGCGCGACCGCGACCGCCTCGGAAGGCGAGCTCAGCGACGAGAATGCCACGACCCCGTACATCAACTGGGACGTGCCCTTGAACCTCGTCGTCGGCAACGACGCCGGCCAGGTCACGACTGCCCCGGGCCTCGGCCTCACCTGCGGCGAGAACCCGCTGGACACCGTCGGTGACGGCTACTGCGTGACCGTCGACAACGAAGGCCAGCCCACCGTCGTGCCCTGCGTCTCGACCGTCTACGACCCGGTCGATCAGACCCTGTGCTTCGACAACACCATGACCGGCAACTTCGCGACCTTCGAGGCCACGAGCAGCGACACCCCGTGCACCACCCCGACCGGCCCGACCGAGGTCATCCTGCCCAACGGCGCCCCGGGTGGCTGCGTCAACGTCCCGGCCGACGGCGAGTCCCACGCCGTCACGGTGCGCTACGCCTGCGACGACCGCTGCAGCCTCTACTTCGATGGCCAGCTCATCAACGCGAACGCGGGGAGCCCGGGCTGGTCCACGATCCTCACCGACACCATCGAGGGCGTCACGACCGGCTGCCATGTGGTCGGCGTCCACACCGTCGACACGGCGCGCGTGGTCAGCGGCTTCATCGCGACCATCTCGGTCGACGGAGCCACCCAGGGCCAGCCCGGCTTCTTCGTGACGGCGGCCACGCCGGCCATGACCGTCGCCGAGAACGCCCCCGATGACGCCCAGGGCGACACCTGGTCCGAGCTCGACTATGACCTCGTCTTCCCCGAGGCCATCCAGTGCGGCCAGAGCGCCATGAACACCTGGTCCGGCGGCTGGAGCTCCTTCTACACCCTCGGCGCCCGCCCCATCTGGTACAACACGACCTGCACGGGCAACTACAACAACGGCTACGCCCGCATCGTCTTCACGGTGCAGTGACGGACGTCGCGCCTCGGATGTGGTAGACCTGCGAATGAGCTCGTCGGCAGCCTCGCTAAGCGAGGCCTTGTGCGAATGAGCTAGCCGGCAGCCTCGCTTAGCGAGGCCTTGTGCGAATGAGCTCGTCGGCAGCCTCGCTTCGCGAGGCCTTGTGCGAATGAGCTCCAGGCCCCACCCGTTCGAGGCGCGATGCGCACCCGAATCCTCGCACTGACCTTCGTGCTCGCGCCCGTCCTGGGCCGCGCGCCCGCCTTCGCCCAGGCCCCCGAGCCCTTCGCTGGCGCCTGCAAGGACACGGTCACCTGGCTCGCGTCCGATCGCCTGCCCGACGGCACGCCGCCGCGAGCGCGCCTTCTCGACACCTGGCTCCAGCGGTCCGACCTCGACGAGGAGCTCCTGGATCCGGCCGGGATCGCCGCGCTGAACGTGCGCAACACCCTCACGGCCGGCGCCTGGCGCGACCCCCTCGCCGAGCCTGGCCCGGCCTTCGACGACGTCGATCGCGAGCTCGTCGACCGCCTCTCCCACATCGACGAGCGCGTCCAGAGCGGCGAGTACCAGCTCGGCCCAACACCCGACAGCGACCCGCGCGCCCCCCTCGAGCCGAGCCGCTACCAGGCCGCCTGGGCCGCCGTGCGCCCGCGCATCGAGGCCTCCCTCCCGCCCGACCCGTCCCGCCTCGGCGGTACCCTCCAGGCGCTCGTCGAGCCCGCCGACCTCCGCTGCATCCCACTCGCGGCCGGCCTCTACCGCGGCCGCATCGACCGCGCCTTCGACCGGAACCAGTGCTCGCGCCTCCCGCCCGGCGACCTCGTGCGCGTGCTGCGCCAGACCCGCGATGGCTGGCTCTACGTGCAGGCCGGGCATGGCGTCGGCTGGCTCGAGTCGCCGCTGCTGTCGCCCCCGCTCTCACCCGCCGAGGCGCGCACCCTGCGCGAACGCCCGCGCCTCACGGTCGTCGATGACCTCGTGCCGGCGACCACCGCGCACGGCGACCTGAGCTTCCTCCGCTTCGGCTCGGCCTTCCCGCTGGTCTCCGAAAGTGAGAGCTTCTATCAGATCTTGATCCCCACCCACCGCGGCTGGGACGACGCCTTCGTCGCGAAGTCGCCCGCGCTTCGCCCCGGCGTCCTCCCACTCACGCGCAGGAACGTCTTCACCCTGGCCTTCCAGCGCCTGGGCGACCCGTACTCGTGGGGTGGGCTCGGCGGCTTCCGCGACTGCTCAGGCCTCTTGCTCGACACGATGGCGACCTTCGATCTCCGCCTCGGCCGCAACTCCAGCGTGCAGGCCCAGGCCGGCCAGACCCTCGAGGTCGGCGCCCTCTCCGAAGCCGAAAAGCTCGAGGCCATCCGCCGAGCCGATCGCCAGGGCATCGTCTTCCTCTACATGCCCGGCCACATCATGCTCTACCTCGGCGAGCTCGACGGCCGACCCTACGCGCTCTCGGCCATCAGCGAGTACCTCCTCCCCTGCCCCGCGGGCGCATCGCCCGGACTCGGGCCAGACGCGGCGCCCCCTCACCGCACGGTGCGCATCGACCGCATCGACGTGACCGACCTCGAGCGCGGCCGCGGCACCAAGCGCACGGCCTTCCTCCAGCGCATCGAGCGCCTCGCGGTCTTCGGCCGCGCCCTCTGAGGTTCCCCATGATGACGCTCGCTTCGCTGCCGGGCGTGCCACGCTGCTCGCCGCCCTCCTCGTCGCGACGCCCGACGCGGCCCGCGCTGAGTCGGGCTCATCGACGGCCTCCTATGACGCCCTGACGCCACGGCGATCGCCCCGCCCGGGCCGCAACCTTCGGGCCCGACCAGACCTGTGGACCCCGCGCGTCGGATCATCGTATGGGAGGCGCCGCATGACATTCATCCTCCCACTCTGGTTCGCCGTCGCCCCGCTGGTCCTGGCCGACCCCACGCCGGCACCCGCGACGCTGGACGCCGCGACGCTGCGCGCCCAGAAGACCTGCGCCGACTCCCTCGATCTGGCCATCTTCAACTCCCCGCGCCGCCCCCACACGCGCGCGCCGATGCGCATCCTCATCACCAGCGAGGGCCCGCTCGCGCCCTCGACGACGCTCGTCGCCCTCGCCCCGGGCTCTACCACACCGCTCACGACCGTCCCCTTCACGACCTTCGAAGGGCCGCCGCTGGGCCTGGTCGCGACCATCGATCGCCCCGCCGCGGGCGACTGGCGCGTGGCCCTCGTCAACGGCGGGACCCTCCTCGCGTGCCAGGACATCGAGGTCCGCAACGGCCCCTCGGGCCCGGGCCCCCTCGAGGTCGGCGTCGACCCGCACTGGGAGACGCGCATCCGGTGGGAGCGCGACACCGAGAACCTCTACAGCCTCTGGATCCAGCGCCTCTTCGACGCCCCACCCACCGAGGACGTCTCGTGGAACCCGCTGGCCCTGGTCCTGAAGGACCCCGAGCGCAACCTCCTCTATGACCACCTCGGCCTCGGCGAGGACAAGGACGGCCTGCGCGCGAACCCCGACTGCGCCGACTTCCCGTACACGCTGCGCGCCTACTTCGCGTGGAAGATGGGCCTGCCCATGGCCATGCGCAACTGCCGCCGCGGCAACGCCGAGCGCCCACCGTCGTGCGGTGTGGACCTCGTCACGAGCGATCTGCCCACCACGGAAGCGAACCGCGTCATGGCCTTCAAGGCGTTCATGCGCAAGCTCATGGGCACCATCCACTCGAGCTCGCTGCGCGGCGCCCCCGGCGACGAGAAGTCCGACCTCTACCCCGTCAAGCTGGACCGCCACGGCCTGCGCCCCGGCACCATGTATGCCGACCCGTACGGCCACACGATGATGGTCTTGCGCTGGTATCCCCAGACCGACACGCAGGCCGGCATCTTGATGGCCGTCGACGCGCAGCCCGATGGCACCGTCGGCCGCCGCGTCTTCTGGAAGGGCGCCTTCCTGTTCCCGAAGGACGACGCCGTCGCGGGCGCGGGATGGAAGCGCTTCCGCCCGGTGCGCAAGCGCGGCGACACGATGGTCGAGCTCAGCAACGAAGAGATCGCGCAGTCGATCGACTACGGCGACTACTCGGTCGAACAGTGGTCGCGCGGCCAGGAAGGGTTCTACGAAGCCATGGACGCCCTCATCAGCCCGCGCCCGATGGCGCCCGACATCGCGCTCATCGGCATCCTCGACGCGCTCCACCAGCAAGCGCTGCGCCGCGTCGAGTCGATCGAAGCGGTGCGCGCCTACTTCGACAAGCCCAACCCGAAGGTCATCGGCATGCCCGACGGCTCGGACATCTTCCTCACGGCCGGCCCGTGGGAGGACTACTCGACCCCGTCACGCGACATGCGCATGCTCATCGCCATCGACACCATCCTCGACTTCCCGGCCCGCGTCGGCCGCCACCCCGGCCGCTTCGTCCTGCCCGACGGCGAGCCCGCCCCGACCCGCGACGCCCGCCTCCGCGCGCTCACCGAGACCGAGGCCAAGAAGCGCAACGTCACCTACCAGCGCAGCGACGGCACGCCGTTCACGCTGTCGCTCTACGACCTCATGCAGCGCGGCCCGGCCATCGAGGTCGCGTGGAACCCGAACGACTGCCCCGAGGCCCGCTGGGGCGCCCCCGAAGGCTCGGTCGAAGCCGCGCCGTGCCGACGCCGCGCCCCCGACGCGCAACGCCAGAAGATGGAGACGATGCGTCCCTGGTTCCAGAAGCGTGAGCGACCGCTCCAACACTGACATGCCGACGCCAATCTTTCAGCTTGCTTGCATCGCGGTGCTCGGTTTCGCGTATGCCTTCCTGTTCGCAAAGACCCCGCGTGAGAAGCGTCGCGCGCTGGCGATCGAAGCGGTCCTCATCGCGGTGACCTCGTGGCTCGGCGAGGAGACCTCGATCCTCCGCTACCGCTTCTATGCCTACCCCGACACCTGGTGGTTGAAGCTCGACGAGGTGCCGCTGCTCGTCGTCGCGATCTGGCCGATGGTCGTCCTGTCCTCGCGGCAGATCGTCGACACCCTCTTCCCGACGCTGATCACGCGCCCCCTCGCGCGGGCCGCTGTCGTCGGCCTCGCGGTCGTCATCGACGCGTCCCTGGTCGAGACCATCGCGGTCGCCTCCGACCTCTGGCACTGGGTCGAAGGCGGCTACCTCGGCGCGCCCCTCATCGGGCTCATCGGCTGGGGCGCCAACGCGTTCGCCATCACGCTCGCGACGACCTGGCCGCCGCTCGCCACCACGCTCAACGGGCCGCTGTCACGCCTGCCGCGGCCACTCGGCTGCGTGCTGACCCCGCTCGTCGCGACGGCCATCACGCACCTCGTCCTGGTCGTCGCGTGGTGGGTCTTCTTCCGGCACGTGCTGCGCGACACGCTGCCGAGCTGGACCCTCGCCGTGACGCTGACCCTCGCGATCGGCGGCACGCTCGCCCTCTATCGGCGCGCCCCGCGCATCCCGCTGACCCTCGCCATTCCGCGCATCGCCGCGACCTCGGTGTTCGTCGCGCTCTTGGCATCCCACATCCCGAGCCACGTCGCGAGCGACCCGCATGCGGCCGCGCTGCCCCTCCTCGTGGGTCACTTCGCGGCCATCGCCCTGCCCTACCTCGCGCTCATGGCCTGGTCGGCTTGACCAGGTCGATCACCACGGGCAGAACGCGCTCGAGCGTGTCGGACGACTGGGGATCGTCGCACCAGAAGCCGAGCTCGACGACGGCCCACGGCAT